>NZ_JAHXPU010000037.1:0-376841 GCF_047308185.1 Pantoea sp. B65
CCTTACAACACCAGAAGTGTTTTGGTGAGTGTTTGTAGGGGCGGCATTCATGCCGCCCGTGCTGATAACAGCACAGAGACAACAATTTTCAGCTCAGTTCACGGATAAAGAATCTGCGGAAACGAAAGGTTTTGTGCTGAAGCAGCGCAAAAGATTCGTTTTATGCACAAAGAATTTGCCTGGCGGCTGTAGCGCGGTGGTCCCACCTGACCCCATGCCGAACTCAGAAGTGAAACGCCGTAGCGCCGATGGTAGTGTGGGGTCTCCCCATGCGAGAGTAGGGAACTGCCAGGCATCAAATTGTAAGGGTGGCATTTATGCCGCCGGTTAAGAAGCCTCATGCTCACGCATGGGGCTTTTTTGCGTCTGTGCGTTATGCACTGGAACCATTAATGAAACCCACTTTCAGGATCTGATGACTCTGCTTCAGCAGGCTAAGCGCCCGATCGCGTTGCCGACAGAACTGGGTCGTCATCATCAAAAAGGTTTCTGGCGTCGTTGCCGGCCGCATCTGGCCACGTAGCAGCTGCAAACCGGGCAAAGCACCACCATGAAAACTCAGATCATAATGAAAATCATCGGTCGAGCTGTAGCGAATACGGTGCCATAAGCCCAAAATCTGGTTGAGCCGCGGCTGCCAGTAACCGGTATTCTGTTGCCAGCCGGCCACCGCCCGGACCAGATCCTTTTCCATATCCTCCAGTGCCTGCACCAGCGGTGAGAGATCAAACGCCGGATCCAGCTCAGTTTGCAGCTGGCTGATGGCCTGCATCAGCAATAGCCGATAATGCAGCGGATCATGTGGCAGTTGATCGCGTACCAGCAGATCCGCCAGCCAGCGCGCATGAATCTGGCAATCACGCCACAGGATCTCCTGATCAAGTTTATCCAGCGTATCCTCTTCCGTATGCCACCACCAACCCCCTCCGCTGCCTGGTGATTGCGTGGTGCGCATTTCCGGCTCTTCACGCAAGGCAAAATGCAGCGGAATACCGCAGCCCCAAAAGGATTGATCCCCCCCTTTGCCCGGCGGGGTAATCCGTCTGGCGGGCTGGCCGCTAACCTGTGTAATAGTCTGATTAAGAAAGGCAATATCTTCTGCGCCACTGGCATTAATCACCAGCTGAGTGGCATCTTTACAGCCGGGTGAGTCAACATTGATATGAGCAATACAACCCCGCTGTAGCAGTAAGCGGTAGCGATCGGCATACCATGTTGAGCCACCATAGCGGGCATTGGAGTGCCCTGGCCACCAGGCAATCCGCACGCCTCTTCGCAGCAGCGGCTGCCGTTGATGGAAGTGAACTGCCATCGCCAGGCAAAGCGCATTACCGGTCGCATTATCCGTGACGCCTTCATGCCACGAGTCGTAATGCGAGGAGAGCAGGACAAATTCATCCGTACTGCCGGGAATATCGACCACCGGTAAGCTGCATTCCGCTACATGTTGATGTACTTCAGTGGTAAGCCGGGCGGTTAATGCCGGGTGCAGCGACAGTGTCGCCAGTAACGCCTGGCCCGCCGTCTGGTTTACTGAAATCACCGGCAGCTGCGGATAACGCAGCGCATCATCAGGCACCGGCGATCCCCAAACCGGACCAACGGTCTCTTCATGAAGCGCCTGTTCAGCTGAGCCCCAGATATGCACTAAACCTGCGGCTCCGGCGGCGGCCAGACGCTGGACATAATCCTCAAATCCCTGATCGGCAATGACAATTTTACCGCGTACTTCGCTGGCCCACTGCGCGCGCTGATTATCGGCAATCACCGACAGCGAGCGCTTATCATAAAATAGTTCCGCCTCGACTCCCTGCGGACAACTGGCGGAAAATGAACGTGTTTTGGCCGGATATTGCCATTGTGGATATGCGGGCAGGGACAAACTGCCGGATAGCGGGTCGCTGAGTAACAGTGAACAGAGTTCACGCTTGATCACGATACCCTGTGCTGCCAGCAGTTGCGCCAGCAGATCGACACTGCGCTCGGCATCTGTTGAACCAGACAGACGGTGCAGCTGCTGATATTCATTCAGCAGTTGCATCATCAGTGGCTGAAGCTCGCTGCGATTGAGATCACTGAGCGGCATGAGCCTGCTCCGGCTGATGTACTTTCATATCGATATCGCCAAAATAGTGCTGCTTCACTTTTTCCCAGCTGCCATCGGCGATAATTTTTGCCAGTCCTTCATTCAGTAGTTTGCGGGTTTTCTCATCTTCTTTGCGCATACCATAGGCAGAACCAATACTGAACAGCACGTCATCACGCACTTCCGGGCCGACCAGCGCAAAGTCTTTGCCTTCGGGTTTATTCAGGAAGCCGTAAGTGACGGCTACCGCCGGGCTTAAGGCGCCATCGAGGCGACCTGATGCCAGATCCTGATAAATCACGTCCTGATCGGGATACATGACGATATCGACTCCTTTTGTTGCCCAGTATTTATTGGCGTACATTTCCTGAATCGATCCCTGCTGTACCGCAATCCGTTTACCCTGTAATACCGTGGCATCCGGCAGCAGATTACTGCCTTTACGAGCAACTAACTTTGTCGGGATATGGTAGATAAAATCGCTGAAAGCAATCGATTTTCGACGTTTCTCGGTGGCGCCGAGCGGTGAAATAAAATCGACTTTTTTCGCCAGCAGCGAAGGAATTTCGGCGTCAAAGCTGCTGACCACATACTCGCACTTTACCTGCATTGCCTGACAGACGGCATTGGTAATATCGATTTCGAAACCCGCTGGCTTGCCACTGCTATCGCGGAACTGAAATGGCGGGTAGGTGAGATCGGCGCCGACGCGCAGGGTTTCACCGGCCGCCAGCGCGGCGTGGCAACTCAGAGCCAGGGTGGCGAAGGTGATCAATTTCATTATTTTCATCAGTGCGTATCTCCGGAGGTTTGAGAGCGGGATTTCCATTGGCTAAATTCAGCGCGCACCGTCTGATACAGTGTCGCGTCATAACAGAGATCGTATGCGGTCATGGCCAGCGCTTTGGCGGCTGTCAGCATGGTATTTGTACCGGCGTCAGAGGCGGCGGCGGCGGCAAATTCAGGGGTGTGGGGGATAACATCGCCAATGCGCAAATAGGGATGAATCGCAGCGGTAAGCTGGCTGACATTGCCAATATCAGATGAACCGACGCCACCACTCTGCGGTGGGTTAACCACTTCAAGTCCCAGCAGTTGCAGATTGCGCTGGAAGCCCGCCGCCAGCGCGAGATTATTATTGCGCTCAGCGTAGGTCAGCCCTTCTTCAATCTCAAGGCGCGCACCGCTCATCTGCGCCGCGGCCTGAGCGGCGGCAAACACCTTTTGTTGCACGGTTTTCAGTCCTTCGACGCTGGCTGCGCGCAGCAGAAATTTGGCTTCGGCATAAGCAGGTACAATATTCGTCGCGCTGCCGCCGTCAGTAATAATGCCGTGTACGCGCACATCGTCGGTAAAGAACTGACGCAGGGCGTTAATGCCGACAAAGGTCTGAATAACCGCATCCAGCGCGCTGATACCGAGATGCGGGGCGGAGGCGGCATGTGAGGCCTTGCCATAGAATTTAAATAGCGCATCAACACAGGCCAGCGCGCCGCGTGTTACCATATTTTTCTCGCGCGGATGAAACATCATTACCGCATCAACGTCGTCGAAAACGCCGTGATTAGCCATGATAATTTTACCACCGCCCTCTTCTTCGGCCGGTGTGCCAATGACTTCAATACAGCCGGCAATATCAGGACAGGCCTCGATCAACGCCAGCGCTGCGGTAACGGAGGCGGTACCGATCAGATTATGCCCGCAGGCATGCCCCAGCCCGGCTAACGCATCATATTCCGCCAGCAAGGCAATACGCGGTCCGGGTTTGCCGCTATGCCAGCTGGCCCGAAAGGCGGTCGCTAATCCTGCTACCTGTTCTTCAATGCGGAAACCCGCCGCACGGAGTGGGGCTATCAGCGCCTGGGCGGAATGAAACTCGGCGAAACTGAGTTCCGGCCGCGCATGAATGCTCAGAGCCAGCTGTGTCATCGGCTGGCTTAATTTTTCAACAGCATAAATAATTTTATCTTTCTGCCCGCAGGTGGTGCGCTCAGTCATTTTGGGTCCCCAATCGAGTGCATATAAAGTGTTGTAAATTAAGGCATTGTCCAGATATAGACTGTTTGTACGCAGAAGCCCAATTGAGCTTTTTTATGACTTGAATAATTTATGCAAAAATTATTTTATAGTTACAGGATAATCAGAGAGTTAGGTGCCCGCGATGAATGAAAAAGACTGGCTGATCGTCAGGACGGTGTGGCTGCATAAAAATATTACCCGTGCTGCTGAGCAGCTTTATACCTCACAGCCGGCATTGAGCTATCGTCTGAAACAGATTGAGCGCAAGCTGGATATTCGTCTGTTTGACGACAGCTCGCGTGGATTGGTCTTTAGTGCCCAGGGCCGCTATCTGGCGCAGCGGGCGGAGAGCATGCTGAGTGATTTCCGCCAGCTGAAGACCACACTGCACAGTCTCGATGGTCCGCAGCAGGGGGAACTACGGATTGGTGTGTCGAGTAATTATGCTGCTTACCGTTTACCGGATATTCTCGCCAGCTTTAGTGCCAGGCACCCGGGTATCAGTGTGAATCTGATCAGTGGCTACAGTGAGGCGATCTTTCGGCAACTCCAGCGGGAAGAGATTCATCTGGCGCTGGTAAAAGATGACTTTGGCTGGCGTGAAGGGAAACGGCTGGTAGAAGAGGACAACTATTACCTTATCAGCCATCAGTCGATCGATCTCGCCCTGTTGCCGTGGCTACCGCAAATTCGTATCAATCATGGCCCCCATATCAGCCAGCTGATCGATCGTTGGTGGAATGCCAACTACTCACTGGCGCCGCGTGTGGCGATGACGGTGGATAAACTGGAGGTGTGTCTGGCAATGGTGAGACGCGGGCTGGGGTATGCCATTGTTTCCAGCTACCTGCCGCTGGAAGAGACGCTGTTCCATCTGCCGGTTAGCGTGGCGGGCGAGACGGTAAAAAATCGCACCTGGCTGCTCTACCGTCATGCCAGCAGCGATACCTCGGTCACACTGCCGTTTGTGGAAATGTTTGAAGATCGTGGCGGTGAAGGTGAAACATTTTCAACTATGGCATGATCTCTCGACTTTGTTGCAGCGCCAGGCTATCTTCAGGCATCTGGATGTCTAAACGTATAAACGTATGTGTGAGGAAAACAGGTTATGCCAATCAGGGTACCCGATGAATTACCAGCCGTGAGTTTCTTGCGTAACGAGAATGTCTTTGTCATGACCTCCTCGCGCGCCAGCACTCAGGAAATCCGTCCGCTAAAGGTGCTGGTATTAAATCTGATGCCGAAAAAGATTGAGACTGAGAACCAGTTTTTGCGTCTGCTCTCCAACTCACCGCTGCAGATTGACATTCAGCTGCTGCGCATCGACGCACGCGAATCCCGCAATACGCCGACCGAACACCTCAATAACTTCTACTGTAATTTTGAAGATATTCAGAACGAAAATTTTGACGGCCTGATCGTTACCGGCGCGCCTCTGGGCCTGGTGGATTTTAACGACGTCGCCTACTGGCCGCAGATCCAGCGCGTGCTGCACTGGGCAAAAGAGCATGTCACCTCAACGCTATTTGTCTGTTGGGCAGTACAGGCGGCATTAAACATTCTGTATGGTATTCCGAAACAGACGCGGGAAACCAAGCTTTCCGGCGTTTATGAGCACAAAACCCTGCATCCGCATGCCCTGCTGACTCGCGGTTTCGATGACAATTTTCTCGCTCCGCATTCACGTTACGCCGATTTCCCCAGCCAGCTATTACGTGACTATACCGATCTGGAAATTTTCGCCGAATCTGAGCATACCGGCGCCTACCTGTTTGCCAGTAAAGATAAGCGACTGGCATTTGTGACCGGCCATCCTGAATATGACGCGCTGACCCTGTCGGGCGAATATCATCGTGATTATGAGGCCGGACTTAACCCGCAGGTGCCATTTAACTACTTCCCGCAGGATAATCCTGAACTGCCACCGCGCGCCAGCTGGCGTAGCCATGGCAATTTGTTGTTTGCTAACTGGCTGAACTATTACGTCTACCAGATCACACCATTCGATCTGCGCCATATGAATCCAACTCTGGAATAATCTGCTATTGCGGGCCGGAGACTTTTCGGCCCGCTGAACCCCGGCTTGTTCACCGTCCTGTTTCTGAAAACTCCCGTTTCCTCACGGTTTTTGCGCCGCTTTCCGCTGTCGTTTATCTGCTTAAATTCCATCTGAAAACACCTTCTTTTAGTTAACATATTTTATTGTTTTTATTTTCAATTTCTTATGTCATTTTTAATATAAAAATGGAAATTGTTTTTGATTTTGAAAATTATCAGATTATGATTTGATCCTGCGGGTCAAAAAAGCGCCAGCAAACGGATCGGATCGACGATCGCAATAGTGATGGCACCCGAGGGTATGGGATCAAACAGGAGAGGGCGAGCATGACACAACAAGTAATCAGCACTGAGCTGGCATTCAGCCAGCCCTTTGGCAGCGCGGAACAACAGATTCTAACCGAGGGCGCGGTCGATTTTCTCAGCGAGCTGGTGACGCGTTTCACGCCACGTCGTAACGGGCTACTGGCTGAACGTACGCTGGTTCAGCGCAGAATTGATGGCGGTGAACTTCCGGATTTTATTTCGGAAACTAATTCCATTAAAAATAGCGACTGGAAAATTCGCGGCATCCCGGCCGATTTGCAGCAGCGTCGCGTAGAGATCACTGGCCCGGTGGAACGCAAAATGGTGATCAACGCCCTGAACGCCAATGTGAACGTATTTATGGCGGATTTTGAAGACTCGCTGGCGCCGTCATGGGAAAAAGTGATCGCCGGGCAGATCAACCTGCGCGATGCGGTGAATGGCACCATTAGCTACAGCAACGAAGCCGGAAAAATTTATCAGCTGAAGCCCAATCCTGCGGTGTTGATTTGCCGGGTACGTGGTCTGCACCTGCCGGAAAAGCATGTGTTATGGCGCGGTGAAGCGATCCCCGGCAGCCTGTTTGACTTTGCACTCTACTTTTTCCACAACGTCAGGGCGCTGCTGGCAAAAGGCAGCGGCCCCTATTTCTATCTGCCGAAAACGCAGTCTTTCCAGGAAGCCGCCTGGTGGAGTGAGGTGTTCAGCTATACCGAAGATCGTTTCGATCTGCCGCGTGGCACCATCAAAGCGACACTGCTGATCGAAACGCTGCCGGCGGTATTCCAGATGGACGAGATCCTCTACCAGCTGCGCGATCATATTGTCGGGCTGAACTGCGGCCGCTGGGATTACATCTTCAGCTATATCAAAACGCTGAGAAATCATCCCGATCGCGTTCTGCCCGATCGTCAGTCGGTAACGATGGATCAGGGATTCCTTGATGCCTATTCACGACTGCTGATTAAAACCTGCCACCGGCGCGGCGCCTTTGCTATGGGTGGAATGGCGGCCTTTATTCCCAGCAAAGAAGCTGAACGTAACGCATGGGTGCTGAATAAAGTCCGTGCAGACAAACAGCGTGAGGCCGCCAATGGTCACGACGGCACCTGGATTGCCCACCCGGGGCTGGCCGATGTGGTGATGGAGGTGTTTAACCAGGCGCTGGGGGATAAACCGAATCAGCTGGATGTTCTGCGCGAAGAAGATGCGCCGATCAGCGCACAACAACTGCTGGAGCCGTGCAAAGGTGAACGCACCGAGGCGGGAATGCGCGCCAATATTCGTGTGGCGGTGCAGTACATCGAAGCGTGGATCTCCGGCAATGGCTGCGTGCCGATCTACGGACTGATGGAAGATGCCGCGACGGCGGAAATATCCCGCACCTCGATCTGGCAGTGGATCCGTCATGAAAAGACGCTCACTAACGGTGAGAAAGTCACCCGGGCGCTGTTCAGCCAGATGCTGGCCGAAGAGATGCGGGTCATTCAGGAAGAGCTGGGCGACCAGCGTTTTTGTCAGGGACGATTTGATGATGCCGCGCGCCTGATGGAGCGCATCACCACGGAAACTGAACTGGTGGAGTTTCTGACGCTGCCAGGTTACCACCTGATCCCCTGAGAACAAGGAGTATCCACTATGACCTCACGTACCCAACAGATTCAGCAGACAGAACAATCCTGGCGCGATGCACGCTGGGAAGGCATTACCCGCCCGTACAGCGCGGCAGAGGTGGTAAAACTGCGTGGCTCGGTGAATCCGGCCTGTACGCTGGCGCAGCAGGGCGCGAAAAAACTGTGGGCGCTGCTGAACGGCGGGGCGAAAAAGGGCTATATCAACAGCCTCGGCGCCCTGACCGGGGGCCAGGCGTTGCAGCAGGCGAAAGCCGGTATCGAAGCGATCTATCTCTCTGGCTGGCAGGTAGCCGCTGACGCCAATCTGGCGGCCAGCATGTATCCCGATCAGTCACTCTATCCGGTGAACTCCGTGCCATCGGTAGTGGAACGAATTAACAACACTTTCTGCCGCGCCGATCAGATTCAGTGGGCAAACAATATTGAAGCGGGCGATGCGCGTTATACCGACTATTTTCTGCCGATTATCGCCGACGCTGAGGCGGGGTTCGGCGGCGTGCTGAATGCGTTTGAACTGATGAAGTCAATGATCACCGCCGGCGCCGCGGGCGTGCATTTTGAGGATCAGCTGGCATCGGTGAAAAAGTGCGGACATATGGGCGGCAAGGTGCTGGTGCCAACCCAGGAAGCGATTCAGAAACTGGTGGCGGCGCGTTTAGCCGCGGATGTGATGGATGTCCCGACGGTGCTGATTGCGCGTACCGATGCTGATGCCGCCGATCTGATTACCTCCGACTGCGATGAGTATGATCGCGAGTTTATTACCGGAGAGCGTACGCCTGAAGGTTTCTTCCGTACCCGTGCCGGTGTGGAACAGGCGATCAGTCGTGGTCTGGCCTATGCCCCTTACGTTGATATGCTGTGGTGTGAAACCTCGACGCCGGACCTCGCGGCGGCGCAGCGTTTTGCCGATGCCATCCATGCACGTTTTCCGGGCAAGCTGCTGGCTTATAACTGCTCGCCATCGTTTAACTGGAAGAAAAATCTCGATGACAGCACCATCGCGCGCTTCCAGCAGGCGCTGGCCGATATGGGTTATAAATATCAGTTTATTACCCTGGCGGGCATCCACAGTATGTGGTTCAACATGTTCGATCTGGCGCAGGCTTATGCGCAGGGGGAAGGGATGCGCCACTATGTTGAAAAAGTGCAGCAGCCGGAATTCGCCGCCATCAAGCAGGGTTACACCTTCTCCTCGCATCAGCAGGAGGTGGGCACCGGCTATTTCGACAGCGTCACTACCATCATCCAGGGTGGGGTGTCGTCGGTTACCGCCCTGACCGGCTCCACCGAAGAGCAACAATTTAATCATTAATGATTAAACGGGAGTCATTACTGGCTCCCTTACAGTTTTCCAGAGGCTGCCGATGCAACAACTCGAAAAACTGATCGCGCAAACCATCCTGCAGGGCTTTGACGCGCAATATGGCCGTTTTCTTGAAATCACCGCTGGCGCACAGCAGCGCTTTGAGCTGGCCGACTGGCAGGCGGTGCAGCAGGCGATGAAAGCGCGTATCCATCTCTACGATCATCATGTCGGGCTGGTGGTGGAACAGCTGCGTTTTATCACCGGCGATCAGGCCTATGACGCCGCTTTTCTGATGCGGATTAAAGCCATTTACACTGACTTACTGCCCGACTACCCGCGCTTTGAAATCGCCGAAAGCTTTTTTAACTCAGTCTACTGTCGGCTGTTTGATCATCAGTCGCTGACGCCGGAACGGCTGTTTATCTTTAGCTCCCAGCCGGAGCGCCGCTTTCGCACTATTCCCCGCCCGCTGGCAAAAGAGTTCAGTGCGGCGAAAGGCTGGCAGCCGTTGCTACAGCGCCTGCTCAGCGATTTACCTCTGCGTTTGCCGTGGCAGGATCTGACGCGCGATATCGGCTATATCATGGCCCATTTGCAGCAAAACTTTGCCGCGCCGGAACTGGCGCAGGCGACGTTGAAAGTGGCTAATGAGCTGTTTTATCGTAATAAAGCGGCCTGGCTGGTGGCAAAACTCTGTCTGCCATCCGGGGTATACGCGTTGTTACTGCCGATTCACCGCAGTGATGCCGGCGAGCTGTGGGTTGATACCTGTCTCACGCGCAAACGTGAGGCCAGCATCGTTTTCGGTTTCGCCCGCTCCTATTTTATGGTCTATGCTCCGCTACCTGCGGCACTGGTGGAATGGCTGCGCGAGATCCTGCCGGGTAAAACCACCGCTGAACTCTATATGGCGATTGGCTGCCAGAAGCATGCGAAAACCGAAAGTTATCGCGAGTATCTGCACTATATGGCCAATACCGACGATCAGTTTGTGGTGGCGCCAGGGGTTCGCGGTTTAGTGATGCTGGTATTTACTCTGCCGGGTTTTGATCGGGTATTTAAGGTGATTAAAGATCGCTTCGCCCCGCAAAAAGAGGTGACGCCCGCCAGAGTGCGGCAGTGTTATCAGCTGGTTAAAGAGCACGACCGCGTAGGACGGATGGCGGATACCCAGGAGTTTGAAAATTTTGCCATCGAAAGGTCGCGTATTAGCGCCGAATTACTGGCCGAGCTGCAGCGTGAAGTGCCGGAAAAACTCGAGCTACAGGGTGAGATGCTGATTATTCAGCATCTCTATCTGGAGCGGCGTATGACGCCACTCAATATCTGGCTGGAACAGGGGACCCCGCAGCAGCGCCGTGATGCGATTGAAGAGTATGGCAATGCGGTGAAGCAGCTGGCGGCGGCGAATATTTTCCCCGGCGATATGTTGTATAAAAATTTTGGCGTTACGCGCCATGGTCGGGTGGTGTTTTATGATTATGATGAAATCAGCTATATGACCGAGGTGAACTTCCGCGATATTCCGCCGCCTCGTTATCCGGAAGATGAGCTGAGCCATGAACCCTGGTATAGCGTGGCGCCGGAAGATGTGTTCCCGCAAGAGTTTCGTCACTATCTGTGCAGCGACCCGGCCATCGCGGCGCTGTTTGATGAAATGCACAGCGAGCTGTTTCGCGCAGATTACTGGCGCGGGTTGCAGCAGCGGATCCGCGACGGCCATATTGAAGACGTCTTCGCCTACCGACGTCGCCAGCGTTTTTCGCAACGCTATCCGGCGGCGGGGGTTGATGCGGTTGCCGGCGCTAGCCATTAATGCAGCGGCGGTGCATTAATGGCCGCTGCTGCCACCATATTCGCGGGTAATCTCCTTCGCTGCTTTAATCACCATTGCGCCGATTTCGGTCACGCGATCGTCGGTGATGCGCGATAGCGGGCCGGAGATAGAGATGGCTGCGAACGGCTCGCCATGCTCATCATAGATGCAGGAGGCGACGCAGCGCAGGCCAAGCGCATGCTCCTCATCATCAAAGGCATAACCGGCTTTCCGTACCAGCGCCAGATTCTCCTTCAGGCTTTGTGGTGACATCAGGGTATGCGGGGTGTAGTAGTGCAACCCTTTGCGGTGCAGCAACTCGGTGACCTGCTGCTCGCTAAGATTGGCGAGAAAGGCTTTCCCTGCGCCGGAAGCATGCATCGGCAATTTACCGCCAATCGGCGCAGACATGCGCATCAGCTGAGTACACTGAACCTGGTCGATAATAACCGCCTGATGATCGCTTAAATCCAGCACCGCCAGATTAACCGTTTCGCCGGATGACTCCATCAGATTTCGCAGCATCGGATGCACCATCGCCAGCAGGTTGCGGCTCTGCAGGAAACTGCTGCCCACCACAAACGCATGGGCGCCGATGGTCCAGTAGCCTAAATCGCCGACCTGGCGTACAAATCCCAGCTGCTGCATGGTACTCAGCAGGCGGTGAGTGGTGGAGTTAGGCAGGCCTGATTGTTGGGCCAGTTCGGTTAACGCCACGCTGCCGTGGGATTCCGCAATCGACTCCAGCAGCTTCAGACCGCGCGTCAGGGACTGAACCTGTCCGGTAGGTTGTGCTGTCTGTGCGGCCGCGCTGCGGGGTTTTTTACCACGTTTGGTCGGAACGGGCGTTGCCATATCTGGCTCCTTGATTTTTCACTATGTGGAAATCATTTTCGTTTTCCTGACTAATATTGCAACGCGCAATGCTCTGGTCGGATCAGTTCAGGCAGGTTAACTGAAAATGTCTCATCCGTCGTTACTTTTACCGGTTCAAAAGTTGTGCCAGTATGTCCTGCTGGCATTTCAGCCAGTGAGAAGACGGTGAAGAGGCGAGAGTGAGTAACAGAACAGAAATGCTGCATCAGCAGCTCGCGAAACGCATCATGGTGCTGGATGGCGGCATGGGCACAATGATTCAAAGCTATAAGTTAGAAGAGAGCGACTTTCGCGGCGCGCGTTTTGCTGACTGGCAAAGCGATCTGAAGGGCAATAACGACCTGCTGGTACTCACACAGCCTGAAATCATCAGCGCCATCCATAACGGCTATCTGGCGGCGGGCGCTGATATTCTGGAAACCAACACCTTCAACTCCACCACCATTGCCATGGCGGATTACCATATGGAGTCGCTGTCGGCGGAGATTAACCTGGTGGCGGCGAAACTGGCACGCGCCTGTGCCGACGAGTGGACCGCCAAAACCCCGGATCGTCCGCGTTATGTGGCGGGGGTTCTCGGGCCGACTAACCGTACCTGTTCTATTTCGCCGGATGTTAACGACCCGGCATTCCGTAACGTTACCTTTGATCAGCTGGTGGCAGCCTATCGCGAATCGACGCGTGCGCTGGTGGCGGGTGGCGCCGATCTGATTATGATCGAAACGGTGTTTGATACCCTGAACGCCAAAGCGGCGATCTTTGCGGTACAGACCGAGTTTGAAGCGCTGGGTGTTGACCTGCCGCTAATGATCTCCGGCACTATCACCGATGCATCCGGACGTACGCTCTCCGGCCAGACCACCGAAGCCTTTTATAACTCCCTGCGCCATGCGCAGCCGCTGTCATTTGGCCTTAACTGTGCGCTGGGTCCTGACGAACTGCGTCAGTATGTGGCGGAGCTGTCGCGACTGGCGGAGTGTTATGTCACCGCGCACCCGAACGCCGGTTTGCCGAACGCCTTTGGCGAATACGATCTTGATGCCGCCACCATGGCCGAACAGATTGGCGAATGGGCGCAGGCGGGTTTCCTGAATATTGTTGGCGGATGCTGTGGCACCACGCCGGAACATATCGCCGCGATTGCCGCGGTGGTGGACGGGGTGGCCCCGCGTCAGCTGCCGACCTTGCCGGTGGCCTGCCGCCTGTCCGGCCTTGAACCGCTGAATATTACCGCCGAGTCGCTGTTTGTTAACGTTGGCGAACGTACTAACGTTACCGGTTCGGCGAAGTTTAAACGGCTGATTAAAGAAGAGAAATATAACGAGGCGCTGGAAGTGGCGCTGCAGCAGGTACAAAGCGGCGCACAGATTATTGATATCAATATGGATGAGGGGATGCTCGACGCCGAAGCGGCGATGGTGCGTTTCCTTAATCTGATTGCCGGTGAACCCGATATTGCGCGGGTGCCGATTATGATCGACTCCTCGAAATGGGAAGTGATCGAGAAAGGGCTGAAATGTATTCAGGGGAAAGGGATTGTTAACTCCATCTCGATGAAAGAGGGAGTGGAAGCCTTTGTCCACCATGCGAAGCTGGTGCGTCGTTATGGCGCGGCAATGGTCGTCATGGCGTTCGATGAAGTGGGCCAGGCGGATACCCGTGCGCGCAAAATCGAAATCTGCCGCCGTGCCTATCAGATCCTGACGGAAGAGGTGGGCTTTCCGCCGGAAGATATTATTTTTGACCCGAATATCTTCGCGGTGGCAACCGGTATCGAAGAGCACAATAACTATGCGCAGGACTTTATCGGCGCCTGTGCGGATATTAAGCGCGAACTGCCGCATGCGATGATCTCCGGCGGCGTCTCCAACGTCTCCTTCTCGTTCCGTGGCAACGAACCGGTGCGCGAAGCGATTCACGCGGTTTTCCTCTATTACGCCATTCGTAACGGAATGGATATGGGGATTGTGAACGCTGGTCAGCTGGCAATTTACGACGACCTGCCGGCGGAACTGCGTGATGCGGTGGAAGATGTGGTGCTGAACCGTCGCGATGACAGTACCGAACGTTTACTGGATCTGGCGGAAAAATATCGCGGCAGCAAATCTGACGATGAAAGCAACAAACAGCAGGCCGAATGGCGCAGCTGGGAAGTGGAAAAACGCCTTGAATACTCGCTGGTGAAAGGCATCACCGAATTTATTGAAGCGGATACCGAAGAAGCGCGCCAGAAAACCGTGCGTCCTATCGAAGTGATTGAAGGGCCACTGATGGCCGGGATGAATGTGGTCGGCGATCTGTTTGGCCAGGGTAAAATGTTCCTGCCGCAGGTAGTGAAATCGGCGCGGGTGATGAAGCAGGCGGTGGCTTATCTGGAACCCTGGATCGAAGCCAGTAAGGAGAAGGGGCAGACCAATGGCAAAATCGTGCTGGCGACGGTAAAAGGCGATGTGCATGACATCGGCAAAAACATTGTCGGGGTGGTGTTGCAGTGTAATAACTACGAAATTATCGATCTCGGCGTGATGGTGCCTGGCGAGAAGATCCTGCGAACCGCGCGGGAAGTGAACGCCGATATTATCGGTCTTTCCGGCCTGATTACGCCATCGCTGGATGAGATGGTTAACGTAGCGAAAGAGATGGAGCGTCAGGGGTTCACCATACCGCTGCTGATTGGCGGCGCCACCACTTCAAAAGCGCACACCGCGGTGAAAATCGAACAGAACTACAGTGGCCCGACGGTGTATGTGCAGAATGCTTCCCGTTCCGTTGGCGTGGTATCGGCCCTGTTGTCCGCCACGCAATATGATGAGTTTGTGGCACGCACGCGCAAAGAGTACGACACGGTGCGTATTCAGCATGGACGGAAGAAGCCGCGGACACCGCCGGTGACGCTGCAGGCGGCACGTGATAACGATTTCTCCTTTGACTGGGAACAGTATACGCCGCCGGTGGCCCATCGCCCCGGCGTCAGTACGGTGACCGCCAGCATCGATACGTTACGCAACTACATTGACTGGACGCCATTCTTTATGACCTGGTCGCTGGCGGGCAAATATCCGCGAATCCTGGAAGATGAGGTGGTGGGTGAAGAGGCGAAGCGCCTGTTTGCCGATGCCAATGCGATGCTGGATCAGCTGCACAGTCAGGGCGCGCTCAATCCGCGCGGTGTGGTGGGGATTTTCCCGGCCAACCGTGTCGGTGATGATATCGAAATTTACCAGGATGAATCCCGTTCCCACGTGCTACAGGTGAGTCACCATTTACGCCAGCAGACGGAAAAAACCGGGTTCGCCAACTACTGCCTCGCGGATTTTGTCGCGGCAAAATCCAGCGGTATCGCCGATTATCTGGGCGCTTTTGCCGTGACCGGTGGTCTGGAAGAGGATGCGCTGGCTGATGCATATGATGCGCAGCACGATGATTACAATAAAATCATGGTGAAAGCGCTGGCCGATCGTCTGGCCGAAGCCTTTGCCGAATACCTGCATGAGCGGGTGCGTAAAGTGATCTGGGGCTATGCCGCCAATGAAAACCTCAGTAATGAAGAGCTGATCCGCGAAAACTATCAGGGGATCCGTCCGGCGCCTGGCTATCCGGCCTGTCCGGAGCATACCGAGAAGGCCGCTATCTGGCAGTTGCTGGATGTGGAAACCCGCACCGGTATGAAGCTGACCGAATCCTTTGCCATGTGGCCTGGGGCGGCGGTTGCCGGCTGGTATTTCAGCCATCCCGACAGTAAATATTTCGCCGTCGCGCAGTTGCAGCGCGATCAGATCGAAGATTACGCCGCGCGGAAAGGCATGTCGGTCAGCGAAGTTGAACGCTGGCTGGCGCCAAACCTTGGCTATGACGCCGATTAATCCTCATCAACCGTCGGGGCGGCATTTATGCCGCCCGTGTCAATAATTTGCCCCAGCCGCCACTACGCGCTGATCCGCACACGTGGCACTAACGGTTTAAAATGCTCTCCCTGTTGTAAAATATGGACTTCGCGACCCTCTGGCGGCCCGTAGGCTTCGGTCAGTTCAAGCGGTTGGGGTGTATCATTAAGTTGCACCATTTCGTGAACAACGACCCGCAGCGGTAATTTCCTGTCGCGTTTCAGATCGGCATTGATAGCGTCAATCAGGGTAAATGATGCAAGACTTTTGAACACCATCGCGCCCGGGGTGTGAACCGGCTTGTAGCCAATAATATTGCTATATTGTTCCCGCTGTTCTTCGTTTAAGGGCGGAGCGGTCCAGCCCTTTATCACCAGCGCGGAACGATAATAGCGCACCAGTGACAGAATATAGGGGTCATCAGGGGGGAAGCCCGGCTTCATATGCAGAACCAGCGAGATGATCAGACAATCAAAATAATCTGTGCCGGTGGCCCGTGAACTGATTTCCACTGCGGTAAAGTTTTCAAGCGCCGCCGCCGCGGTCTGTATTTCTGGCAATGTCTGACTAAGCAATGCCTCGCTGCAGCGAGGCATCAGATTAACACCGGCTGTTGCACTGTTGGCCCAGCGTTGATCGAGACCGCGGGTGATGATCTTATTATCCTGCAGGCTGGCCGGTTGCTGTTCTGCTTTCAGCCGGGCCATTACCGTCGCAAAACTATCTGGCTTTGACTGCGTGGTCAGCGTTTTCCGGGGCTGTTGAGTGGAATTTTTCGCTGCCAGCTCGAATAATGTTCCTCGCTGATTGATCACCCGATAGTGTGTCCGGATGACTGGCTGGGGTGGTGGCGGGGTGGGCGTGGCCACCCCCGGCTTAATTTGTCGCCGCGCATTAGCGGCAGGACTTGCCGGACCTTCTGCCAGCAGACTAATAAACGCTGGTGGTTGCTGGCGGGCTGAGGTTGAGGGTTGCGCCCCTGTTGCTGCCCGCTCTCCGGCGGGGAAATCCTGCGCCTGTGGCGGGGCGGATGGCATCGGTGTCAGTAGCGCGGGTATTGGTCTGGCTAATAACCCTGATGGCCCGGCCTGGCTGGTTGCCATTGGCGCGGTTGGCGCTGGTGGTGGTGGTGGGAAATCAGACCCGCGCGCAGCAGTAGCAGAGGGTAGTGAATTGAGCAGATTATTGAGGCCCGGAGAAAAATCATTAAAGCGCCCGGTAAATCCGGGAAAATACATATCTCTGAACTCTCTGGCCCTGGCGGCGCAATCATACGCCGCCGGGTAATGCAGTGGGTAGCCCTGTTTATTTTTAGCTAAAATATCAATGACCTGGTAGTCTCTTTTCCCCTGCACCTTAATGCGTAACAAATCGGTAAGTTCTAAAATACCTAATTCATTTTGTAAGGTAAATTCTCTGATTTCGGCCAGCTCAGCATAGTTAGTGGTTGGCATATGGCCTAATTGCTGCGTTATTTTCCCCTTTACCAGCTTAGTGGGATCATAAAAGTAGCGTTCGTTTTTGTACGCTTCGATAAGATCTTTACGGCGAATGGGGACGGCGAAACGTTGTTGGGTGGTGGCGACATTTTTATCCATAATAACCTGGCGTCTGAAGCCGGCCGGGGAGCCTTCGGTGGTCACCGTGAGTTGATTACCGCCGGCAAGCCTGCTGTTTACCTCACTCGTGACTTCGCAAATAACATATAATTTTTCATTAAGCCATTCATCTTTCAGCCGCTCATTCTCCAGAATATTTATCTTTATATCTTCATAAATTTCTCCCTTCCACTCTCTCAGCTCATATTTATATTGCCGTTCGTCAGTCAGCCCGCCGCAGGTTTTCAGGAAATCTTCTGTTGCCTTACGTGCGCGGTATTCCTGCTGGATGCAATCATTGCCATAGATGACCATTGCCAGATCATACTCTCTCTGTATCTCTTCACAGTGTCTTCTGTACTCCAGCGACAGCACCTCATTATGTTCGCGTTTAATATCCTCCAGATAAATATTCAGCATGGTGACATGATACATAATGGTCTTTGAGATGCTGAGGGACGCGTCGGTCGACTGGATAAAATCTTTTGCTGAGGTAATATGATCCGGCGTCACCGTGGGAAGCAGTGGGTGGGGGTTTATCTCACTGACCCGCGTATAAATCTGACTGATAATATTTTTTCGCAAGTCATCGCTACCCGCCTCCTGATATTTTTTACGTTGTAGTCTCAGAAAGTTATACCAGTAATTTAGTGCTGCTAATGAATGGAGAAACTGACAGGTGCGTGTGCTGCGCAGGTATCCGATCATCGCATCAATATCGGGATTAGCATCGGTCACGCCATTAGATAATAAAGTATGCAAAGATGCCCGCAGTGTAACGGCTTCGTCAGGTGTCAGTTTCCGCGGGTCGGTTCCCCGGCCTGATTTCTGAAATGAGGCATTAATACCAGGTAATATTTTACCTGCTTCAGGGTCGCTAATAAACTGGCAGGCGGCTTTAATATACGCCGAATTTTCAGAAGAGGTATCGCAAAGCGGCCCAAGAAGACGTTCAACTTCAGTATTAATTAACTTCTCCATGTCCTCCCGCAGTTTTTTTGTCAGCTCATGCAGGAACTCATGCGACTGACCGTAAAATGTTTTTTGCGGCGTAGTTATGTTTCCCGAGAGAAACTGCTCATGCAGCAGGCTGGACAGCACCCTACTGGTTCTCTCTTCGAGGGTAATATCCTCACCGTCCGACATAATGTCGATGGCTTCCGCTATTTTTTTCTGACTTTCGGCTGATAAAGTAATGCCCAGATCACTGATCGTTGTAAAAAATTCAGCGACGCTGGTCAGCGGAACTGTTAATAGCAGTTTTTTTATCTCATCCAGCTGATTATTGAATATTTTTGTTGGCATATTATAGATTTCCTGCACTTCGTGGCGATTAAAAAAAACTCGCACCTCTTCCCTGAACTCCTCAATGGTGCTGCCGCCTCCATAAATTAACTCATTCATTAAGTGAGTGATTTTATCAATATGTTTGATAACCCGATCATTACGGGAAAACAGTATTTTTAGCGCTTCAAGATTATCCTTGGTGACCACCAGGTTATTTAACATCGCATGGGATTCGATAAAAAGTAAACCAATGTGATCGAGTGTTTCCATATGCTCAGCAGTGAGTAGATTGTCATTTTCACTGCGGTGTTTCTCCTGGTAATGGGCGGTGGAAAGGTTAATCCTGTCCAGATCGTAGGCCAGTTTATTGGGGAGTAAATTCAGGATGCTGGCTACCTCAAGGTTAAATCTGGCTTGTTTAAGTTCCGGGCTGGAATATTTCCCCCGGCAAAATAAATAACCGATCATTTCATCTTCTATTCTCTGGGACTGTCGCTTGTCTATATTTAATTTTCGTATGAAATGTGGTTCAATCAGAATGCTGCGACGAAAGTTTTCAGCCAAAATATTGGGAGAGAGATGGTTACGCAACGTGGCGGAGAGTTCCTGGTAAATACTATTTATCTTTTCATTATGTCCCCAGGTATTAAAACAGACGTTGACGATTTGATTAATGGTGTCACTATCCATAAACGCCGAGTATGGACCGCTCCATTGCCGGAAGTTATTAATATAATCGCGCCTTCTGCCAGCGCCATCGGATGGCATCGTATGGCGACTGGCATACAGATTTGACAGTGAACTCAGCGCGCGCTGAATATCCTGCCAGCTGAGATGTGGCGGCAAAAAATTGCAGGCCGCTAACATCAGTGCCTGGACTTCTTTATCTTTAAAATTCAGCTGGTTCAGCGTCGACTCTACGTCAACCGTTGATGAATAGACCTGGCGGATCTCCTGATAAAGCTTATTAGACAGCTCGCTGATATTTTTAGTGAAAATATCGCAAATGGTTAATGCATAAGCACTGCTGACAAACTGCCGGCAATCGGGTGAACTTAATAGCAACTGCGGTGCAACCTCTTCCGCCAGGTTTTCCAGATTAAGAGCCTCTACGATAGCCTTTTGCAATGGGTGATTTTTACCTAATAAACTCTGTAAGGTGCGGTCGACGCCACATCGCTGAATATTCCTTAACGTACCAAAAAAGCTATCCCGGTAGAGAATTATGGTAGGTTTTAAGGACTCAAATTTTATTTCATCATATTTATATCTGAGCTGGATTTCAGTGATTTTTCGTTTAAAGAAGGAGAATACACGCTGAAAGCCGGTAAGGTTATCTAATCTTTCAAGGGTGGCTAAATAGGTATCGATCTCCGAGGCCATGCTTTCCAGTACACTTCTTGATCTCAGTGTCTTGAAATAGAGTGGGTAGTTTTTTAGTTCATGCCATATTTTTTTGCCAAAATCACTTCTGGTTAAATTTTCTTCTATTCCTTTATTTCCCAGCAGGCAGTTAACAATTTGAATGGCGGTTTTCCCGGTTAAATTTATGTCGCATATTTGATGGAAGTACTCGCCATATATTGGTGTGCAGAATGCTGCTATTTTATCCAGTAACGCGGACTGCTGGGGGGGTATAAATGTCACCGGTCCGGTCAGCGGAAAGGTGTTTCTGACTTCGGTCAGTACGCTGCGGCCAAACTCAGTGCTGTTAAGGAAGTAATATAAGTTGGCATTCGAATGAATATGAGCAAATAACTCCTGATATTTCCTGTCCGCAAGGTATTCTAACATGGTGGCATGGAATTCATATAAATCACGAGGCCTGGGATCACAAATGGCACCGATAGTACCAAATAGCGATCGAAGATATTCATCTGAAACCTGGCTGACTTCCACATCAAACTCAGCCTGTATTTTATTGAGGGCATCGTTTGCTCTGGTGCGCAGCTGCTTTTGCAGATCATCTTTCTGATATCCGATTTTTTGGGCCTGCTCGCCCGCGGATTTTACCATCGGGTTGTCTGATTTTATCAGAATTTCTGCCACCGGAAGTAAATGGCCGGTAATATAAGGACCAAAATGGAGAGTCTTGATAATGGCAGCCTGGTCCGTTTTTTCGGCGGATATTGGCTGGTCCGGCCGGGTATAATCAGTGGAAAATGGGTTGTTGTTCCGCTCCTGGTTAAGCACTCTGTCAGGATGTTTGCAGCCGCAGACGCTGTTACCAGCCAGAAAATGCCGGGCATCGGGCGGTAAGGTAAACGGGCCCGTAAGGTTCGCCAGGGTGATGGTTGCCGGGGTATTGGATGCCCCTATTGGTAATTTTCCCCAGGGTGTGGTTACTGGCTTGCCATACTCAATTTGTCTGCTCCACCATGGCATGTCGGTGATGCTATCTGGCAGAGGCTTGATGTTCGGCATAAATTTGTCCTTAAATTTTTTTGTTGTTTCAACCGGGCAGGTTTAATCGTACATGCTGACACCCGCCAGATTCTGTCCCGCAATCCGCAGCCTGCGGAAATGAGACGGCATAAAATGTTACCTTGGCAGTGAGAGGGGCAACAATAATTGAGACGGGATTTGGCGTTTTTTTAATAACTGTAATGCGGATGCTGCTGATATGATTTTGGTCATTATTAATAGTGCTAAAGCAGGGAGCCGGCTAAAAGTATAATGACTGATAATGATATAACCGGAAGTGAAATGATATTGTTGCGGATGTTATTAATAGGGATGGCAGCTGCCGGATGATTAATAAAATAGATATGATTCAGTTTAATCACTCAGCCCGGGCCAGCTGTGGTCTGACTAATATTGTTAGTCTGTGCGTCATGCCCGGGGTTTTTCCTGCGTAACCTGATCAACATCCACCTGTTATTAGTTGCATGATCCCGCATCAAGGAGAGAAAAGTATCATGGTCGATAGCGCTATTGTTTCCACCACTTCTACCACTTCCAGCATTGCCCCCATTGCCACCAGCTCCCCCGCTTCTGGTAATGGTATGCCATCGCTGCGTTTTGTCAGCAATATCCCGCAGCAATTAACTTTACCATCGCCCTCCGCTGTTAAGGGTTCCGCCAGCCGGCAGCTTAGCCTGAGCCGTACCTTCACGGGTGGGTACCCATATTCATATTCATATTCAGATCATAATTATCACGCGCCGCCACCGATGATGCCGATGATGCCGTCGGCGACTGGCACACATCTTCCCCGGGGATTCGGCGCATCGGCGACGAGTACTCAGGCGTCATTACAGATGCCGCCGGTGAAGACTGTGCAGCATATGCCGGGGGCAAGATCGCAACTGGCAAAAAAATCCACGCGGTCTTTCCCAGGCCCACACTCAGCAGCACAACAAATGTCGGTTTTAGTTAATTCGCTGGAAAGCACCAACAGAATTTCTGCGGTAGAGTTTATCGGCAAATCAGATCTGGAGATAAAAAATATCTGTCTCAATCTGATGGCGGAAACCAATCAGGTCTGGCTGAAGAATATCAATAATACCGCTTATAGCGCTCTGTCGTTTGAAAGAAGACTGATGGCTGTGGCCTGTCTGCAGGGCTATCCGATCAATAATCAGCAGGTGGTGGAAAAGATGGCCAGAGAGAGCAACGTTGAGGTTGCGCAACTGCTGCAGGGGGCAAAGGAGGTGTTGCGGGAATTGGCACGGGTTAATCAACTGCTGCCGCTGGCGCTACCCGGGGATCGCCCGGTGCCGCATGTAAACGAGATAGCAGAACAATTAGAGCGCGTGAGAGCGCAGAAAAAGACCACCAATCAGCCTGATCATCAGGTGGTGAGGGAAATAACCGCCATGGAGAACCCTGACCGTGATGCGCTAATTAATCTGATGAAGCATATTAACGACCCGGTTAACTATCCCGCTGATTTGCTGCCGGATATTACGATAGTCAATAAGTTACTGGATTTAGGGCTTATTGCACACTCATGGGAACTTCCGCGCCTGACGGCGTTGGGGCGGAACACGCTGAAAATATTAATGACGTCCAGCAATGATATCGGACGCATGCGCTGGCTGGCGCAGAATATTGATAATCAACAGGCCTGGGATGCGGAGAGCTACAAGTTGCTGCCCCACCTGATCGCCCAAAGCGAGTTATTTCTCGCCACCAGAGGCTATCTGATTATCACTGATGAGAAGCATACCGTCGTTGAGGTCTATGATTATCTACCGGGGGAAGGCATAAATCATAGTGCGCAACAAATTATGCGTTCCGATCGCCCGGCGGCGGTGATCCAGCGGGTAGGAGAGAGGCAGTATAACGCCTATTGGGCACCACACGATAATATCGCCCTTGAGCATATGGCTGGCGGTAAACTCAGGGTTAGCAGTGCCAGCCTGTTGCAATTACTGCCTGAGTCCAATTCTTCGATGATTGACGCCGCAGCGCTGGCATTACAGGCGCGAGCGTTGGATAGCAATGAGCAGGGGACCGGTATAGCAGCACAGGATATCCACTCATTAGGTGATATTCTGCTACAGGAAGTCAAAACGTTCCTGGCAAAAGCTGAACATATTAGCTGAGAAGCTAACCCAGGCAGCGACCCGCGACAACGCAGACGGTGGGGAGACAACGTTCTCCACCGCGACAAGCATTCAGCTGATCCCCTGCGCCTCGACATCGACACATAACGCATCGTAACGCCAGTATTCACAGTCACAGTCGATAATACGATCGTGCTGATCGCGGTTGATACGGGTAATAAATAGCGCCGGACTGCCGGTCGCCACTTTCAGCAACGGCGCCGCCAGAGCCGGTAGCGGGCCGGGCAGTATGGTAAAACGCACGCGGCCGTAACGGATGTCATAACGCGTCAGATAGAGATCGGTCAGTGACTGGGTTAAATCCAGATTAAGCAGATTGGGGAAATAGCGCGGATTAAGATAGTGTTCGACGTACAGTACCGCGCGGCCATCAATGCGGCGCAGACGACGAATACGGTACACCTCATCACCTTCCGCGATAGCCAGCTTTTCTGCCAGCATACTGCTGGCGCTGACCGGGTGCGCATCGATCACTTCGGTCTGCGCCGCGCGTCCCTGGCGTTCGGCCATGGCATGGAAGTGACTGCGGTGTAGCGGGTTATACACCAGCCGCGGCGATGAGATAAACCAGCCGCGGCGTAATTCACGATAGATCAAACCCTGCGCTTCCAGTTGTCCGAGGGCTTCACGCAGCGTAATCCGCGTGGTGGAAAACTGTTCGCTCAGCAGGCGCTCGCCCGGCAGCCGACCTTGTGCGGCAAATTCACCGCGCTGAATTCTCTCGCTCAGCGCCTGGCAAATTATATCTGCGGTTTTGTTACTGCTCTGTTCCACGTCATTAGCCTTATTTTAGGGCGCCCCTGCACTGTCGCGGTACATCCTGTGCGTCCAACTCGCTCCGCACGCACGGCCATGGTGTCTGTTGCCGGACTGGCTGAAAACCGCGCTGTCACTGAACTGAAATAAAACCTTCATCTGAGCAGGCTAGATTGGCTCAGATCTTGCTGGTCTAGTCCAGCCCGTTAGTTAACTTATCATCTGGAGCAGCAGTTATGAAAACTTTGTTCGCATCAGTGTTAGCCAGTGCCATTGTTGTTGCGCTTCCGGCCGCCCAGGCCGCCGATAACGATCTTGCCGCGCTGGAAAAAGCGGCGAAAAGTGAAGGGCAGGTCAACAGCGTTGGGATGCCAGACAGCTGGGCCAACTGGAAAGATACCTGGAACGATATCAGCAGCAAATACGGTATTAAGCATAGCGATACCGATATGTCCTCGGCGCAGGAGATTGCTAAATTCGCCGCGGAAAAGAGTAATGCCAGCGCCGATATTGGCGATGTCGGCGCCGCCTTCGGCCCGATCGCCCTGCAGAAAGGCGTCACCCAACCCTATAAACCCTCTACCTGGGATCAAATCCCGGACTGGGCAAAAGATAAAGAGGGTCACTGGGCGCTGGCCTATACCGGCACCATCGCCTTCCTGGTCAATAAACAGCTGGTGAAAGATATTCCTCACAGCTGGGCTGACCTGAAAAAAGGCAAGTATGTGGTGACCATTGGTGATGTCGGTATTGCCGCACAGGCGGCGAATGGCGTGCTGGCGGCTAACTATGCCCTTGGCGGTAACGAGAAGGATCTGAAACCGGCACTGGCCTTTTTTGGCGAGCTGGCGAAAGAGGGGCGTCTGGGGGTAACCGATCCGGTAATCGCCAATATCGAGAAGGGTGAAATTGCCGTGGCGGTGGTATGGGACTTTAATGGCCTGAACTACCGTGATCAGATTGATAAGAGCCGCTTTGAAGTGCTGATCCCTTCCGATGGGTCGATCACCTCCGGCTATACCACCATTATCAACAAATACGCCAAACACCCGAATGCCGCCAAACTGGCGCGTGAATACATCTTTTCTGATGCCGGGCAGACTAATCTGGCGAAAGGTTATGCCCGTCCGATTCGCGCCGAGCATCTGACCTTACCGGCAGAGATTCAGGAAAAGTTGTTGCCGCAGGCAGAGTACAAAAATGCCCGTCCGATTGCCGATCAGGCGGCATGGGAAAAGACATCGAAAATGCTGCCGCGTCTGTGGCAGGAAAATGTGACCATCAATATGCAGCAGTAAGGCTGGCCGATGAAAACGATCCTGGTGGTTCTTGACGGCCTGAGCAATCAGGTCGCCCAACACGCGATGGGCTATTTATCTGCCGAGTGCGCGCAGGGAAAAGGTCAGTACTATGTGATGACCTGTGAACTGCCGTCGCTATCGCGTCCGCTATATGAATGCATCCTCACCGGCGTTCCGCCGGTGAAAAGCGGCATTATTCACAATGGCATCAGCCGCCTGAGTAAAGAACAGAGCCTGTTCCACTATGCGCGTGCCGCCGGGTTAACCACCGCGGCGGCGGCGTATCATTGGGTCAGTGAACTGTATAACCGCACGCCATTTAACGCGGCGCGCGATCGTCATACCTTTGCGCCTGAGCTGCCGATCCAGTATGGCCATTTCTACTCTGATGACCGCTATCCTGATTCGCATCTGTTTGAAGATGCCGAAAGCCTGCGCTTACTGCACGATCCCGATTTCCTGCTGATACATCCGATGAATATTGATGATGCCGGCCACCGTTATGGTCTGTCGTCGCCGCAGTATCGTAATCAGGCGCGTATCGCCGACGGGCTGCTGTCGCACTGGATGCCGGGCTGGCTGGCGGCGGGTTATCAGGTGGTGGTGACTGCCGATCACGGTATGAATGACGATCGCAGCCATGGCGGGATACTGCCGGAAGAGACCCAGGTGCCGCTGTTTGTATTTGGTGACGCTTTCTCGCTGCAGGCGGAACTGATGCCACTGCAAACCGAACTGTGCGGCACGCTCGGCGCGGTACTGGGGGTCGCTCATGATAAACCGTTGTGTCGCGGCTTGCTGAAGCTGAACCAGGAGCCCGCGGTATGAAAGGGAAAGGGATAGCGCTGCTCTGTCTGCTGCCTTTTGCGTTGTTCTATCTTGCTTTTCAGATTGCCCCTCTGCTGTGGGTGGCGGTGAACAGTTTCTGGAGTCAGGTGAATGAAGCCTGGGGATGGGATAACTACCACGATATCCTGACCTCGCCGTTTTATCTGCAGGCGATGCGCAACTCGCTGGATATCGCCTTCTGGTCCAGTGTATATGGGCTGCTGATTGCGTTAATCGGTGGCTATTCCCTGCATCAGATTGGTAGTGGGCGCTTACATCGTTTTTTTATGTCATTTACCAACATGACCAGTAACTTTGCCGGAGTGCCACTGGCGTTTGCCTTTGTGATTTTACTCGGGCTGAACGGCAGCCTGACGCTGTTAATGCGTAAATATGGTCTGATGGATGGCTTCAAACTGTTCTCGCGCGACGGCATGGTGGTGGTTTACACCTGGTTCCAGATCCCGCTGGGTATTCTGCTGCTCTACCCGGCATTTGATGGCCTGAAAAAAGAGTGGCAGGAGTCAGCGGCGCTGCTTGGCGCCAGCCGCTGGCGCTACTGGCTGCATATCGGCTTACCGATTCTTTCCCCGGCATTGATCGGGACCTTTGTCATTCTGCTGGCCAATGCGCTGGGGGCTTACGCCACCATTTATGCCCTTACCACCGGTAACTTTAACGTGGTTCCGGTGCGGATCGCCGGGCTGGTATCGGGCGATATTTCGCTCGATCCGAATATGGGCAGCGCGCTGGCGATGTTGCTGGTGCTGCTGATGGCGATTATCACCGTGATCCATCAGCTGATGCTGCGCCGTGGGCGGCATTAATCCCGCTGCTGCCATCATCCAGGGGAGCGATTCATGGCCCTTGCGGTTTACCCATCGTAAAGAGAAGGTGTGACGATGCAACCTGCTGAGAAAATTTATCATCGCGTGGTGGTCTGGCTGGTATTTCTGATTCTGGCATTACCGCTGGCGGTGACGTTGCTGTATGCGCTGGCGACGCAGTGGGGAGCCACTATAACGCCGGATGGCTTTACCCTGAAATGGCTGACAGCACTGTGGAGCGACCCGCGTTTCCTGACGGCATTGGGGCACTCGCTGCTGATCTGTTGCGGTGCGCTGCTGTTCTCGCTAGTACTGGTGCTGCCTGCAATGTTTGTGATTGCTTACTATTTTCCACGCCTTGATGTGGTAATGAATATCCTGATTCTGCTGCCATTTGCCGTGCCGCCAGTGGTCTCTGCGGTGGGGTTATTGCAACTCTACTCCTCCGCACCGCTGGTGCTGACCGGCACACCATGGATCCTGATCGGCTGTTACTTCACTATCGCTCTGCCGTTTATCTATCGTGCTATTGCTAACAATATGCAGGCAATTAACCTGGCTGAACTGATTGATGCGGCCCATCTGCTGGGGGCCAGCACCTGGCAGGCGGCGCTGTGGGTGGTGCTGCCTAATCTGCGCCAGGGGGCCACCATTGCGGTGCTGCTGTCGTTCTCTTTTCTGATAGGTGAGTTTGTATTCGCTAACCTGTTAGTCGGCACCAGCTATGAAACATTGCAGGTCTATCTGTATAACATGCGAAATGGCAGCGGCCACTTTACCAGTGCGCTGGTGATCTCCTATTTCTTCGTCGTATTGCTGGTCACCTGGCTGGCGAACGCCCTCAATCGTGAAAGGGGCTAACTATGTCTTATCTGAGCGTTCAACAACTGAATAAAAGCTACGGCCCGACGCAAATTTTTCAGCAGATTGATTTCAGCGCTGAGCGTGGAGAGTTTGTCACTCTGCTGGGGCCGAGCGGCTGTGGCAAATCGACCCTGTTGCGTTGCCTGGCCGGACTGACGCCGGTTGACAGCGGCGTCATTCTGGTCGAAGGCGAGGATATCGTGCCGCTGGCGCCGCAGCAGCGGGCAATTGGCATGGTATTCCAGAGCTATGCGCTGTTTCCTAATATGACCGTTGAAGGCAATGTTGCTTTCGGCCTGAAGATGCAGAAACTGCCGGGCAGTGAAATCCGGCAGCGGGTGGGCGAGGTGCTGGCGCTGGTGGAGCTGAACGATTTTGCCAGACGCTATCCGCATCAGCTTTCGGGGGGCCAGTGTCAGCGTGTGGCGCTGGCGCGCTCGCTGGTCACGCGTCCGCGACTGCTGTTACTGGATGAGCCGCTATCGGCGCTGGATGCGCGTATCCGCCGTCATCTGCGCGATCAGATTCGCCGTATCCAGCGCGAACTGAATCTCACCACCATTTTTGTCACCCACGATCAGGAGGAAGCGCTGACGCTGTCGGATCGTGTGGTATTGATGAACCGCGGGAAAATTGTGCAAAATGGCGGGGCGGAAGAACTTTACACCCAGCCTGCCGATCTGTTTGCTGCTGGTTTTATCGGTAATTACAATCTGATTAGCGCCGCCCAGGCGGCTCAGCTTACCGGCGGCGCGTTTCAGCAGCAGGTGGCTATTCGTCCGGAGTCGATTTTGCTGTGTCAGGCCGGACAGGGTATTGCGGCGGAAATTCTCAGCCACAGCCTGCTGGGCAACGTGATTCGCTACCGGGTGCGAGTTAAAGATATTGAGCTGTCGGTCGATGTATTAAACAGATCGGTTGATGACCTGTACGCCGCTGGCCATGTGATTGGTCTACAGTTAGATATGGCGACCTTTCGTGAAGTTGCATGAAAAATAAGCAAAAATAGCGTGCTTTGTATTATGCGGAAGGTCAGCGGGTATCCCCCTGTGCTGTTCTTTTGCGTCAGGCAGCCAGCATAGGGAGTAGTCAGCCTGACGTAAAAGGAGTACCTGCCGTTGTTGACCTTGCTTAATTTATTGTCTGCTATTGCGTTGCTGGTGTGGGGCACGCATATCGTGCGCACCGGCATTATGCGTGTCTATGGCGCTGACTTGCGCCGCGTGTTAAGTCGCAGTATCGAAAGAAAATCGATGGCGTTTCTCGCCGGTATTGGCGTGACGGCGCTGGTGCAGAGTAGTAACGCCACCACCTTACTGGTCACCTCGTTTGTGGCGCAACAGCTGGTGGGGCTAACGCCAGCGCTGGTGGTGGTACTGGGCGCCGATGTCGGTACCGCGTTAATGGCGCGTATCCTGACCTTCGATCTCTCGTGGCTGTCGCCGTTGCTGATTTTTTTTGGCGTGGTGTTTTTCCTCGGACGCAAACAGATGCGCGCCGGGCAACTGGGGCGCGTCAGCATCGGGCTTGGCCTGATTTTGCTGGCGTTGCAGCTGATCGTTGCGGCGGCCAGGCCGATCACCCAGGCCTCCGGGGTGCAGGTGATGTTCTCCTCCCTGACCGGCGATATTATGCTGGATGCGCTGATTGGTGCGCTGTTCGCCATCATCAGTTATTCCAGCCTGGCGGCGGTACTGATCACCGCCACACTGACCGCCACCAGCGTGATTTCATTCCAGGTGGCGCTGTGTCTGGTGGTGGGCGCCAATCTCGGCAGTGGCCTGCTGGCCATGCTCAATAACAGCACCTCAAATGCCGATGGCAAACGCGTGGCGCTGGGCAGCCTGCTGTTTAAATTTGCCGGTTGCCTGGTGGTGCTGCCTTTTATCCATCTACTGGCGCGCTGGCTGGATAAATTGCCGGTCACCGATGAAGAGCTGGTGATCTTTTTCCATGTGTTCTACAACCTGATTCGCTGCCTGGTGTTGATTCCGTTTGCCGAACCGATGGCCAGACTCTGTCAGCGGCTGATCCGTGATGAACCGGAGACCGAGCTGCGTCTGAAGCCAAAGCATCTGGATAGCAGCGCGCTGGATACCCCGGCGCTGGCGCTGGCGAACGCCTCACGTGAAACTCTGCGCATGGGCGATGTGCTGGAACAGATGATGGCCGGTTTTACCCGGGTGATCCATGGCGAGCCGCGCGAAGCGCGTGAGGTGCGCCGGCTGGATGATGATGTCGATGTGCTATATACCGCGATTAAACTTTATCTGGCGCAGATGCCAAAAGTTGATCTGGCGGCAGAGGACTCGCGGCGCTGGGCGGAAATTATCGAGATGGCGCTAAACCTTGAACAGGCGGGTGACATCATTGAGCGGATGAGTGGGGATGTGGCGGCTAAATCTCTGGCGACGAAGCAACCCTTCTCGGCGCAGGGGTTGCTGGAGCTGGAATCACTGCAGGAACAGTTACTGAATAATCTGCGGCTGGGACTGTCGGTATTTCTGTCGCGCGATATCACCAGCGCCAAACGTTTACGCCGCGCCAAACATCGTTTCCGCATTATCAACCGACGTTATTCCCATGCCCATGTTGATCGTCTGCATCAGCAGAATCTGCAAAGTATTGAAACCAGCTCACTGCATCTGGGGTTGCTGGGCGATATGAAGCGTCTGAATTCGCTGTTTTGCGCGGTGGCTTATGGCGTGCTGGAGCAGCCGGATGATGATAAGGATGATGAATAATCGCGGACTTCTGCGCCCGCGGTGGGCGGCATTAACGCCCACCGCGAAGGTAGCCACAAACGGTTATTTTTTCTTAATCGGTTTGCCGGACCAGTAACCGGCCAGCAGCGAACCGGACAGATTGTGCCAGACGGAGAATAGCGCGCCAGGCAGTGCCGCCAGCGGCGAAAAGTAGAGCTTACCGAGCGTCGCTGCGAGACCGGAGTTCTGCATGCCGACTTCCAGCGCCAGGGTGCGGCAGGTGGACTCATCAAAACCAAACAGCTTACCGCCCCAGTAACCCCCCAGCAGCCCAATGGCGTTATGCAGCATTACCGCAGCAATCACCACCAGACCAACCGAGCCGATAAAGCCCTGGCTGCCCGCCACTACCGCACTGATAATCAGCAGAATACAGACCATGGAAAATGCCGGCAGCCAGGGCTCAACACGCTTTACCACGCTATTTAGCGAGTGATGGATAATCAGACCAAGGCTGATTGGGATCACCACAATTTTCACGATACTCAGCAGCATACCGACCACATCCACCTGAATATGGGTATCGACATAGAAGCGCGTCAGCAGCGGGGTGGCGAACACGCCGACCAGCGCCGATACCGAAGAGATGGTCACTGACAGGGCGACATCACCTTTCGCCAGATAGATCATGACGTTAGAAGCGGTGCCGCTGGCGACGCTGCCCACCAGAATCATGCCGGCAGCGAGATCGGGCGGCATATGGAACAGTTTTGCCAGCCCCCAGGCCGCCAGCGGCATCACCAGATAGTGCAGAAAGGTACCGGCAATCACCGGCGCCGGGCGGGTAAGGACGCGCTTAAAATCGCCGATATTCAGCGTGACGCCCATGCCGAACATAATCAGCATCAGCAGCCAGCTGACCCAGGGGCCAATAGCGAGAAACGTGCCAGGAGTATAATAAGCGGCGACAGAGAGCAGGACTGCCCATAACGGGAACAGGCGGGTAATTTTTGCGAGCATAGCCAAACTTCCTTTTATATTTCGCTGATACTTCAGGCGGCAGGTGTGTGGATGGCCTGAAGCGTTCAGATTTTAATCATAGGGTTGTAACGGGCCGGTAAGTGAAAACGCTGGGAAAGAGAGCCGGCGGAACGGGCAGAGCGTTCCGCCGCCAGAGCATGTTACTCGAACAGATTCTGATGCAGGGTGCGCACCACCTGTTCCGCATCGTTGCCCGGTACCAGGAAGCAGAGGTTATAGCTGCTGGCGCCGTAGCAGATCAGACGCAGGTTAAAAGGCTCCAGCACGCCAAACACCTCTTTACCGACGCCGCAAGCTTGCGACAGCTTATTACCGATAATGGCGACCAGCGCCAGGTTCTCTTCCACTTCCACCCGGCACAGCGAGGAGAGCTCGGTCAGCAGCGCCTGAGTTAACAGGCTGTCGCCGGTTGAGGTGGAGCCGGTGGTATCCAGCGTCAGCGCCACGCTCACTTCAGAGGTGGTGATCAGGTCCACCGAGATATTATGGCGGGCGAGGATATTAAACACTTCAGCAAGAAAACCGCGTGCATGCAGCATATTCAGGCTGTGTAATGTCAGCAGGGTCTGCTTACGACGCAGCGCCAGCGCGCGGAACAACGGCGGATTGTGACTCTGATTGCATACCATGGTGCCGCCCGCTGCCGGGTCTTTACTGCAGCCGACAAATACCGGAATCTCGCTGCGTACCGCAGGTAACAGGGTCGCAGGATGCAGCACTTTGGCGCCGAAGGTGGCCATTTCAGCCGCTTCTTCAAAAGTGATTTCATCAATGCGTTTTGCGGTTGGCACCACGCGTGGATCGGTGGTGTAGATACCCGGCACATCGGTCCAGATATCAATGCGTTTGGCATGCAGGGCTTCGCCGAGCAACGCGGCGGTATAATCACTGCCGCCACGGCCCAGCGTGGTGGTGCGGCCTTTGCTTTCACTGCCGATAAAACCCTGGGTGACAATCAGCGCCTGGTCAAGGCGCGGTTGCAGCTGGCTGGCGGCCAGTTCTGACAGCAGGGCAACATCCGGCTCGGCGCGGCCAAAACGATCGTTGGTGCGCATCACTTTACGCACGTCAAACCATTCTGACGCCACGTTACGCTGGCGCAAAACCTCAACAAACAACAGGCTGGACATCAGTTCGCCATGGCTGACCAGTTCATCGGTAAGCGCGTTAGAGGTCGCCAGCGCGGCGGCTTCCGACAGCATGGTGATATTCTCGATCATGCGATCGATCTCTTCACGAATCACTTCAGACTGTTGCAGGCGATCGACAATAGCGTACTGAATGCGGCGGATTTCATCGAGCTGGAAAGCGCGTTGTTCCGGAGGCAGACCTTCAGCCAGCGAAACCAGCAGATTGGTGACGCCGGCAGAAGCGGAAAGCACCACCAGACGCACATTAGCATCAGACAGCACCACATCGGCGCTGCGGTTCATGGCATCAAAATCGGCAACGCTGGTGCCGCCAAATTTGGCCACGATAAGAGTTGATTGGGACATTAAATTTACTGCCTCGTGTCAGGATAAATTTTCAGCCTTGGCACAAGGAAAGAGCGGGAAACGGGGCAGACGTAGAAAAGATTGACTACGATACACCCAGAAGCGCCCCACCTTGCGGATCGTCCGACTGCCGAACGATCCTGGTGACAACCCAGGGGATTCAGCCCCTGCAGTCGATATGCCGCACTCCGCGTGCGTGATACCTCGGCGTCGCACCCCCTTATGTGTCTTCATCGGATACGGTTCCTCCGACACACTACCTGGGCGACGCGCCTCTTCTGGCTTGCGCACGGGTGCGCAAGTAGTCGCTTAGAAATATCGGTTTCTGGCTTCGCTGTCAACGGTTGGCGCTTAATGAATTTGCATTTTTCCAGTGGGTTGTGGCGCACTGATGGCTAAATAAGCCACCCGAGGTCGGCATACAGTCTCGTTTAATCATAATGATAATGACGCAGCACAATGCGTTTCGTTTTCTGGCGCGGCAAGATAGCGCCATAATTTTTTTTTACTTTCGACGACAACAGTGTTCATACTGAAACGCTGTGCGGGGATCATCACCGTCGTCCGAATAATAATGAGTCCCGGCGAAATCCAGCCCAATTGCGGCATTCATAGCCGTAACCTGTTGCAGGAAAAGGGGAGCCAGTCTCCGTCAGCAGGTAAGATAGCGTCCGGTCTGAATTACGGTTCTTAAATACAAAAGAGTGTTGCTATGAAAAATATCAATCCGACACAAACCGCTGCCTGGCACGCTTTGCAGCAGCATTTTGAACAGATGAAAGATGTCCGCATCGCCGATCTTTTTGCTGAAGATGGCGACCGTTTTGCGAAATTCTCTGCCACTTTTGCCGATCAGATGCTGGTGGATTTCTCAAAAAACCGTATTACCAGTGAAACCCTCGACAAGCTGCAGGCATTAGCTAAAGAGACCGATCTGCAGGGTGCCATCAAATCGATGTTCGCCGGTGAGAAGATTAACCGCACCGAAGAACGCGCGGTGCTGCATGTTGCCCTGCGCAACCGCAGCAATACGCCAATTGTGGTGGATGGCAAAGATGTCATGCCGGAAGTGAATGCGGTGCTGGAGAAGATGAAAGCCTTCTCCGCGCGTATCATCAGCGGCGACTGGAAAGGTTACACCGGTAAGCCGATTACTGATGTGGTGAACATTGGTATTGGTGGCTCAGACCTTGGTCCGTTTATGGTGACTGAGGCGCTGCGTCCGTACAAAAACCACCTCAATATGCACTTCGTTTCTAACGTCGATGGCACGCATATTGCGGAAACGCTGAAGAAAGTGAACCCGGAAACCACGCTGTTCCTGGTCGCCTCAAAAACCTTCACCACGCAAGAGACCATGACCAACGCCCATAGCGCGCGCGACTGGTTCCTGGCGACTGCCGGCGATCAGCGGCATGTGGCGAAGCACTTTGCCGCCCTCTCCACCAACGGTAAAGCGGTCAGTGAGTTCGGCATTGATACTCACAATATGTTCGAGTTCTGGGACTGGGTTGGCGGCCGCTACTCTCTGTGGTCAGCGATTGGCCTGTCAATTATCCTGTCGGTGGGCTACGACAACTTTGAGCAGTTGCTGAGCGGCGCGCATGCGATGGATAACCACTTCGCGCAGACCCCCGCAGAGAAAAACCTGCCGATACTGCTGGCGTTGATCGGTATCTGGTACAACAATTTCTTTGGCGCGGAAACCGAAGCTATTCTGCCATACGACCAGTATATGCACCGCTTTGCCGCCTATTTCCAACAGGGGAATATGGAGTCCAACGGTAAGTATGTTGACCGTAACGGCGAGCCAGTCAGCTACCAGACCGGTCCGATTATCTGGGGCGAGCCAGGTACTAACGGCCAGCACGCTTTCTACCAGCTGATTCACCAGGGCACCAAACTGGTTCCTTGTGACTTTATCGCGCCGGCAAGCAGCCACAACCCGCTGAGTGACCACCACGCGAAGCTGTTATCAAATTTCTTTGCGCAGACCGAAGCGCTGGCGTTTGGTAAGTCACGTGAAGTGGTGGAGCAGGAGTATGCCGCCGCCGGCAAAGATGCGAAGTCCGTTGAGCACGTGGCGCCATTCAAAGTATTTGAAGGCAACCGTCCAACCAACTCTATTTTGCTGCGTGATATTACCCCATTCAGCCTTGGCGCATTAATTGCGCTATATGAGCATAAAATCTTTACCCAGGGGATTATTCTCAACATCTTTACCTTCGATCAGTGGGGTGTTGAGCTGGGTAAACAGCTGGCTAACCGCATTCTGCCTGAATTGGGTGGCGCTGAAGCGGTCAGCAGCCATGACAGCTCGACTAATGGATTGATTAACCGCTATAAATCCTGGCGTTAAGTCGCTTTAAGGGCCAGTTCTGGCTGGCCCTTACCATTATTTCCCTTTCCGCGGATGGCGTAACATTTGCGATCCTTTCCACATTTTTGCGCGCTAAAACTGGCGAAAAATGCAAATGTGGACTCAGTTTTATCTGAAAAGTTCATTCAGGGCCATTTTTTAGCTCAAGATTATTCTGATTCACCCTATGATTAGCTGGTACGCTTTAGCGATACTTTCGTTTGTAAATTACTGATAATTAACTACAAAGATTATCATCTCTGCCATTGCGCGTGTTTCTGGCATAAATTCCAGTTAGAAGCGCAAAAAAGGATGATTATCCTGTGCATTCGTGTATTTTTGTAATTAACTGTCGTTAAATACTAATGATTAATATCAAATTGTTAATAATTTTAGTTTTGATGCAATATCAATCCGCGTTAACTTTATATTTTGCCGCCAATCACCCCCCTGATTTCTGGTAATTGGTTGCCCTATACTGAAGTAGTCCGGAATCCATCCGGGCAAGTTATCCATTCATCTAATGAAGGGAATGTTAGTTATGAAAAAAGTCTTATGTGCTGCTGCAGCCATAATGTACTTCGCCGCCGCATCCGCCGCTTTCGCTGCGCCGGGTGATGCAGGTGAAGCAGCGGGAGCGGAGGCGGGCACAATGTCCTCTGGTACCTCTAACGCTGTCGGTATCGGTGCTGTAGGCGCACTTGTTGGTGCTGCTCTACTCGTCTCTGGCGGCGGCGGCGGTGCTAATACCGGTACTACAACCACTACCACCACGAGCACCACTCCTTAAGTTGGCTCAATTAATCATAACCACACAGCCGTGTGGTTATTTCTTGATTTTGTTGGAATTCGTTCAGGGACCACACAGGTGCGCTATATTCCATTGCTGCTTCTCTGCCTGCTTCTTCAGGCTTGTTCCCAAACCCAGCAGGGTATTGGGGAAACCCTTAAACTAGCTTTTACCAGCGTCGATGATGTTACCGTCAGCGATGAAAAAGTCCGGACGATACCCTATGCCAGCATGTATCTGCGTATTGATAATGGGCAGCGTATTTTTGTGGTGCTGGGTTATGACGAAAACGGCCAGCAGAAATGGATTACCCAGGATCAGTCGATGCTGGTCACCCGTTACGGGCGAGTGGTAAAAACCGTCGGACTTTCTGATAATCTGCTTGATATTAATAACCTGCAGCAGGATCCGCTGGCGAAGGGCCTGGCGCTCGCCGATGGCGATAGCTGGACGCGCACCCTTATTTGGACCGAGAACCAACAACTGCGTTCGGGTACTGCGGTATCTCATTTCACGCGTGATAAAGATCAGCTATTGGATCTGGCCGGGAAGAAGGTTGCCTGCCGGGTGTATCGTGAAGAGGTAGAGATCGCCGCTAACGGCAAATCGTGGTCAAACACCTTCTGGGTTGATGCTACTACCGGTCAGGTTCGCCAGACGCAGCAGGCGTTAGGCGCTGACTACCTTCCTGTTGAAACTACTATCTTGAAGCCCGCGAAATCATGAAAAAAATAACATTACTTCTCGCAGGGATTGTTTCCTGCCTGCCGCTCTGTGCTGCCGCAGAGAGCCAGGTGACGGTGCATTATCCGGGGCAATCGGAAGTCGCCATCGTCAGTCATGCGGCTAATTTGTCACAGCTGGTCGCCAGCCCGGCATTTGCCGGTAAAACCTGGTGGCCGGGTACAGTGATCGCCGAAAGGCTCGCCACGGCGGCGGCGCAGCAACAGTATCAGCAACTGATGGCGCGTCTGAAAGCTTACCGCGATGATAGCGACGGCGATAAAGCGGCAGCCATTAATAATGTCATTCAGCAATTGTCGGCGGTGAAAGTCACTGGCCGGCAGTTCGTTAACCTCGACCCGGACTGGGTTCGGGTGCGTCCGGTAGAAAATCGCCGTCTGGAAGGGGAGTACGATGTGTATACCCTGGCCAAACCGAATTCAGTCACCCTGTTTGGCGCCATCAGCGGCAGCGGCAAGGTGAGCTGGCAGCCGGGGGTGGAAACCCGCGATTATTTTGATGGTCATGAACGTCTGGCCGGTGCTGAACGCAATATTGCACTGGTGATTGCGCCTTCCGGCGAGGTACGCGAGGTACCGATTGCTTACTGGAATCATCGCCACGTTGAAGTCGAGCCGGGGTCGACGATTTATCTCGGTTTCTCTTCCTGGTCGTTGCCGGGCGCTTACGAAGACCTGAACCAACAAATTATTTCTGTTTTGACGCACCGGATCCCTGACTGATGAAAAAACGTTATCTTCTCAGCTTCTTATCCCTTTCTGTCGCCTGCGCCTGTCAGGCCCAGGCGGCAAGCTACTCTGAACCGGTTGGGCCATCACAGTCAGATTTTGGTGGTGTCGGTCTGTTGCAGGTGCCGACGGCGCGTATGGCGAAAGATGGCGAGTTCAGCCTGAACTATCGCTGGAACGATCAGTACCGTTTCTACTCGTCATCCATTCAGCTGTTTCCATGGCTGGAAGCCACCATTCGTTATACCGACGTCAGAACCCGCCTTTACAGTAGCGTGGAGAGTTTCAGCGGCAACCAAACTTATAAAGATAAAGCTTTCGACCTGAAACTGCGTTTATGGGAAGAGGGCTACTGGCTGCCGCAAGTGGCGCTGGGTACCCGCGACCTTGGTGGTACCGGTTTGTTCGACAGTGAGTATTTGGTGGCCAGTAAAGCCTGGGGCCCCCTTGATTTCACGCTCGGTCTCGGCTGGGGATATATTGGTAACAGCGGCAACGTGAAAAACCCGTTCTGTGAAGCCAGTGATTCCTTTTGTACCCGCAGTGGCAGCAACACTACCGGTACCATTAATGGTAGTGAGATGTTCCATGGCCCGAGCGCGCTGTTTGGTGGCGTCGAGTATCAGACCCCCTGGCAGCCACTGCGTCTGAAAATGGAATATGAAGGTAACGACTATCAGGGAGATTATGCCGGTAAGCTGAAGCAGAACAGCAAAGTTAACGTCGGGGCGATTTATCGCGCTGCCAGCTGGGCGGACATCAACCTCAGCTATGAGCGCGGCAATACCCTGATGGCTGGTTTTACCCTGCGCGCCAACTTTGATGAGATGCGTCAGCCGCACGTTGATGCGCGTAAGCCAGACTATCAGCCAAATCCACAACCGGATTTTTTACAGTCCACCGTGGCGGCAAATCAGCTTACCGATCTGAAATACAATGCCGGTCTGGATGCGCCGAATCTGCAGGTGAAGGGCCATACCCTGTATGTCACCGGCGAGCAGTATAAGTATCGCGATACCCAGGAAGGGGTGGACCGCGCCAATATTATTCTGATGAATAATCTGCCAGCCAAAGTGGATACCCTGAGCGTGACGCAGACCCGTTACGGTATGCCGCAGGTGACCACCGAAACCAAAGTCGACAGCCTGCGTCAGCAGCTGGAAGGCTACCCGCTGGGTCATGAAAAACCGCTGGAACAGCAGCGTGTTGAGCCGATCGAACCGGGTAAAACCGAGCAGGGTTACTATATTGAGAAAGACAGCCTGAACTATAGCTTGTCGCCAGTGCTGAACCAGTCGGTTGGCGGGGCGGAAAACTTCTATATGTATCAGGCCGGCTTGATGGGTAATGCGGATTACTGGCTGACGAATCATCTGGTAGTCGGCGGTGGGGTATTTGTTAACCTTGCCAATAACTATGACAAGTTCAATTACACCAATCCGCCTTCCGACTCCACACTGCCGCGGGTACGTACACGTATTCGTGAATATGTGCAGAACGATACTTACGTGAATAACCTGCAGGCCAACTACTTCCAGTATCTGGGTAATGGTTTCTACGGTCAGGTGTATGGCGGCTATCTGGAGACCATGTACGGTGGCGCCGGTGCTGAAGTGATCTACCGTCCGCTGGACTCCAGCTGGGCATTGGGTGTTGATGCCAACTACGTGAAGCAGCGTGACTGGGACAACATGATGAACTTCGCCGACTATAGCGCGAAGACCGGACACCTGACCGGTTACTGGAAGCCAGGCTTTATGGATGGCGTGCTGATGAAACTCAGCGTCGGTCAGTATCTGGCGGAGGATAAAGGCGGCACCGTTGATATCTCGAAACAGTTCGACAGTGGCGTTATCGTCGGGGCTTACGCGACCCTCACTAATGTGTCATCAGCGGATTATGGCGAGGGCAGTTTCACCAAAGGCTTCTATGTCTCGGTGCCACTGGATCTGTTCAGTCTGACGCCGGTACGTGGCCGTGCGCAGGTGAACTGGACGCCGTTGACACGTGATGGCGGACAGAAACTGGGACGCCAGTATTCACTGTATGATATGACCACTGACCGCGATATTAATTTCAAATAACTCAGCGGGCGGAATCAATCACCTTAACGGGGCGGCAATGTTGCCGCCCTTTTTATTGCCGGCTGTTATCGTGATATCTTGTGATCTTCATCACACTAAAGCATATTGTGGCCATCGGCGCTGGCCGTGACATAACAATAAATGTTGAGGGTGTGGGTATGATTACCGGAATGCGTATCGCCAATGTGCTACAGATGGTGCTGAATGTTGGCCTGCTGGTGTTAGGCGTGATTTTGATTATCTTTTTAGGTAAGGAAACGGTCCATTTAGCCAATGTACTGCTGAATACCGGCGAGCAGGCATCATCCTATCTGCTGATTGACGGCATCGTTATCTATTTTCTCTACTTCGAGTTTATTGCGCTGATCGTCAAGTATTTTCAGTCGGGCTATCACTTCCCGCTGCGTTATTTTGTCTATATCGGCATCACCGCGATTATTCGCCTGATTATTGTCGATCATAAAAACCCTTTCGATACCCTCGCCTATTCGGCAGCGATTCTGATCCTGGTGATCACTCTGTGGCTGGCAAACAGCAATCGCCTGAAACGCGAATAAAAAAAGGCGGCCTGAGGGGGCCGCCAAAGACACAGGTATCGCAGTGGCAATAACAACAGTGGCAATAACAGAGAAATCTAACCTTTCACACCGCCGGCGGTTAAGCCATTAACCAGCCAGCGCTGCGCCAGCAGAAAGACGATGGTAATCGGCAGGGCGGAAAGCACTGCCGCTGCGGCAAAATCCCCCCACAGATAGTTTTGCGGATTAAGGTATTGCTGCATGCCGACCGCCAGCGTGTAGCTGTTTACATCACGCAATAGCAGGGAAGCCACCGGCACTTCGGTCACCGCGGCAATAAACGACAGGATAAATACCACCGCCAGAATCGGTACCGAAAGCGGTAACAGAATCAGGCGGAATGCCTGCCACGGTGTGGCGCCATCCAGTGCCGCCGCCTCTTCCAGCGAACTATCAATGGTTTCGAAATACCCCTTGATCGTCCAGACATGCAGCGCGATGCCCCCCAGATAGGCAAATACCAGACCGGCATGGGTATTCAGCCCGATAAACGGAATGTACTGCCCGAGGCGATCAAACAGCGCATACAGGGCAACCAGTGATAGCACCGCCGGGAACATCTGAAAAATCAACATCCCTTTCAATAAGCTGGCCTTACCGCGAAAACGCATACGGGCAAAGGCATAGGCGCAGGTGGTGGAGAGCGCCACGATGCCAGTCGCGGTAATCGCAGCCACTTTTATCGAGTTCCACAACCACAGCAGTACCGGAAAGGGCGGCGGCGTGACACTGCCATTTTCATGGGTTAACGCGAAACCCAGCGCCAGTTTCCAGTGGTCCCAGGAGATCTGCTCGGGCAACAGGCTGCCAATCGAATAATTCCCCGGGCGCAGTGAAATCGCCACCACCATTAACAGTGGATACATAATCAGCACGATAAAACCCAGCAGGAGTAGATGGGTGCCTGCCAGCCGTAGCTTCTGTGATTTGGTTTGTACGATAGCCATAATGTCGCTCCTTACTGAATCTTCATGCGTGTGGCTTTCAGGTTGAGGATGGCGAGGGCGCCAACCAGCAGGAAAATCAGTGTGGCAATTGCCGCTGCCAGACCAAAGTCCTGTCCACCGCCTCCTTCAAAGGCAATGCGCCAGGTATAGCTAACCAGCAAGTCGGTATAACCCGCCGGAGTGGTGGTGCCGAGACGATCCGGCCCGCCGTTGGTTAACAGCTGGATCAGCACAAAGTTATTAAAGTTAAAGGCAAAACTGGCGATCATCAGTGGCGTCAGGGGCTTAATCAGCAACGGTAAAGTAATGCGGAAAAAGTTCTGCATGGGCGTCGCGCCATCCATCGCCGAGGCTTCATACAGGTCATCGGGTATTGCTTTCAGCAGCCCCATGCAGAGGATCATCATGTAGGGGTAGCCCAGCCAGGTATTGACGATAATCAGCATCCCGCGCGCCAGCGTCGGGTCGCTAAACCATGCTGGTTTAATCCCCAGCAGGCTTTGCAGCATCAGATTGATTTCGCCAAAGCTCTGGTTAAATAACCCCTTAAAAATCAATATGGAGATAAATGCCGGCACCGCATAGGGCAGGATCAGCAGCAAACGGTATACTGCGCGTCCCTGCAGTGACTCCCACTGCATCAGGCACGCCAGCACCATGCCGACCGCCACCGTCAGCAGCACGGTTACCGCCGAGAACACCACCGTCCAGACAAAGATGGCCATAAAAGGCTTTTTAATGCCTTCGTCAGTCATCACCCGCAGGAAGTTTTTCCAGCCAACCGCCACGGTATAGCCCGGGTTTAATTTGTCCCCGGTCCAGTGTTGTGCGGCATCTTTGCTCTGATAAAATCCGCTGTTGTCGTTTGGCCACCACACCGTACCGTTCTGCTTATCGGTCAGGGTGCCATCGGCGCCAGGGGTATACAACGGTTGAGTGCCGGAGAACTGGCGCAATGAACTCATCCGTACTTTACTGCCATCGGGCATCAGCGCTGTCAGCAGGCTCAGAGCCTGGCGATTCTGCGTGACGACGCGCAGCATGGCGCGTTCGCCAGCAGGCGGCGCTTCCGCTTTGGCAAGGGTCAGGGTTTGCTGATTCTGCGTATCAAAGCGAAAGGGCGGCGAAACAAACTGCGTGTTATCGGCAGCGCTCAGCGCCAGAATCCAGCGATCGCCCTGTGGATAGAGGGCGAAGTTATAGCCGCTTCCGGACTGAAACTGGCGATCCATCAGCACCTGTTGCGCGCGCTCAAAAGTGAGCTGATTGGTGCTGCTATAGTTAGTAAAGGCGATAGCGATGGTACAAGCCAGCGGAAACAGGACGAACAGTCCAATGCCGGCTAAACCAGGGTAGACATAACGCCAGGCGGACGTGCGGCGCTGGGCGAAAATGACCAGTCCGGTGCTCAGCAGTATCAGCGTCAGAATAGCGAACAGATATTCGCCCTGCACATACATCAATACCACCAGATAACCGGAAAGCAGGGTACAGAGGGCAAGAACCAGCCACTTCAGGGCGTCGTGCGACCACCACCATGCAGATTTTGCCATTAAATATTCCTTTTGTCCCATATGTAGGGGAGCCATTTATGGCTCCCGTATCAATGATTTGCACCGAATCCAGGGGGCATTTATGCCGCCCGTATCGATTATTTAATCATCCGTTTTTCGGCATCTTCCAGTGCCGCTTTCACCGTCTGACGGCCGTTAATGGCATTCTGTATCGCAGTACGTTCGGCATACCAGAAGGCGCTCATTTGCGGGATATTTGGCATCACTTCACCTTTCTGCGAGTTGGCCATAGTGGCGGCAATCTTCGGATCGGCCGCCAGCTTCTGCTGATACGATTTCAGCGCCACGGCGCCGAGCGGCTTATCGGCGTTGACTTTCGCCAGCCCATCGTCAGTCAGCAAATAGTTTTCGAGGAACTCTTTCGCCAGCTCTTTATTCGGGCTGGCCGCATTGATGCCGGCGCTTAATACGCCAACGAAAGGTTTTGACGGTTTACCTTTAAAGCCCGGCAGTAGCGTCACGCCATAATTGACTTTGGCGCTATCAATATTACCCCATGCCCACGGACCATTAATGGTCATCGCAGTCTCCCCTTTATTAAAGGCGGCTTCGGCAATGGCATAGTCGGTATCAGCATTCAGATGTTTGTTTTTTACCAGATCGACAAGGAATTGCAGGCCCGCCTGCGAACCGGTATTGGCGACGCCAACGTTTTTCAGGTTATAGCTGCCATCAGGCTGTTTTTTAAAGGCATAGCCACCGTCGGCGGCGGTAATCGGCCAGGTGAAGTAGGGTTCCTGCAGGTTGAACATAATGGCGCTCTTCCCTTTTGCGCGCAGTTTTTTGTCCAGTGCCGGGATCTCTTCCCAGGTTTTTGGTGGTTCCGGCAGCAGGTCTTTGTTGTAAATCAGCGATAACGACTCTACCGCCACCGGATAGCCAATCAGCTTGCCGTTAAAGCGCAGCGCATCCCAGGTGAAGGGGTAAATTTTATCCTGCAGCGCTTTATCCGGGCTGATTTCTGCCAGCAGGCCGGATTGCGCATAACCGCCAAAGCGATCGTGAGCCCAGAAAATAATATCCGGGCCGTCACCGGTTGCGGCAACCTGCGGATACTTCTCTTCCAGTTTATCGGGATGCTCAACCGTCACTTTGATGCCGGTATCCTGTTCAAACTTCTTACCGACTTCAGCCAGACCGTTGTAGCCTTTATCACCATTGATCCAGATGACCAGCTTACCTTCTTCGATTTTAGCCAGCGCGGCGCCTGGTAACATGGCGCTGGTTAAGGCACACAACAACAGCGTTTTTGTATTCAGTTTGAACTTTGACATTTCCCTTTCCTCTAATCATTAGCGGTTGTCTTACCGCCAGCAGTCTGCGGATAACTGCACTGCGCCTCATCCTCCCTTGCTCTACGCCCTGCATGGCGGAACTGTGATCGCCATGGCTTTTTGACGCCTTTCTGCGTACCAGACCACAAAAACCATCCCCTTTTTTTGCCAGCACGATCACGAAAATCTGTTTTCTGCGCAGGGTTCGCGTACCCGGCCGCGCCACTCATCCTCCTGCCTCCTCCCCCATAAAAAAGCCGCAGGCGGAGGATTGCAGCGCCAAAGTCATCCGACACACTCGCAACCATTCGATAAGCGGTACGAACGGGACAGGAGAGGTAAATGGCGAGCGTGGTGCTAAAGGATGTCACCAAAGCCTGGGGCGATGTGGTGGTAGCGAAAGATATCAATCTGACCATCGCCGAAGGGGAATTTGTGGTGTTTGTCGGGCCGTCTGGCTGCGGCAAATCCACGCTGCTACGCATGATTGCTGGTTTGGAAGAGATCACCACGGGAGAGTTACTGATTGGCGATAAACGTATGAATGAAGTGCCGCCAGCCGGACGTGGCGTCGGCATGGTGTTTCAGTCGTATGCTCTCTATCCGCACCTGTCGGTGGCGGAAAATATGTCTTTCGGTCTGAAGCTGGCCGGGCGGCCAAAAGCGGAAATTCAGCAGCGCGTTACGCAGGTAGCAGATGTTCTGCAACTGGGGCATCTGCTGGAGCGCCAGCCGAAAGCCCTGTCGGGCGGTCAGCGTCAGCGCGTGGCGATTGGTCGCACGCTGGTGGCGGAACCTCAGGTTTTCCTGCTGGATGAACCGCTATCTAACCTTGATGCGGCGCTGCGGGTACAGATGCGCATTGAGATTTCCCGGCTGCATAAACGACTGCAGCGCACCATGATTTACGTCACTCACGATCAGGTAGAAGCGATGACGCTGGCCGACAAAATCGTGGTACTGGAAGGCGGCCGGATTGCCCAGATCGGCAAGCCGCTGGAGTTATATCACTACCCCGCCAATCGCTTTGTCGCCGGTTTTATCGGCTCGCCAAGAATGAATTTCCTGCCGGTCAAAGTCACCAATAAGGCCATCGACCAGGTACAGGTTGAACTGCCTAACCGCCAGCAAATCTGGCTGACGGTCGACAGCACCGATGTACAGGTCGGCGCCAATATGTCGCTCGGTATTCGCCCGGAACATCTGCTGCCCAGTGAGGTTGCCGACGTCACGCTCTCCGGCGTGGTGCAGGTAGTCGAGCAACTGGGACATGAAACGCAAATTCATATCCAGATTCCGGCACTGCGTCAAAACCTGGTTTACCGCCAGAACGACGTGGTGCTGGTAGAAGAAGGTGCCCATTACGCCATCGGCCTGCCGCCACAACGCTGTCATCTGTTTCGTGAAGATGGCCGCGCCTGTCGCCGGTTACACAGAGAGCCGGGTGTTGAAGCACGCCAGCAGTAATAATGAGAACAGGAGAACATCAAAGATGATAATGCTGCGTAAATATCCTCTGGCCGTGGCAGTGGCTGTAGCGGTGATCTCAACCCAGGCTGCTGCGGTTGATTTCAAAGGTTATGCGCGTTCGGGCATTGGCTGGACCGGTAGCGGCGGCGAGCAGCAATGCTTCAAGGCAACCGGCGCTGACAGTAAATATCGTCTCGGTAACGAGTGCGAAACTTACGCCGAAATCCAGCTGGGTCAGGAAGTGTGGAAGGACGGTGATAAAAGCTTCTATGTCGATAGCATGATCGGCTATGCGGTCGATCAGCAGAACGATTATGAGGAGACATCGCCGGCGGTACGCCAGATGAATGTGGTCGGTAAAAACCTGATCGATGCGTTGCCTGGCGCCAATATCTGGGCGGGTAAACGTTACTATCAACGTCATGACGTCCATATGATCGACTTCTACTACTGGGATGTTTCTGGTCCTGGCGGCGGTATCGAAAATATCGATCTTGGCTTTGGTAAGCTGTCGCTGGCGGCAACCCGTAATAGCGAAGCCGGTGGCTCGCAGACCTTTGTTAATGGCACCACCCGTACCAAAGATCTCTCTAACGATATCTTTGACGTGCGTCTGGGACAGATGCAGGTCAACCCGGGCGGCTCGCTGGAGGTTGGTTTTGACTATGGCAGCGCCAACGAGACTGACGGCTACCAGCGTGTTTCCGAAGATAACTCCAAAGATGGCTGGATGGGCACCATTCAGCATACTCAGACTTTCGGCGCCAGCGACAGCCTGAATAAATTCGTCGTGCAGTATGCCACCGATGCGATGACGCAGAATCGCAATGGTCGTCCGGCTACCGCGCAGAATAATAATGGCTCGATGCTGCGGGTGATCGATCACGGTGCGATCGATTTTAACGATACCTGGAGCCTGATGTATGTCGGTATGTACCAGAATGTGGATCGCGACAACAACAATGGTACCACCTGGTACACCGCGGGTGTGCGTCCGATGTACAAATGGACGCCGATTATGAGCACCTTACTGGAACTCGGCTACGACAATGTGAAGGCGCAAAATACTGGCGACCACAACAACCAGTACAAAGTAACCCTGGCACAGCAGTGGCAGGCAGGCAGCAGTATCTGGTCACGTCCGGCGATTCGCCTGTTCGCCACCTATGCTAAATGGGATGAAAACTGGGGTTACTCCTCTTCAACCGTTGGCGATAGCAACTACGTCGCCGGTGTCGCCAATGGTACGGCATTAAGTGATACCAGCACGCGGAAATTCAGCCGCGGCGATGACGATGAAATCTCTTTCGGCGTGCAGATGGAAGCCTGGTGGTAACGACTGTCGTTATAGCGGGCGGCATGCATCAATGCCGCCCCTGTCGTGCCCGGGGGAACCATTAATGGCTCTGCTTACCCCGTTTCCTATTGCCTGAGGAACACGGGGGATCCTATTGAGGAAAACAACAATGAAAAAACAGTTACTCGCCCTCTGCCTGCTGCAGGCGCTGAGTGGCGCCGCGCTATCGACAACCTATGCCGCCAGTAGTGTGAATCCGCAGAACGTCTCCACGGCTCCAGTTATTGCGCAGGATAAGCTGCACAGTCTCTCCTGGCTGCCGGTTACACCGCCAGCCACACAAGATATTGAACTGAACACTTCATCTATCACCCTTAATCAGGGCAATATTCGCGGCGCTGTTGCCGCTATCGCACTGCCGGCCGATCAGGGTTCGCTGGAAATTACCCTCGCCAGTAACATTAAAGACCGGCGTGTTTATGTACCAAATGTACTGGTTCTGGATGAGCAGTTACAGCCGGCGGCCTACTTCCCCGGCAGCTATTTCCCATATGCCAAACCGGGGATTACTGCCGGTAACCGACTGGAAGGCACCATGAAACTGACGCCGGTGCTGGGACAGAAACAGATTTATCTGCTGATCTACACCACCAGCGAAGATCTGGCGCGGACGTCGACGATGATTAATCCGGCGAAGCTGTACGCGGAAGGCGCGAATAACGCGATTCCTGATGTACCGGATCCGCTGGTGCAGCATACCCCTGGCGGTACGCTGTCGCTGAAAGTTAAAACCGAGCAAAACAGCGGCAATATTATGATTGGAAAACTTTTCGGTGCCTCCGATGCTAAACCGGTAGTGGTAGGCAGCAGCGCCGCAAGGACGGTGGCTGTTGCGCCTGCTGCGGCGCCAGCGCCTTCCGCCGCCGCGGCGAAAGCAGAGCCGATGCTGAACGATACGGAAAGTTACTTTAACCATGGTATCCGCCAGGCAGTCAAAGCCGGTGATATTGATAAAGCGCTGAAGCTGATGAATGAGGCTGAACGTCTGGGTTCTTCATCGGCGCGCGCGACTTTTATCAGCAGTGTGAAAGGCAAGGGATGATTGCGTCCCCATATTGCTGATGTTGCCCGACGATTGGTGCGTCATTGACGCACCCTTTTTAACGCTTACACGCCAGATAATTTTCACGATTTCCCAACCCGTGGCGTGTTCTCCACGAGGCTCTGCGTTACACTACGGCATCTGATTTTTTACCCGGAGATGCCGTATGTCGGATAACGCGCTTGCGTTACTGCGCGCGATCGAATGGCTTCCCGCTTCGTCACCTTCGCTCTCTGCGCCGCTGCTGGACTGGCTGCTGGAAGAGGACTCAATGACGAAGCGTTTTGAGCGTCACTGCAACCAGGTCACCGTTGAGCCACTGCGCGAAGGGTTTATCAGCGCGACAGAGGTCGGCGACGAAGTGACATTACTGCCGCCGGAGCAGCGCTACTGGCTACGCGAAATCTTATTATTCGGCGACGGTGTGCCCTGGCTGGCCGGGCGTACTATTGTACCGGAATCCACGCTGAATGGTCCGGAGGCGATGCTGCAGGATCTGGGCACGCGCCCGCTCGGCCGCTATCTGTTCTCCTCTTCGACGCTGACCCGCGATTTTATTGAACCCGGTACGATTCATTCGCTATGGGGACGCCGTTCCCGTCTGCGCCTCTCCGGTAAACCGTTACTCCTTACCGAACTTTTTTTACCTGCGGCGCCGCTCTACCAGAGCCCGTCAGCAGAAGGATCGCAATAAGTGGAAAGACCTCTGACGATGACGCGTTTTCAGGCCTGGAGCCGCCTGATGCGTATTGATAAACCTATTGGCTCACTGTTGCTGCTGTGGCCAACCCTCTGGGCGCTGTGGCTCGCCGGCATGGCAGTACCTGCCATCAAGGTGCTGCTGGTGTTTGTGCCAGGGGTATTCTTTATGCGCGCGGCGGGCTGTGTGGTTAATGACTATGCCGATCGTAAAATCGATGGCCACGTCAGGCGCACCGCTTCACGCCCGTTGCCGAGCGGCGCCGTAAGTGAGAAAGAGGCCAAATTACTGTTTGTGGCGCTGGTGCTGGTGTCATTTGCCCTGGTGCTGACGATGAACGCGATGACTATCTGGCTGTCGTTTGCCGGGCTGGCACTGGCGTGGATCTATCCGTTTATGAAGCGCTATACCCACCTGCCGCAGGTGGTGCTGGGGGCGGCATTTGGCTGGGCGATCCCGATGGCATGGGCGGCGATCAGTGAGAGCGTACCGCTAACCTGCTGGCTGCTGTTCTGCGCCAATATTTGCTGGACGGTGGCGTACGATACGCAGTATGCGATGGTGGACCGCGATGATGATGTGAAGATTGGCGTCAAATCCACCGCCATTCTGTTTGGTCGTTATGACACATTTATTATTGGCTTACTACAGCTGGCAACGTTGTTGCTGCTGGCGGCGATTGGTCTGCTGATGCATCTTAACGCGGCTTTCTGGTGTGCGATTGTGCTGGCGGCAGCGCTGTTTATCTATCAGCAGAAACTGATCTCGGCACGTGAACGTACCGCCTGCTTCCAGGCATTTTTAAATAATAACTACGTCGGGCTGGTGCTATTTATTGGTGTGGCGCTTAATACCGCACCTTTTACCCACTGGTGGTAAGCGACGAAGACCGGGGCGAAGCCCTTCGCCCCTGCGCTCTGGCGGTAGCTATGCGCCCACTGCACTTTTTTAAAGCAAATTCGTCATAAGAGTGCAAAAGCTGCACCGCATCCTTTTTTGTGTACCTATATGACACAAATTTCCGCCGTTAGCAGCAGAAAACCCACCGAAAAAATCCATTCCCTGGCGTCACAAAAGCAGTGGGTATAAAAATTATCCAATGTATTTTGTTGATATATGGCACTATTTTTATATTAAGACTTCCTGGTTAACCACGGGAGATATTTCCTGGCATAAATAGTGCTTCAGAAATCAGGTAACCTAATATGCAACCTGAGAATGCCATAAGTATGAATGATCCTTTCCCGCCTGATGCGATGAATAGCAATCAGGATGACTTTAATGTCGGTAAACGGCTGCGTGCGGTACGTAAAGAAAAAGGCATCAGCATCGATTATGTCGCTGAACAGGTCGGCGTCAGTAAGTCTTTTATCAGCAAACTTGAACGTAACGTCACGCAAGCATCGATAGCGACCTTACTCCGCGTTTGTGATGTGGTCGGGATTACGCCATCAAAATTATTTGAACCGCCGAAAACCAGTTTCGTTCCTGCCGGGCAGGGTACTCCCATTAGTCTGGGCGGTGAGAAAATGAAGGAGTATCTGATCAGCGGCGCCGGTAATAACGAAATGATGGTGTTGCGATCCGAAATTATGCCGCAAGGGGGTTCCGGTCCGGAACCCTACACCCTGAAAGCGGATGCCGATATGGTGCATGTGCTATCCGGCTGCCTGGAAATTACCATTGAAGATAATAAATATGTCCTGCATCAGGGCGATACGCTGACATTTAAGCCGTCGTTACCCCACCTCTGGCTGAATCCGTCCGCAACCGAGCAATGCACCGCTATATGGGTCATCGTGCCGCCACCCAAGGGTAATTAACTGCAGCAGGGGCAGAGATAGATATGTTATCAGTGACAAACTTACATAAGCGTTATGGCGACCATGAAGTACTGAAAGGCGTATCGCTGAGCGCCGCCAGCGGTGAGGTAATTTCGCTTATTGGTTCCAGCGGCTCTGGCAAGAGTACTTTTCTGCGCTGTATTAATTACCTGGAGCAGCCCTCGGAAGGGATTATCAGGCTGAATGGTGAACAACTGCATACACGTCGTTGCAGTCGCAGCGGTAATCTGCTGGCCAAAGATGCCCGGCAGCTGAAAAAAATACGCGGCAGATTGTCGATGGTATTTCAGAATTTCTGTCTATGGTCACATATGAACGTCCTGCAGAATGTGATGGAAGCGCCGGTAAAAGTTCTCGGAATGGCTAAACAGATGGCGCGGGAACAAGCCGAAATCAATTTGCTTAAAGTCGGCATGGATAAAAGAAGCTGGTCGCAATATCCCGCTGCGCTGTCAGGTGGGCAACAGCAGCGGGTGGCGATTGCCAGAGCGCTGTCGATGGATCCGGCAGTGATGTTATTTGATGAGCCGACTTCCGCCCTCGATCCTGAAAGGGTTAATGGGGTATTACTGATTATGCAAAAACTCGCCGAAGAAGGGCGAACCATGCTGGTGGTGACCCATGAAATGGGATTTGCCCGCCATGTTTCAACCAAAACGTTATTCCTGCACCAGGGAATTATTGAAGAAGAGGGGCCGCCAGAAAAGATATTTTCAAATCCGGACAGTGAACGATTAAAGCAATTCTTATCCAGCAATATTAAATAATTTTATTCACTTATATTCCGGTAGCAATCGCGCTGCCAGTGGAATGCTATGCCTACATCGGGAGATATTTATGAAGAAAATAGCGAAAGTTATTCTTGGTCTTGCGCTTTGCATTCAGGCTAGCGCCGCGCTGAGTAAAGAGCAGATTACCATTGCCACAGATGCCACTTTCCCACCGTTTGAATCGATCGATGCTAATGGCAAGCTGGTGGGCTATGATATTGAACTGGCAGAGGCGGTTTGCAAGGCCGCGGAACTTAATTGCAAAATCATCAGCGCCGCCTGGGACGGGATGATCCCGGGACTATTAAATCGTAAATATGATGCATTAATATCACAACTGACCGTCACGGAAGCGCGCCGTAAGGCGATGGCATTCAGTGATATTTACGATCATCCGACCTTCCGTTTTGTCGCCAGAAAGGGGGCAATTAGCGACACCTCGCCGGAAGGGATGAAAGGCAAGGTGATTGCGGTTCAGAGCGGGACGCCAATGGATGCTTATGTCACCAAAAACTATAAACAAAGTATTATTAAAAAATACAGCAGCGGCAGCGAGCCCTATCTGGAGTTGAAAGCGGGGCGTGCCGATGTCCATATGAGTTATGAAGCCCAAATCGATTACAGTTTCCTGCGGACCAGTGACGGTAAAAATTATCAGTTCGTCGGGCCTCGCCTGAGCGGGAAAGATGCACCGGAATTTGGTGAAGGTGTGGCGATCGCGATTAATAAACGCAATACCGAACTGTTAGCGGATATCAACAAAGGTATCAGGACGATAAAAGAGAATGGCACCCTGAGTGCTCTTAATAAGAAGTACTTCACAGCTGAGTAATTTTTGATGGTGGCACAATATATTATCCTGATACTGGAGGCGGGAGGGGTAACTTTGCGGCTGGCATTTACCTCCCTGATTATCGCAACGGTAATCGGACTGGCCTGTGCGCTGTGGAAAACAAAAAATAACCGCATTATCTCTGGTCTGGTGTCTGGCTACACATTGCTGGCGCGCGGTATTCCTGACCTGGTGATGATGTTATTTGTATTCTACAGTTTGCCTGCGTTGGTTAATGCCGGCTTTGAACGTTATGGCAGTGATTATACTTTCGAAATTAGTCCGTTTGTGGCGGGTGTGGCGACTCTCGGTTTTATTCTCGGCGCCTATATGACGGGCACCTTTTATAACGCCCTGATTAATATCGCACGCGGTGAGCTTGAAGCGGCACAGGCCTACGGATTCAGCCGGTTGCAGATTTTTAGCGCTATTATTTTGCCGCAGCTGATCAGGCTTTCATTGCCGGGGTTTACCAATAACTGGCTGGTGCTGATCAAAGCAACGGCGCTGGTTTCATTGCTGGGCCTTGAGGATTTAATGTCAAGGGCCCGCAGCGCAGCCGAGGCCACCGGGCAACCCTTTACCTTCTATCTGCTGGCGGGCGCATTTTATTTCGTCGTATCACTGTTGTCAGTGGTGATACTGAAATATTTAACGAAAAAATATGCGTCGGGTATCAGGGTGGTGAAAATATGAACTGGGCGATTATTGCCGAAAATAGCCGGGACTACCTGAATGGTACGCTGCTGACTCTGTTGCTAACGGCCGGTGCGCTGGCGCTTGGTTTTATTCTGTCGCTGAGTCTCGCGCTGCTCAGAAACCAGGGTTCGGTGGTGATTAACAGTGTTATCAGTCTGTATACCATTGTCTTTCGCGGTACGCCGCTATTGATTCAGCTATTCCTGATCTATTACGGGCTGAGCCAGTTCGGTTTTATTCAGACATCGATTTTCTGGCCATGGCTGTCCAGCCCGCTTTTTTGTGTCTTGCTGGCCTTTGTGCTGAATACCTCAGCCTACACCACCGAGATTTTTACCGGCAGTATCAATAGCCTGCCGCCTGGTGAAATTGAAGCGGCAAAAGCCTATGGCATGACTTATAGCTGTCGCGTCCGACGCATATTGCTGCCAGCAATGCTGACGCGATCTTTAGCGCTGTACAGTAATGAAATGATCATGATGCTGCATGCCACCTCGCTGGCCAGTACGGTGACGTTGATGGAACTCACCGGCGTGGCAAGAAATATCAGTCTTAATTACTACATTCAGTTTGAACCCTATGCAACGGCTGGCGTTATTTATCTGCTTATTACCCTGGTTATGGTCGGGGGCTTCCGCTATGCGGAAAAAAGATGGGGTAAATATTTACACACTGGTCGCGGTTAGTTAAATCACAGAGGTTTTTATGCAACAGAAAAGACAGTTCGAATTATGGGGTATTCCCTTTGATGGTGAGGCCACCCTCGGCTGGCCAGGCTCACGTCATGCGCCGGCGAAAGTACGTGAGTGCGCCCGCTGGATTAATATGCGTATTCAGGATGGCAAAATTTACAGCCTTGAAAATGACACCATTATGGATGTCGGCAATGAATTATTTATCGACCGCGGCGATGTGGCGGTTATTCCCTCTGACACGCTGAAAACCTTCGCTGCCACTACCCGGACGGTAGTCGAGTCGATTAACAGCGGTCGCGTGCCAATTATGATTGGTGGCGATGATAGCCTGCTGTTTCCGATTGCCAAAGGGGTACACGATGCCTTACCGGGTCGTATCGGCATCGTACATTTTGATGCCCATCTGGATCTGATGGATGAGAGTGAATCACAGGGGCGCTTCAGCCAGTCAAGCGGGATGCGCCGGTCACTTGAGCTGGAACGTATTGCACCGCAGGACTGCATTCAGGTATGTGAAAGACACTTCAATTTTCCGGCATCCGGCCAGTTTAAACACGATAACCAGCTGGTGCATTTATCGGCGCGGCAGGTGTTAAAAATGGGACCGGATGAAACGGTAAAATATATTCTGCAGCAGGTAAAAGGTGCGGATCATCTGTTTTTATCGTTTGATATCGATTCCGTTGATCCTGCTTATGCGCCCGGGGCCGGAGCGCATGAACCTGGCGGTATTACTTCTGATGAGGCTTTACAGATGGTGGCCATGCTGGCGCCGCACTGTGCCGCGATGGCGATCACCGAAGTGAACCCGACGAAAGATGTCGGCGATATGACCTCCACTCTCGCCGCTTATCTGGCGTTTACCTTTGCGGTCTACGGCAGCTGATTTTCCTGACGCCGCGCCCGGAAATAAAAACGCCCGGTGAATCTCACCGGGCGTTTTCGTCACTGGGTGTCGGGCGAAGCTGGCGTTTACAGCGGTTGCTCCGCCACCACGGCACTTTCAATCGTCAGACGGACTTCCTGCGTGATGAGATCTGCCAGCAGCTGATAAACTTTCTGCGTCTGCTCAATCAGCGCATCACCGGTATCACTGATATAGCCTTCGTCGCGTAAGGTCAGGACCAGTGAGGAGAACACCGCTTTATCAAAGAACTCCGGCGCGTTAATACCGTGCAACACCGACAGGCGCTGGGCCATGGTGCGGCTCTCTTTTTCCAGTGAGCCGCGGTTAATCGCCGGGTTAGCACTGAGAATCGAGAAGGTAATGGCATAACGTTGCAAGGTTTCACGTACCCCGGCAGCCAGCAGTTGCAGCGTGCGGGAACGTGCCGGGATAAAGCGCAGACGGTTGTCATCGCCGGCCAGCAGCCCCTGACGGGACAGTTCAGCAATCAGATCGTCCAGCACCTGCGGCAGCTCCTCTTTGCTCCAGCGCAGGAACAGCTCACTTTTCAGCATGGGGTAAATGACGCTGACCTGACGTAACAGCTCCGCCCGCGACAGTTCGCGATGCTGCTGCACAATGGCCGCAATCAGGGCCGGTAACACCAGCATATGATGGATATTATTACGGTAGTAGGTCATCAGCACCGCCTGCTCACGCGGCAGAATAATAATGTCACCGATATTGTCCTGTTCGGTTTCAAACTTATTCATGCCCAGCGCACTATCCAGCAGCGCTTCAGCGCTGATATCCGGCACCGTCGCATCCGGCGAGTAAGGCACGTTGCGCAGCAGCTGGAGATAACATTCGAGCTGTTCCGTCAATTGCTCGCGCGTCAGCGAGCGCTGGCGCGAGGCCAGCAGCGCCGTGACGCACAGATTCATGGCATTGGCGGCACCGGCATTATTAATCCGTACCATCACGCGCTGGGCGATATCATTCACCGCAGGCGTCAGCCAGCCGGGACGCTGGGCTTCGATAGGATCAATCGAGTCACGCCACTCCGGTACATGCTTATTCAGATAGTTAATCAACGGCAGCGGTTCGCCAAAGTTAACGTAACCCTGGCCGAGATTGCGCAGCTTGCGTAAGCCGCGCACCATCTGCATAAAGCCTTCTTTCTCTTTGGTCGCGCCCCGCAGTTCTTTGGCGTAAGTCCCCACTTCCATCACATGCTCATAGCCGATGTAGATTGGCACCAGCGTAATTGGGCGGTTACCGCCGCGCAGCATGGCCTGAATGGTCATCGACAGAGTGCCGGTTTTCGGATCGAGCAGACGTCCGGTGCGTGAACGGCCACCTTCCACAAAGTATTCCACTGAATAACCGCGGGTAAACAGCTCGCCGAGGTATTCACGGAACACCGTGGCATACAGCTTATTGCCCTTAAAGGTGCGGCGAATAAAGAATGCCCCGAGACGGCGGAAAATCGGTCCGGCCGGCCAGAAGTTCAGGTTAATACCGGCGGCAATATGCGGCGGCACCAGCCCCTGATGATAAAGCACATAGGAGAGCAGCAGATAGTCCATATGGCTGCGGTGGCAGGGCACATAAACAATCTCATGGCCGTCCTGCGCCAGCTGACGTACCCGCTCTCCGCCGTTGACGTTAATCCCCTGGTAGAGCTTGCTCCACGTCCAGCCCATAATACGATCGGTGAGACGGATCGCTTCATAGGAGAAATCGGCGGCAATCTCTTCCATCAGTTCAATGGCGTTTTGCTGCGCTTTCTCATGGGAGATTTTACGCGTACGCGCCTCATCTTCTACCGCTTTGGCGATAGCTTTCGACTGCAGCAGGCGACCAAACAGCTCCTGACGTACCGGCAGGCGCGGGCCGACCGCCGCCAGACGCTGACGGGCGAAATGCATGCGCGCCACGCGCGCCAGCTTCTGGGCGATGGTCTTATCGGTGCCGTGTTCGGTGGCCATGCGGCGCAGCGAAACGGTCGGTGAGAAGCGAACAAAGCTGTCGCGCCCTAACCAGATAACGGCAAAGAACTTCTGCACGCCGTTAAGTACGCGCAGATGCGGCGTTTGCTCGCCCTGAACTTCACGTCCCGGCGCACGACCAAACATCACCGAAATCGGTACCATCTGCACGTCCAGCGCCGGGTTGCTGCGATGCAGATCCAGATAGTCGTGGAACAGTTTTACCGATTCGAGATTCGGGACGAAATAGGGGAACAGACGCGGACCGTCATGGATAAACACATGACGTGGTAAAACCGTACCATCGATCTCCAGCGGATCCAGCGGGTCGGGCAAGTCACGTTTGCGACATTGCGCACGTAGCGCGAGGAGATCAGCCTTTGAATCATAAGGCAATACATACATAATGGGGCGCGATCTGTCGAGCCCAAGTTCCGCTACCGGATCGGCCGGGATAGCTTTACTCTTCACCAAAAATGAGAGTGGTAAGTTTAATAACTTGTAGTAGAAATTACGCCAACCTGACATAGACAACATGAAGCCTCTTGTTAGCAAAGCGCGGCAAGCATACCAGAAAGCGCTATTAAGATCTGTTGTGTTGCAATATGTGCGCCACCCAGAAGTGGACGTTAAACATCTCAAAGGGTTCCATAATTATGGCAAATAATGTAACTGGTCTGACACGCATCATAAAAGCGGCAGGCTACTCATGGAAAGGGTTACGTGCAGCCTGGCAGAATGAGGCCGCATTTCGTCAGGAATCCGTTGCTGCGGTGGTGGCGATTATCATTGCCTGCTGGCTGCATGTTGATGCCGTCACGCGCGTGTTGCTGATTGGTTCGGTGCTGCTGGTGATTATCGTGGAAGTGCTGAACAGCGCGATTGAAGCGGTAGTGGACCGGATTGGCAGCGAACAGCATCCGCTCTCCGGACGCGCCAAAGATATGGGGTCGGCGGCGGTATTACTGAGTATTCTGCTGGCGCTGCTGGTCTGGATCACCCTGCTGTGGTCATATTGGGCTTAGGCCGACAGAAATCGCCAAACTGCTGTTTTTTACACAGCTTTAGGTTTCCAAGCCACCAATACCTGTATATACTCACAGCGACTGTATAAACAACCAGGGGGCGGAATGAAAGCATTAACGGCAAGGCAGCAGCAGGTATATGATCTGATTCGTGACCATATTAGTCAGACCGGTATGCCGCCTACGCGCGCCGAGATTGCCTCGCAATTAGGTTTCCGTTCCCCTAATGCCGCGGAAGAGCATCTGAAAGCGCTGGCGCGTAAAGGCGTGATTGAGATCGTCTCCGGCGCTTCGCGCGGTATTCGGCTGATGATGGAAGAGGAAACCGGGCTGCCGCTGATTGGGCGCGTTGCTGCCGGCGAGCCATTACTGGCAGAACAGCATATTGAAGGCCATTTCCAGGTCGACGCGAATCTGTTTAAACCTAACGCTGACTTTTTGCTGCGTGTCAGCGGCATGTCAATGAAAGACATCGGTATTATGGATGGTGATTTGCTGGCGGTGCATAAAACTCAGGATGTGCGTAATGGCCAGATAGTGGTGGCACGCATTGATGATGAAGTCACGGTTAAGCGCCTGAAAAAACAGGGCAATGTTGTGCAACTGTTGCCGGAAAACAGCGACTTTCAGCCGATCGTGGTCGATCTGCGTCAGCAATCCCTGACGATTGAAGGTCTGGCGGTTGGCGTAATCCGCAACGGCAACTGGCTGTAAGTTACCTCTCTTGTTCCTTACGCGCGCTGATGTCTTCCTGAGGCACGCGTAAGGTAAACTTGTTGGTCTCACCCCATTTTTGCGCCAGCCAGCGTGGCTGTGCCGCTTAATCGCGTTGTGGAAGCCTGGGCGATTGTTTACTGCTACCGATAAAAACCTCTGGCGGCTGGCGCTGCCGATGATCCTTTCCAATATCACCGTGCCCCTGCTGGGTCTGGTGGATACTGCCGTTATTGGCCATCTTGACAGTCCAACGTATTTGGCTGGCGTGGCGGTAGGCACCACCGCCACCAGTTTTCTGTTTATGCTGCTGCTATTCCTGCGGATGAGTACCACCGGTTTAACCGCTCAGGCCTTTGGCGCTGGTGATAAACCGGCGCTGGCGCGTGCGCTGATGCAGCCATTATCCATGGCGCTGCTGGCCGGTCTGCTGTTTATTATGCTGAAAGAGCCGCTGAGTACGCTGGCCACCTCGCTGGTTGGCGGTAACCCCGAAGTATTGCGTCAGGCGCAACTGTTTATGTCGGTGCGCTGGCTTAGCGCTCCGGCGACGCTGGCAAATCTGGTGCTCCTCGGATGGCTGCTTGGCGTGCAGTATGCCCGTGCGCCGGTGATCCTGCTGGTAGTGGGCAATCTGGTCAATATCCTGCTTGCCCTGTGGTTCGTTACCGGCCTCGGTTGGGGAGTGCGCGGCGCGGCAGCGGCGACGGCAATCGCCGAGTATGTCACGCTGCTTATCGGGCTGGTGATGGTATGGCGGGTGCTAAAGCTGCGCGGAATTGCCTTTAGCCTGCTGAAAAATAGCTGGTACGGCGATCTTCGCCGCCTGATGCGGCTGAACCGCGACATCATGTTGCGTTCGCTGATGTTGCAGCTCTGCTTTGCCTCATTAACTATCCTCGGCGCGCGGCTGGGCAGTGAGGTGGTAGCGGTCAACGCGGTGCTGCTGATGTTCCTCACCTTTACCGCCTATGCGCTGGATGGTTTTGCCTATGCGGTGGAAGCTTGCTCCGGCGAAGCATATGGCGCGCGCGACAGCGATAAGTTGCTGCGCGTATGGCATGCGTCCTGCCGTCAGGCCGGGCTGGTGGCGCTGAGTTTCTCGCTGCTCTATGCCTGCAGCGGCGAAGCGATAGTCGCTATGCTGACGTCATTACCCGAGTTGCGTGATATGGCCGATCGCTACCTTATCTGGCAGGTGATTCTGCCGCTGGCTGGTGTCTGGTGCTATCTGCTGGATGGTATGTTTATTGGCGCCACCCGCGGCAGCGAAATGCGCAACGGTATGGCGATTGCCGCGCTGGGATATGCGCTCACCTTATTGACGTTGCCATGGTTAGGCAACCACGGTTTATGGCTGGCGGTGATGGTGTTTCTGCTGCTGCGTGGCCTGTCGCTGTGGTTTATCTGGCGGCGGCACTGGCAGCGTAACAGCTGGTTCGCTGGTTGAAATATTTGCTTACCGGACTGTTTTGCAGAAATAATGGCTTAAATATAGATGTTTTTCAGGTGGTTACTCTGTTTTGCTACGGGCTAATTAGTGTTAATTGCTGCATTGTGACCTCATTATCGCGAATCACGACTACAATTAACTCTGTGTTTAGCAAATGGATAGCGTTTTATTCTGACATCATGCAGATGGATAAGATGAAACACTGAAACTTTATCACCTGGAGGTATCACATTATGAATAGCGATCAAGCCAGCGGTAACTGGAAACAGTTCAAAGGTAAAGTGAAGGAAAAATGGGGCAAGCTCACTGACGACGACATGACGGTGATCGAAGGTAAACGCGATCAACTGGTAGGTAAAATCCAGGAACGTTATGGTTACGCTAAGGATCAGGCGGAAAAAGAAGTTAAGGAGTGGGAAACCCACAACAGCGACTATCGCTGGTAATCATTTGCCAGGGGCGGCAGTAGCGCCGCCCGCACCGGCAACAGTGATGCAGACTGAATTATCTGATCTCAAGCCCATTTAAGGACGATGCTCCTGCCGGGCACAAGGAAAGTGCCGCTTCAGACCGCCCGCCATTTAGCGTCCCCGTTTCTTACTTACCACCGAATGATCATGCTCGCAGCTTTCCTGATGCGTGCAGGCTTCTACTTCCTGACAGCTGACACACAATCCATGGGCTTCAATGACGCTGTGGCGTAAGGCGAAACCTGACTGGTGCGCCAGCACCTGCAGAATATCTTCAACGCCTGCGGCGTGTTTTTCATTTACTGAACCGCAGCCATCGCAGATCAGCATCGCCGAGCTGTGTTGCGGTTCTTCAAAATGGTGACACACCACGTAGCTATTGTTGGATTCAACACGATGGATAAAGCCCTGCTCCAGCAGAAAATCGAGTGCGCGATAGACGGTGGGTGGCTTTGCCTGCGGTTCGGATACCCGCAGCAGATCAAGCAAGTCATAAGCGCTGATGGCGCCTTTCTGTTCAGTCATCAGACGTAAAACTTCCAGACGTTGCGGTGTCAGACGCACATTGCGCTGCTGACAGAGTTGTTCTGCCTGCGACAGAAGTTGTTCAGGAAGGGTGGCGCTCATGATGAATCTCCAGACCGTAATGAGATGTTATTTTATCACGTACCGCAAAAAACGCCGAACCCTCTGTTTTCGTCTCGCCAGTGGCGCGGCTGCCAACCTTCCGCGTCGCGATAGGTTAAATAATATTTATCTGACATTACGCCCAATCAGTAATGCAACTTACTCATTTATCTTAAGTTAAATCCTGTACTTATCTTTTCCTGCGCTAATTCTGTGATTTGCGATACAAAATAAAGCGGTCTACTGTTAAATGATGCTTATCTGGCTAACCGGATTTACTCCACCTCTGCCCGGGTTAATGATTAGCCATTAACAGATTATAAAAACTCCAATCACCAGATAAGCCCACTGAAAGCGAGTGAGTTCACGGCAACGACTGTCCGCCCGAAGCGCATTATTTGGGTTGGGGCATTCTGCGTGCATTTAGCGTGTTAATTTCAATTCGGGTGGTTTCAGGCAAATGGCAAATATATCAGAGCGTATTTTCAGGACTTTTCATCCCATCGTGTTAAAAGCGCTGTTACTGGTGCCGTTCAGCGGCATGGCGGCAGGAAATTACTATGATGCTCGTAATGACGCAATGGGGGGCACCGGTGTCGCGTCATCCAGCTGGGGCACCGCGCCGTTAGCAAATCCGGCGTTGTTGACCAAAGCGCAGCCTGATGATCATGTCAGCGTGATTATCCCTTCCGTAGGCGTGCAGTTAACCGATAAAGATAAGCTGGTCAACAAAGTCGACGATATTGCCAATACGGTTGACAGCTACCGCGGTCTGACCGACAGCTTCACCTTCGCTGATTATCCAAAGCTACAGGCGGCGGCAGGCGATCTGGCCAACCGACTGCGTGATATCCGCAACAACACCGCAACCGGCAGCGCCGGCGCGGCCATCGTCGTGGCGATACCGAATGAGGTGTTACCTTTTGCCTTTGTCAGCAAAGTCTACGGCACCGCTCATCTGGCGACCGATGTTTCACAAAGCGATATTGATTATTTACAGGGCGTGGCGGATGGCACCATCATCCCGCTGGCTGGCGATGAAGACCGTTTAACCTCTGCCGGGCTGGGACGTGGAGCGATTGTTACCGACTACGGCATTGCCATGGCGCATCAGTTTAATCTGGCGGGCCATCCGGTATCACTTGGCGTAACGCCTAAGCTGCAGAAAACTTATCTGTATAACTACAGCGTATCGGTCTACAACTACGATAAGTCAGCCTTTACTGAAGGCCGCTATAAAAATACCAATACCGGTTTTAACCTTGATGCCGGTCTGGCGACGGATTTTGGCGATAACTGGACGCTGGGTTTAAGCGCGCAAAACCTGATTTCACGTGATATCGATACCAAAGAGGTGAGTGGTTACACCGATACCTATCAGATTCGCCCACTGGTCACCAGCGGCCTCTCCTGGCATACGGAAAAACTGACCACCAGCCTGGACATTGATTTAACCCCAACCAAACGCTTTAAAACCCAGCAGGAGAGTCAGTACGCTGGTGTCGGCGCTGAGTATCGTCTTTTCAGCTGGTTACAGCTGCGTGCCGGTTATCGCGCGGATATGAAGTCAAACGACGCGAATGTTGCGACCGCGGGTTTTGGTATCTCACCCTTTAATAACTCAGTGCATCTCGATCTGGCGGGTTCTGTCGGCAATGACAACACCTGGGGGGCGATGGCGCAAATTGGTTTTAACTTCTGATCGTGGCTTTTGGGCGAGGCATCCCTCGCCCCTGCGCCATTCTGTGATATCATTGCGCATATTATCGACATCGATTCACCCCCACAGAGTTATCGTTTTTCATGACCCAGAATCTACCCGCTCATCGCTTTTCTGTTGCTCCCATGCTTGACTGGACCGATCGCCACTGTCGCTATTTTCATCGTCAGCTGAGCAGCCAAACGCTGCTGTACACCGAAATGGTGACCACCGGGGCGATTATTCATGGCAAAGGAGATTATCTCGCCTGGAGTGAAGAGGAGCAGCCGGTGGCATTGCAGCTGGGCGGCAGCGATCCGGCAGCGCTGGCGCAGTGTGCCAGACTGGCCGCAGCGCGTGGCTACAACGAAATCAATCTTAACGTCGGTTGCCCGTCCGATCGGGTGCAGAACGGACGTTTTGGCGCCTGTCTGATGGGCGAAGCGGCACTGGTGGCTGATTGTATTAAGGCAATGCGCGATGTGGTGTCGATACCGGTGACGGTCAAAACCCGTATCGGTATTGATGAGCAGGATAGTTATCAATTTCTCTGTGATTTTATTGGTACCGTCGCCACGCAGGGCGGCTGCGAGATGTTTATCATTCATGCGCGTAAGGCGTGGCTTTCCGGTCTGAGTCCGAAAGAGAACCGCGAAATTCCGCCGCTGGATTACGAGCGTGTTTATCAGCTGAAACGGGATTTTCCGCAGCTGACCATGGCGCTGAATGGCGGCGTAAAAACGCTGGATGAGGTGAAACTGCACCTGCAGCATCTGGATGGGGTGATGATGGGGCGTGAGGCCTATCAGAATCCGGGCATTCTGGCGCAGGTGGACCGTGAACTGTTTGGCCTGCCGGTGGCGGACCGCGATCCGCTGGCGGTTGTGCGCGCCATGTACCCCTATATTGAGCATGAGCTAACGCAGGGCACTTACCTTGGCCATATCACCCGCCATATGCTGGGGTTATTCCAGGGCATTCCGGGTGCGCGCCAGTGGCGCCGTTACCTTAGCGAAAACGCGCATAAAGCGGGTGCTGATGTTGCGGTGCTGGAAACAGCGCTGTCGCTGGTGGCTGATAAAATTCCCGCCAGCGTTTGATCAGACTACAGCAGGGCGGCGCTGCTGGCCCTGCCTGGTCAAAAGCTCGCCAAATATTAAGCAATTTAACCAACTTCTCTGCCGCCTGTTGCCACTAAAGCTCCGTTTTTCAATCAGTTAGCCTGGTCTGATTTCTGGCATGTTTCTTGTAATAGCTCTGCGGTACTAACTTATTACGGAGCCTGGCGTATGGAAATCCTGTTTGTTGCTGGATTCTTTTTGATGTTGCTGCTGACCGGCATCTCGTTACTCGGCGTGCTGGCGGCGTTAGTGGTCGCCACCCTGGTCATGATGGTGGGCGGCTTATTTGTTTTTGTTATAAAGTTGTTGCCGTGGCTGCTGCTGGCGCTGGTGACGGTGTGGATCTACCGTGCCTGCCAGAAGCCCAGGATAAGACGCGGTAACTGGACATCACGTTGAATAATCAATAACTTGCGTGATTAACTGGTTGGCTTAATGCGGGCTGGATCACAACATGGCATTTTGCTTAGCTGTTTTATGCAATTAAACATATTTTTTACTTATGTTTTCTGCCAGGATAGCTTCAGTTGAGTGACATATGAATTCATCGCCGCTGACCCTACAAACAGCGCGAACTAAAAAAAGAAAGAAACAAGGGGCTTCCTTCGGGAAGCCCCGTTTGCATTTGTCGCTGGTTGAAGTTGATACCTCTAACTCTTTTCCGCTTGTTGAAGCAACGCCGATACTGCGGTGAAATACTCTTTTGCGATTCATGGATTAACTGTCTTATTAAGAGAATAATCATCAGTTTGCAAAAGGATATTATTGCTGGATCGCAGGCCGCCAGTTCAAGGTGGGGCTCACTGGCGCAAGACCCACCGGTATCTGCCGATCAGGGAATCAACAGACTGGAGCCATAAGTGGCGCGACTCTCCAGCGTGGTATGCGCCTGCTGAGCATCAGCAAGGGCAAATTTCTGCTGCTCCGGCACCTCAACCTTAATCGCGCCGCTGGCGATCAGTGAAAACAGCTCATTGCTGGCCAGCTCCAGCTCGGCGCGGTTAGTGATATAGCCAAATAGCGTCGGGCGCGTGACATACAGTGAACCTTTCTGCGACAACAACCCGAGGTTCACCCCGGTAACCGGCCCGGAAGCGTTGCCAAAGCTGACCATCAGGCCGCGGCGTTGCAGGCAATCGAGCGATGCTTCCCAGGTATCCCGGCCGACGGAGTCATACACTACGCGCACCTTTTTACCGTCGGTCAGCTCACTGACCCGCTGGGCAATATTCTCTTCGCGGTAATTAATGGTGGCCCAGGCGCCAGCCTGCTTCGCCAGCGCGGCTTTCTCTGCTGAACCGACGGTGCCAATCAGATGCGCACCCAGTGCTTTTGCCCACTGGCAGGCGATCAGACCGACGCCGCCTGCGGCAGCATGAAACAGAAAGGTTTCATTCGGTTGCAGTTCATAGGTCTGACGCAGCAGATAGTGCACCGTCAGCCCTTTCAAAAACGACGCTGCCGCCTGTTCGAAGGAGATGGCGTCAGGCAACAGCGCGACACGATCCGCATCGACATTATGCAACTCACTGTAGGCGCCCAGTGCGGACTGCGCATACACCACGCGGTCGCCGGGCTTTAGCGCGCTGACCGCCGTGCCGACTTTAGTGACCACGCCTGCCGCTTCGGTACCTAACCCGGAGGGCAAACTGGCTACCGGATAGAGCCCGCTGCGAATATAGGTGTCAATATAGTTGATACCAATCGCTTTATTTTCCACCTGCACTTCACTGGCGGCAGGATCGGCGATCGCAAACTCTGCCAGTTGTAACACTTCCGGGCCGCCATACTGACTGAACTGAATACGCTTTGCCATGGTCACTCCTGTTGATTTAGCATGATGGATGGGAGAGGACGTAAAGCGTGCAAACGGTTATACTTGCGCGTCTTCTCAACTGATTTTCGGTATTGCATTCACTATGGCAGGAAATAAACCCACCAACAAATCGAACGAAACCCGTGCGAGCGAAACTCGCGATCGGCAGATGGAAGGACTGAAACTGCCGCCGCATTCGCTGGAAGCGGAGCAGTCGGTGTTGGGCGGTTTGATGCTGGATAACGAACGCTGGGATAACGTTGCCGAACGGGTGGTGGCGCAGGATTTCTTCAGCCGTCCGCATCGCCTGATCTTTGGTGAAATGCAGCGCCTGCTGGAAATGGGCAAGCCGATTGACCTGATTACCCTCTCCGAATCACTGGAGCAGAAGGGTGAACTGGATATGGTCGGCGGCTTTGCTTACCTGGCGGAACTGTCAAAAAACACCCCCAGTGCGGCGAATATCGGGGCTTACGCGGACATTGTACGTGAACGTGCGGTAGTACGCGAAATGATCTCGGTGGCCAATGAAATCGCCGACGCCGGTTATGACCCGCAGGGGCGCAGCAGTGAAGATCTGCTCGATCTGGCGGAGTCACGGGTATTTCAGATTGCTGAAAACCGTGCCAGTAAAGATGAAGGGCCGAAAAGCATCGACCAGATCCTTGAAGCCACCGTTTCGCGTATTGAGTCGCTGTATCAGACGCCGCACGACGGCGTTACCGGGGTGGATACCGGCTATCAGGATCTGAATAAAAAAACCGCCGGTTTGCAGCGCTCGGATCTGATTATTGTCGCCGCGCGTCCGTCGATGGGTAAAACGACCTTTGCCATGAACCTGTGTGAAAACGCGGCGATGCTGCAGGATAAACCGGTGCTGATCTTCAGTCTGGAGATGCCCGGCGAACAGATTATGATGCGTATGCTGGCCTCCCTGTCGCGCGTCGACCAGACCCGTATTCGTACCGGACAGCTGGATGACGAGGATTGGGCGCGTATCTCGGCCACCATGGGGATCCTGCTGGAGAAGAAGAATATGTATATCGACGATTCTTCCGGCCTGACGCCAACCGAAGTGCGCTCCCGTGCGCGACGCGTTTTCCGTGAAAACGACGGCCTGAGCATGATTATGATCGACTACCTGCAACTGATGCGCGTGCCGTCGCTCTCGGATAACCGTACGCTGGAGATTGCCGAGATCTCCCGCTCGTTAAAAGCGCTGGCAAAAGAGTTGCAGGTGCCGGTGGTGGCGCTGTCGCAGCTTAACCGCTCGCTGGAGCAACGTGCTGATAAACGTCCGGTTAACTCGGATCTGCGTGAATCGGGTTCCATTGAGCAGGATGCCGACTTGATTATGTTTATCTATCGTGATGAGGTTTATCACGAAAACAGCGATATGAAGGGCATCGCTGAAATTATCCTCGGTAAACAACGTAACGGTCCAATCGGTACCGTGCGTCTCACCTTTAACGGTCAGTGGTCGCGCTTTGATAATTATGCCGGCCCGCAATACGACGACGAGTGATTTTTCCGCTGTCGCGCTTTTCTGCCATCAGAAAATAGTGTTGGACAATAGCGCAAAGATTGCGGTTATCTGTAAGGGCACGACGCCCTTACAGATAACACGGATCGGTAATGACCAGCATCGACGATTTTGACCTTAAAATACTGACCTTATTACAAACCAATGGCCGCCTGACTAATCAGGAATTGAGCGATTTAGTGGGCCTCTCGGCCTCACAGTGTTCGCGTCGCCGCATTAATCTGGAACAGGCTAATTTGATCCTCGGTTACCACGCGCGGCTGTCGCCGGATGCGGTGGGGCTTGGCATGATCGGTTTAATCGAAGTCCGGCTGATTAATCACACCCCGGAATATGTGGAAAGTTTTCATCGGATGGTGGCGGAACAGTCGTCGATTGTTGATGCCTACAAAACCACCGGCGATGCGGATTACCTGTTAAAAGTTGCCGTCGCCGATCTGGCAGGATTAAGTTCATTAATCAGCCAGTTAGTCGCCGGACATCAAAGTGTGGCCCATGTAAAAACCTCGGTAGTGCTCAATCGCCTGAAAGAGAATGGCTTAATGATGCTGCCGGCAGGTGTTTTGCGCCAAAATGGTGCGTAATGTGCAGTTTTGGTGCATGAAAATCATCATTGCTGCGCAATCTGTGCATGATAAAAGTATTATGTGCGTGATCTGATTGTTTTAGGATGAGATCATGCACAAAAATGAGCAATAAAGCGCCTTAGTTATCAATTGGTTAATTCTTTGGCACCATCCGGCAGGGGAGTAAGTTGCCGGATTGGTGCGATTTTTGCAGTCTGATCGCGTCAATAACTTGAGAATCAGACTGATGGATAACACCGCTCAACCCCTCGCAGTACCGGAAAAAATCCCGCATAGCCTTATTGAAGACGTTATCGCCATCCTCACCGGGACGCTGATGGTCTCGTTTGGTGTGATGTTGATGAAACAGGCTGGCGCCCTGACCGGCAGTACCGCAGGTATCGCTTTTTTAATCAGCTACCTGACCCACTGCTCCTTCGGCGCGGCTTTCTTTTTAATTAATCTGCCATTCTACTGGCTGGCGGTGCGCCGTATGGGCTGGGCGTTTACCCTGAAGACCTTCTCTGCGGTGGGCCTGGTGTCCCTTTTTACTCAGTTGCATCCACTTTTTATTCATTTTGATGCACTGAACCCGTTTTATGCGACACTGTTCGGTAACGTGATCGCCGGAATTGGGTTTATAGTGCTATTTCGCCACAAAGCCAGCCTCGGCGGAATCAATATTCTGTCGCTGTGGCTACAGGATCGCTTTGGTATTCGCGCCGGGAAACTGCAGATGGCAGTGGATACCTGTGTGGTACTGGCCTCACTGTTTGTGGTGTCGTTGCCGATGCTGGCAGCATCGATTGCGGGCGCGCTGATCCTGAATTTGATGATCGCCATGAATCATCGCCCGGGACGTTACAGCGGCGTCTGAAGAACATTACAACCGCGCAGTCAGCGCGGTTGCTTTAAAACCAAGCTATGGAGATCTGCACCGTGTTTCAAAACGTTGATGCCTACGCCGGCGATCCAATTCTCTCCTTAATGGAGACCTTTAAACAGGACACGCGACCGCATAAGGTGAATTTGAGCATCGGTTTGTATTATGACGAACAGGGTGTGATCCCTCAGTTGCAGGCGGTGGCGGCAGCGGAAGAGCGCCTGAACGCACAACCAGCCAGCGCCTCGCTCTATCTGCCAATGGAAGGTCTGCCTGCCTACCGGCATGCCATTGCACCACTGCTGTTTGGCGCCGATCATCCGGCGCTGAAAGCCGGCCGTATCGCCACCATTCAGACGCTGGGCGGATCTGGCGCGCTGAAAGTTGGTGCTGACTTCCTGAAACGCTACTTTCCGAACTCTGGCGTCTGGGTTAGCGATCCGACCTGGGAAAACCACGTGGCTATTTTCAGCGGCGCCGGTATCGAAGTCGGCACTTACCCGTGGTATGACACGGAATCAAACGGTGTGAAATTTGAGGCGTTTATCGCCAAATTAAAAACGCTGCCGAAGCAAAGTATTGTGCTGCTGCATCCGTGCTGCCATAACCCGACCGGTGCTGACCTGACCGATGCCCAGTGGGATATTACCACTGAAGTGCTGAAAGCGCAGGAACTGGTGCCATTCCTCGATATCGCCTATCAGGGCTTTGGCGCGGGTATGGAGCAGGATGCTTATGCTATTCGCGCCATTGCGGCGGCGGGGCTGCCGGCGCTGGTCAGCAATTCATTCTCTAAAATCTTCTCGCTGTACGGTGAACGCGTTGGTGGTCTGTCAGTGGTGTGTGATAACGCCGACGAAGCCGCACGTGTGCTGGGTCAGTTAAAAGCTACCGTGCGTCGCAACTACTCCAGCCCACCGAACTTCGGCGCCCAGGTGGTTTCCTGCGTGCTAAATGACCAGGCGCTGAAAGCCAGCTGGCTGGCCGAAGTGGAAGCGATGCGTCTGCGTATTCTGGAAATGCGTCAGGCGCTGGTCGCGGTGCTGGCGGCGGCGGTACCAGGCACTAATTTCGACTACCTGCTGAAACAGCGTGGGATGTTTAGCTACACCGGCCTGAGCGCACCACAGGTTGATCGTCTGCGTGAAGAGTTTGGCATCTACTTAGTCTCCAGCGGCCGTATCTGTGTGGCGGGTCTGAATGCCAACAACGTTCATCAGGTGGCGGAAGCCTTTGCTGCCGTGATGTAAATCCGCAGCAGCAGGTCAGAACCTCAGCAGCAGGCCTTGCCTGCTGCTTTTTTTTTCGCTGTGGGTTTACCTTTCGCTCACATGCTGCACACTTAACCAGAGTCATTCAGCAAAGGAATTATCAGATGTGGTATCAGCAGACCCTTACCCTTGGCGAAAAATCGCGTGGTTTTCATCTGGTTACTGATGAGATTGTCGGTGAGTTACGTCGCCTGAAGGATGTACAGATCGGCCTGTTGCACCTGCTTTTGCAGCATACCTCGGCCTCACTGACTCTGAATGAAAATTGCGATCCCACGGTGCGTAGCGATATGGAACACCATTTTTTACGTCAGGTTCCGGAAAATGCGCCTTATCAGCATAACTATGAAGGGGTCGATGATATGCCGGCCCATATTAAGTCATCGCTGTTAGGCACTTCGCTGGTGTTGCCGGTCAGTCGTGGGCGTCTGGTGCTGGGTAGCTGGCAGGGTATCTGGCTTGGCGAACATCGTATTCACGGCGGTTCGCGCCAGATCGTTGCCACGCTACAAGGGGAGTAACAATGAAAACTTCGGATCTGCTTTCTTACTGTATGAATAAGCCGGGTGCGGAACAGAGCGTCCATAGTGACTGGAAAGCCACGCAGATTAAAACCGATGATGTGCTGTTTGCCATGGTGCACGATGTGCAGGGACGTCCGGCGGTATCGCTGAAGGCTTCACCGGCATTGACCGAATTACTGCGCGATAAACATCAGGATGTTTTGCCCAGCGAGCATCTGAATAAGACGCACTGGAGCACGGTATTTCTCGATGGATCGCTGAAAGATTCGCAGATCTACTATCTGGTGGATGCCTCGTTACAACAGGCGTTAAATACCCGCTCGGCGGGAGTGAATCACTCCCAGCCGTGATTTATGCCATCCAGTCGGCAATCAGCTGACCATACAGGGCTTCAGCGGCATGAAGTTTTTGCAGCTCGCAATATTCATCGGTCTGGTGCGCCATTGCCGGTTCACCTGGGCCAAGGATAATGCAGGGCGGTGAGCCGAGCGCCGGCAGCAGTAGCGAGGCATCGGTAAAGTAGGGCACCACGCGCGCGGTCAGCGCTAAATCATGCAGCGGCTGACAACGCTGATAAACCTGGCGGATCCACGGATGTTCCTCGCCGGTGAGTATCGCTGGCAGATCGACCAGCGTGTCAATTGACACCGTATCCCCGAGGGTTGCCGCCAGCCGCTGGCGAAGCTCCGCATGGTGCAAATCCGGCGCGGTGCGGATATCGACGTCAAATTGCGCCCGGTCCGGCACCGAATTGATATTCAGCCCGCCCTGAATCCGTCCGACATTTAGCGTTGGCTGCTTCATTAGCGGATGGGCTAAACCAGGCTGAAACTGGCGAATTTTACCCAGCGCATCGGCGGCGAGATAAATGGCGTTAATTCCCAGCTCCGGCATCGCGCCGTGGGCGGTTTTACCGCGGGTTTCGCAGCGCAGCCACAGTGCTCCCTTATGACCAATTACCGGATAATTTGCCGTTGGTTCGCCGACGATCAGCGCCCCGGGCTGCGGCAGCGGCCCCTCGGCGATCAGCGCGCGGGCGCCGTCGCAGCCGGTCTCTTCACCGCCGGTGATCACCAGCAGCACGCCATGCCGCTGGCGGATCAGCTGCTGCTGCTGTACGCAGGCGACGGCAAAAGCGGCGACGGCCGCTTTCATATCGCTGGCGCCGCGGCCATACAGTTTGCCTGCAACCACATCGCCGCCAAACGGATCGTATTGCCACGGCTGATTGCCGAGCGGCACGGTATCAAGATGGCCGGTAAAGGCCAGCGGTGGCTCGCCGCTGTGGCCGGCAAGCTGCGCCAGCAGATTAACCCGCCGTTCACCAAACTGGCTCAGGGTGACGGCGAAGCCGCGTTGCTGCAGCCAGTCGGCGAGAAACTGCATGCAGGCAGCCTCATTGCCCGGTGGGTTAATGGTGTCAAAGCCGAGCAGTTGCCGGGCTAATGCCAGCGACGCGGTCGGCTGGCTCATGTGGTTTTCCCGGTGAGCCAGTCAAGGCAGTTAATCCACAGCTGGCGATAGCCCGGCCATTGCGAAAAGGCTGCCGGTAGCCAGTGTGCCGACATATCGCTGGTCCATACCAGCGAGCGTCCCTGCTGATAGTGACGGGTGGCGACCAGTGGATGGCCGCTACCGGCAATGGTGGCCAGCAACTGGCCTTCAGGATGCATTTCGACTTCATTGTAGCCCAGCAGCCACGGCCATTCCGCCGGCAGCTGACTGAACAGGACATGCTGTTGCTGAATTTCCGCAAAACAGCCTTCCGGGGTTTCAATACGGTCATCCCACGCCAGACAGCGCACCGGCAGCACCTTCTCCACCGCAGTATGGCGATAGCGCGCGCCGCCATTAATACCCTGAAAGCTGTAGTAGCCGCCAACCATCATCAGGCCGCCGCCTGCCGCGACGTAATCGTGCAACAGCGTCAGGCGATTGGCGGTGCGCTGGCTTTTTAGCCAGGTGTCCGGGTGCAACAGCAGGGTATTGGCGCCGATATCGGACAAAATAATCGCATCCCACTGCTGTAGCGCTTCCGCCGTCAGCGGGAAACTGCTCTGCGCCTCATGGGCTGGCATATGGGTAATGGCGTATTCGCTATCGGCCAGCGCAGCGAGAAACTCGCTGGCGCCGTTATGCCAGGTGGCGGTGGCAAACTGATCGAACCCCTTGATATGCGTTGCCGTACTGGTCCAGGATTCTCCGACCAGCAGTACCTTCTTCTGCATCTTTATCTCCTTGTTATCCACCAAATACGCGCTGTGGATTGGCAATCATTAATGTCTCAAGTTGCCCGCCGCTAACGCCGTGGCGGCGCAGACGCGGCACAAAATGCCGCAGGATGTAGCCATAGCCGTGACCGCCATAGCGGGTAAGCATGGTTTTCAGAAACACATCCTGCGACAGCAACAGTTGATTGATATAGCCGTCGTCGATCAGCTCGCACAGCGCCCGGGCATTCTCCTCATCGGAAGGGGATTGGGCGGATTCGTCGGCGTAGTAGTAGCTCATGCCAATCATGTCGTATTCGAGGAATGCCCCGCGGCTGGCCAGTTCCCGCTGGTATTGCTTATCGGCAAAGCTGGGGTTCATATGGCACAACACGGTATGGTGCAGATCGGCGCCTTCCTGTTCGAGGATATCCAGTACTTTATGCCCCAGCCGCTCCCAGCCAGGCAGATGAACTTCAATTGCGACACCGGTGGCGGCGTTGGCACGCCCGGCGGCGCGCAGCGATTTCTCTTCATCGGCGGTAAAACGGCTGGAGATGCCAATCTCGCCGATCAGACCGGCAATGACCTCGGGTTTCTCGCTCATGCCGCCGAGATCGTAAATCAGCTTTTCGCTTAACTGTTCGACGCTGATGGTTTTCACCCACTCCGGATGGGAAGGCTCCAGATAGAGGCCGGTGCCCATAATGATATTCAGACCGGTAAGACGTGAAATGCGCTGTAGCGCGTGCGGGTCGCGTCCGATGCCGATATTGGTGGGGTCGACCACGGTTTCACCGCCCAGCGCGCGGTACTTCATCAGCTCTTCAATCGCCACATCAACATCAAACAGCTGGCAGTTATCGCGACTCATCAGAGGGTTAAGCGACAGTTCGCCCAGATTTTCGATACGTACCGGCATCGTGGCAATATGGCGATCGCTACAACAACAGGGGGGAACCCATTTACCGGAGGCATCCAGTAAAATATGTTCGTGCATCAGGGTGACGCCCATCTTTTCCAGCGGCAGTGGGCCGGTCACGGTCATCACATGGCCACTGGCAACGCCAACCGGTAGCGGGTCAGCATGGCGAAACAGAGAACCTTTCATACGCTATCCTTTTGCCGCCGAACGGGTCGGATTGAGAATGCGGGTATTGAGCCAGATGGCTAACAGGATGATGGCGCCGGTGGCGATCTGGGTATAAAACGGCGAGATATGTGAAAGAATCAACCCGTTCTGGATGATGGCAATCGACAGTGCGCCGAGCAGGGTGCCGATAACGGTGCCAAAGCCGCCAAACAGACTGGTACTGCCTAACACCACCGCCGCAATCACCTGCAGTTCAAAACCCTCACCCTGGTTAGAGGATCCGCTGCCAAGGCGCGCGGTAATAATCATCCCCGCCAGCGCCGCCGCCATGCCGCTGATGATATACACCTTCATGGTTACCGCTTTGGTATTGATGCCGCTACGGCGCGCGCCTTCACTGTTGGCGCCAATAGCGGTGACATAGCGACCAAAGCGCATATTCTGCAATACCAGATGGCCGACGATCAGCACCGCGATACCAATCAGCGCCGGCATCGGCACGCCGAGCACCCAGGCGCGTCCGATCACGGTAAACGGGCTGTCGGCTGGGATCGGTATTGAATAACCCTGGGTCACCAGCAGCGCGACGCCACGCACTACGGCCAGGGTGGCAAGGGTGACGATAAAGGCCGGAATACCTTCATAAGCGATAAAAAAGCCGTTAATTGCCCCCACCAGAGCGCCGAGCAGCAGGCCGCCGATCAGCACCAGCGGCCACGGCAGATGCCAGTAATTCAGCGCGATAGCCGACAGTGCGCCGACCAGCGCGAGGGTGGATCCGACGGACAGATCGATACCGCCGGTGGTGATCACCAGCGTCATGGCGGTGGCGACAATCAGCAGCGGTGCGCTCTGGCGGATGATATTCAGCCAGTTGGTACTGCTGAGAAAGTTGTCGGTAATCAGTGCGAACACCACGCAGCAAAAAACAAAAAAAAGCGCGATGCTGACCACCCCGGAGTGGTTATGCAACAGCCGGCGCGGCAGTGCGTGCCGGAGGGTGCGTGAGCCAGATAAGTTAATCATACTCATTGCTTTTCCCTTAATGGGCGCGGGCTGAATGTGCGGTAAACTTCTCACCGACAATCAGGTTAACGATATCGCCAAGACTGGTCTCCGACACCAGGCGGTCAGCGACATTGGTGCCTTCATACATCACCATAATGCGGTCACAGACCAGGAACAGATCCTGCAGGCGGTGGGTGATCAGAATGACACTGACGCCGCGTGCACTGACGCGTTTAATTAACTCCAGTACCGCTTCTACTTCCGCCACCGCCAGGGCAGCGGTGGGTTCATCCATAATCAGCACTTTGGGGTCGAAAGCCGCAGCCCGCGCAATGGCGATCGCCTGGCGCTGGCCGCCGGAGAGATTGCGTACCAGCAGGCGGGTATCCGGAATCGAAATGCCCAGACCTTTCAGCATCTCACGCGCATCGGCATGCATTTTGGCTTGATCGAGAAACGGCATGCCCAGATGATGCTTTAGCGGTTCACGCCCCATAAACAGGTTACCTGCCACATCGACCGTGTCGCATAGCGAAAGATCCTGATAGACCATCTCGATATGGCAACGTCGTGAATCGGCCGGGTTGGCAAAGTGCTGTTGCTGGCCGTCGATACGGATGGTGCCGCTGGTGGGGACTACCGCGCCGGAAAGCACTTTGGTCAGAGTCGATTTACCCGCGCCATTGTCGCCGACTAATCCCAGTACTTCGCCAGCGGCCAGCTGCAGATTGACGCCACGAAGCGACTGAATCGAACCGTAACTCTTGGTGATATTCACCATTTCTACCCGCGATGGGGCAGCTTGCTGTTGTCGCATCTGATCACTCCCGGTGCTGTATTCCACAGCGGAGAATATCGGTGGTGAGCGCCAGAACGGCGCGCATTTTCGGTTTACATGCCTTGTAAACCGGTTTACCAAAATGCGCGCGGACAGGCTAACGTCACCACAGATATAACAACATTACTTAAAGATATTTGTTCGCCATGCTGAATAAAGCAGCAACCATGCCAGATTAAAAAATCATCGATTTTATTGTGGTTAACTGTATGGAAAGAAAGCACAAAAAAAATCAACAATCGGTAAACCGGTTTACTCGCTGCCAGATGAGTTTAGTAAATTGATTAAAAAATGACCAGCTATTGACGGTTTTATGTGCGTAATTTGTGCGCTGAGCACCACTTTGGTGCGTTCAGACCAGAGATTTGATTGAGTCGCGACCGATCCATTCGACCGGCAGGCGTATTTCCGCCGCAATTTCATCTCTGCCGGTTAGCAGCTGCAGCATCATATCCACTGCGGTGCGGCCCATCTGACGTGCCGGCTGGCGGATGGTGGAGATGCGCGGCTGGGTGAATTCGGCATAACTGGCGTCATCAAATCCCACCAGTGACAGGGCTTCCGGTGCCTGCAAACCACGCTGGCGTAGCCCATCCAGCAGGCCTAACACCAGATAATCACTGGCGGCAAATACCGCCGTTGGCCGCTCCGCATGGCTGAAGAGCTGATTTAGCGCCTGCTGGCCAAACTCGCGCTGATAGGCGCCAAACATTACCCAGTGCGGCGGGCAGCTGAGCCCGGCCTGTTCCATGGCGAGGCAGAAGCCCTGATAGCGTTCGCGCACGCTCATCAACGCATCCGGGCCGCCAACAAAGGCGATGCGTCGGTGCCCGGCGGCAATCAGCTGTTCGGTAGCGATTTTGCCGCCCTGCAGGTTATCGGCAAACACTTTCGGCACCTGACTACCGGGAATATCTTCATCCAGCAGCACGATGCGCTGCTGGCGCATTATCTCCTTACGCAACAAACCGTTATCCGGACGGTTAGTGGTAAACAGCAGGCCATCCACCTGACAGGTATCAAGCCAGCGAATAAACTGACTCTCTTTGTCCGGGTTGTTGCGGGTAATACACAGCACCAGGCTATAACCGCGCTCAGAAGCCGCTTCTTCAGCAGCATCGGCCAGCTCGGCAAAAAAGGGGTTGGTAATATCGGGCAGGACTAAACCGAGGGTTTCGCTGCCGCCTTTGCTGAGCCGGCGGGCCAGACTGTTACCCCGATAATCAAGCTGGCTGATGGCGGATTGAATGCGCTCAATGGTTTCTGGCGGCAGCACAATACTGTTATTCAGCCAGCGTGATACCGTGGCTTTCGATAATCCGGCCAGCTTAGCGACATCGGAAAGCAGCACGCGTTTTTTAATCATTGGCCGTACCAGCAGAAGGGAGGATGAATATCAGTAGCATAATAGCAAGCGGCAGTTATAGCACTTTCTGTTGTCCGGTTCGTCGCGAGGTTAACGGCGGCGAAAATTAATCCTTGACAATTTTCGCGCAGAAGAGAATTTTAATAACCAGTTTACCTGCACCACACTTTGACGTTACTCAGACATTTCACCCAGGCACCGACATGGACCGGCAGCCGAAATGAAAAAGCAGCGTTTGCCATAACATACGGCTATTTTTGTCGTGTGCTTACGATATTTGTCCCGCCAAAAAACAGTTCCGCACGTATGTCGTGTGGGCGACGCTATTCCGACGAGGGCATTCATGATGTTATTCAGCAGCGGAAAAAAAAGCATTATTACCTGCACGTTACTGGCTTCTGTTTTTATGATCGCTAATGCATTGGCGGAAACTCCCACCTATGCGCTGGTGCAAATTAACCAGCAGGCACTGTTCTTCAATCTGATGAATAAGGGGGCGCAAACGGCAGCCAAAGAGAGCGGAAAAAATTTAGTGATCTTTAATGCCAACGATAATCCGGTGGCGCAAAACGATGCGATTGAAAACTATATTCAGCAGGGGGTAAAAGGCATCCTGGTGGATGCGATTGATGTTAATGGCATTATGCCGGCGATTAAAGAAGCCGCAGCGGCAAGAATACCGGTAATCGCCATTGATGCGGTGCTGCCGGCGGGACCGCAGGCGGCGCAGGTCGGCGTCGATAATATCGAGGGCGGCAAGATCCTCGGTAAGCATTTTGTCGACTATGTGCAGAAAGAGATGGGGGGCAAAGCGCGCGTCGGGATCGTCGGTGCGCTGAATTCGGCGATCCAGAACGCCCGTCAGCAAGGGTTTGAGGACACCATCAAAGCTAACCCGCAGATCAGTGTGGCTGACGTGGTTGATGGCCGTAATATTCAGGATGATGCGATGACCGCGGCGGAAAACCTGATTACCGGCAATCCGGATATGACCGCCATTTATGCCACCGGCGAACCGGCGCTGCTGGGGGCGATTGCGGCGGTAGAAAATCAGGGGCGGCAGAAAGATATCAAAGTCTTTGGCTGGGACCTGACCGCGCGCGCAATTAGCGGTATCGACCAGGGCTATGTTGCCGCGGTGCTACAGCAGGATCCGGAAAAAATGGGCGCGGAAGCATTGAACGCGCTGAATGCGATTAGCGCCGGGAAAAGCGTGCAGAAGACTATTCTGGTGCCGGCAGAAGTGGTGACGAAAGCGAACGTCGACCCTTACCGCCCACTGTTTAAGTAATTCAGTTCGCCGCCTGCTGGCCGGTTGCCAGCAGTGCGGCGAGTTCGCTGCGGGTGGGAAAGGCGCTCAGGGTCCCGCGCCGACTGACGGTGATCGCCGCAGCCTCCGCCGCATGGGTCAGGGCCAGACGATCAATAGCGACGTTGCGCCGCAGCGCAGAGGCCAGCATCACTGCCAGAAAGGTATCGCCGGCGCCGGTAGTATCGATGGCCACTGCTGCCGCTGCTGGTACGAAGTCGCGCTGCTGCTGTTGATACAGCCATGCGCCGCTGGCGCCTTCGGTGATCACCAGGCTACTGGCGGGACGGGTTAATACCGGTTGCAGTTCTGCGGCTTCAGGCTGATTGAGTACCGCAATATCAATCAGTGGCCAGAGTGCGGCGAAGCCGCTTTTCACCGGTGAGGGGTTAAATACGCTAATCATCTGCTTTTGTCGCGCCAGCTGGAAAATTTGCCGGGTTTTTTCCAGCGGAAAATTGCCCTGCTGCAGCAAAATATCCCCCGGCAGCGCATCATTAAGCGCCTGGGTGATAATTGCCAGATCTAAACTGTCGGCCGCTGCGGTAGTGGTAATAATCGCATTATCGCCGTCGGCAATATTAAAGATAATTGAGGTGTCGCTATGAACAGCTAATGAATAATCGGGCAACAGACACAGGTTTTCCTGGCCAATCACTTGCCGTAGCCAGCGGCCATCATCGTCATTGCCAGTGGCAGCGATTAAGGTGGTGTTTATTCCGCAGCGTGACAGGATAATAGCCTGATTCGCCCCTTTACCGCCCAGGTCCTGTGAACGTTTTTTTCCATGAATAGATGATCCTTTCAGTGGGATATGGTCTATTTCCCAGGTTTCATCGACGGTGATATTACCGGTGACATAAACATGCATAACGTTTCCCTGATGTAAGGTGAAGATTATGGTTTCTATATCAGCAGAAAAAACTAACGCGATACAAGCGATATTTTCACGTAGCAAAGTGGTTATTGGTGTTATTCATTGCGATCCCTTTCCGGGCTCGCCTAAATACAGTGGTAAATCAGTGGGCGATATTATCGAGCGCGCGATTCGTGATGCTGATAATTATATTTCTGGTGGCGTTCATGGATTGATCGTGGAAAATCATGGTGATATCCCGTTTGCCAAACCCGAAGATATTGGACCGGAAACCTCAGCGCTGATGGCGGTGATCAGCGAGAAAATTCGCTGCCGTTTTGATGTGCCGCTGGGGATTAACGTGCTGGCTAATGCGGCGATCCCGGCGCTGGCGACCGCGCTGGCCGGCGGCGCTGATTTTATTCGCGTCAATCAGTGGGCCAATGCCTATATTGCCAATGAGGGATTTATTGAAGGGGCGGCGGCGAAAGCGTTGCGCTATCGCAGCCAGCTGCGCGCGGAGCATATCCGGGTGTTTGCCGATAGCCATGTGAAACATGGCAGCCATGCGATTGTCGCCGATCGTTCGATTAGCGAGTTAACCCGCGATGTGGACTTTTTCCAGGCCGATGCGGTCATCGCCACCGGTCAGCGTACCGGTGATAGCGCCACGCTGGAAGAGATTGATGAGATCCGTGGCGCCACCGCGCTGCCGCTGCTGGTGGGGTCCGGCGTGACGGCGGATAACGTCGGGCAAATTCTGTCGCGCACCCAGGGAGTGATTGTCGCCAGCGCATTAAAGCAGGGAGGCGTATGGTGGAATGACGTCGAACTGGCGCGGGTGAAACATTTTATGGCGGCGGCACGTTCAGTGCTGGCGGGGGAGTAATATGGAAACATTTAGCGATCGCCTGTTGCGTGAGCACCAGGGGGACTGGCAGGCGATGCAGTTTCATCGTTTTGTCGCGGATATTGAGCAGGATTGTCTGCCCGCTGCGGTATTTAATCGTTATCTGGTGTTTGAAGGTCACTTTGTCGCGACGGCCATCGCCATTTTCGCGCTTGGCGTCAGTAAAGCGCCTGATATCCGTCAGCAGCGCTGGCTGATTGATGTACTTAATGCGCTGGTGGATACGCAAATCGCCTGGTTTGAGCAGGTGCTGGCGAAGCGCCAGGTCGTCAGCGCGGATTATCCTGACGATCTGCCCGCGGTGCGCCGCTTTCGTGACGGCATGCTGCATGTGGCGCAGCAGGGCAGTTATGAGGAGATCATTACCTTAATGTTTGGCGCTGAATGGATGTATTACCAGTGGTGCGCGCGCGTGGCGCAACAGACCCAGAGTGATGAAGATCTGCGGCGCTGGGTTGAGTTGCATGCGGAGGATGCGTTTTATCAGCAGGCGCGCTGGTTAAAAGATGAATTAGATCGGTGTGCGCAGACGCTGAGTGCGGAAGAAAAAATGGCGTTGTCGACGCTGTATGGCAAGGTGCTGAAGTGGGAGATTGATTTCCATACTGCCGCTTATACCGACTGAATGATCACCGTCGGTCGATTTGATAGCCAATGTCAGCTACCGTCCTGAAGCTCAATATCCGGCGCTGTCTCTACGGATCTGTACGGTAGGGGAGCCATTTATGGCTCCCGCTAAGCGGTTTCTTACACCCCGGCTTCGCTGCGCAGGCTGTCGAGATCGATCACAAAGCGATACTTCACGTCACTTTTCAGCATCCGTTCGTAGGCTTCGTTAATCTGGTTCATCTTAATCAGTTCGATATCGGAAACCAGATTGTGCTTACCGCAGAAATCCAGCATCTGCTGGGTTTCTGCGATGCCGCCAATCAGTGAACCGGCAATGCTGCGGCGTTTAAAAATCAGGTTAAACACCTGCGGTGACGGATGATCGTGTTCCGGTGCGCCGACCAGCACCAGGGTGCCGTCACGACGCAGCAGGGTGATAAACGGATTCAGATCGTGCTGTGCGGCAACGGTATTGACGATTAAGTCAAAACTATTGGCATGCTGCGCCATCTGATCGGCATCTTTGGAAATCACCACTTCATCGGCGCCGAGGCGTTTACCGTCTGCCACTTTCGATTCTGATGTGGTAAACAGCACCACATGCGCACCCATGGCATGGGCAATTTTCACGCCCATATGGCCGAGGCCGCCAAGACCGACAATACCGACTTTCTTGCCCGGGCCAGCGCCCCAGTGATGCAGCGGCGAGAAGGTGGTAATACCGGCGCACAGCAGTGGCGCCGCACCCGCTGGATCGAGGTTTTCCGGTACCCGCAACACAAAGTCTTCATGTACTACTACTTGCGTCGAGTAGCCGCCGTAGGTGATCTCGCCGCTATGACGATCCTGTCCGTTGTAGGTGCCGACAAAGCCGTTTTCGCAATACTGCTCTAAGCCCTCTTCACAGCTGGGACAGGTACGACAGGAGTCGACGAGGCAGCCGACGCCGACCAGATCGCCGACCTGGTATTTGTGGGTGTGGCCACCGACCGCGGTGACGCGGCCAACGATTTCATGCCCCGGCACCACCGGAAAAATGGTGTTATGCCACTCATTACGTGCCTGATGGAGGTCTGAGTGGCAGACGCCGCAAAACAGCACTTCAATTTGCACATCATGTTCACGTAGTTCACGCGGCTTATATTCGAATGGCGCCAGACGGGATTTGGCATCCTGCGCGGCATAGGCGTGCGTAATATTCATGGTGTCTCCAGATAGCGTTGATGACGTGTTGTTGAGCTACTGCGATAAATCAAAAAACAGCAAAGAAGCGAACCCTAAGGTTAGTCAATGGAGGGAGATCCGGGTATGCCTGAAAATGTCTAAATCTTGCCTGATCCTGCAAGAGTATGGGGAAATAAGCACAGCGGTAACGACGATGAACAGCGGGGAAACGCGGGGCCGGCATTCGCCGGCCCCGACAGTGATTAGATTTTTAACAATGGCTTCAGGAAGCGCGCGGTATGCGATTTCTCACAGACGGCAACCGTCTCCGGCGTACCGGAAATCAGGATTTCGCCGCCGCCGCTGCCGCCTTCCGGTCCGAGATCGACAATCCAGTCGGCGGTTTTGATCACATCAAGATTGTGCTCAATCACCACGATAGTATTGCCCTGGTCGCGCAGCTGATGCAGCACTTCCAGCAACTGCTGAATATCGGCAAAGTGCAAACCGGTGGTTGGCTCATCGAGAATATACAGCGTCTGGCCGGTACCGCGTTTTGACAGTTCACGCGCCAGCTTCACGCGTTGCGCTTCACCACCGGACAGCGTGGTCGCCGACTGGCCGAGGCGGATATAGGAGAGACCGACATCGATCAGGGTTTGCAGCTTACGCGCCAGCGCGGGCACCGCATCAAAGAAGTCACGCGCTTCTTCAATGGTCATCTCCAGCACTTCATGAATGCTCTTGCCCTTGTATTTAACTTCCAGCGTTTCGCGGTTGTAGCGCTTACCTTTACACTGGTCGCACGGCACATAGATATCCGGCAGGAAGTGCATTTCAACCTTAATCACGCCATCGCCCTGGCAGGCCTCACAGCGACCGCCACGGACGTTAAAACTAAAGCGGCCCGGGTTATAACCACGCGCGCGTGATTCCGGCACGCCGGCAAACAGCTCGCGTACCGGGGTAAAAATACCGGTATAGGTGGCCGGGTTTGAACGCGGCGTACGGCCAATCGGGCTTTGATCGATATCGATCACCTTGTCGAAATGTTCCATCCCGCTGATATCACGATACGGCGCCGGTTCGGCGATGGTGGCGCCATTTAACTGACGCTGGGCAATCGGGAACAGGGTATCGTTAATCAGCGTCGATTTACCGGATCCGGAGACGCCGGTAATACAGGTGAACAGACCGACCGGCAGGGTCAGGGTCACATCCTTCAGATTATTACCGCGGGCGCCGGTCAGCTTCAGCACTTTGGTCGGATCGGCCGCTACGCGCTGCTGCGGAATCGGGATTTCACGTTTGCCGCTGAGGAACTGGCCGGTAAGCGAATTCTCGCTGGCCATAATATCCTCGACCGTACCTTCGGCCACTACCTCACCGCCATGCACCCCGGCGCCCGGACCGATATCAATAACGTGGTCCGCCGCGCGGATCGCATCTTCATCGTGTTCTACCACAATCACGGTATTACCAAGGTTGCGCAGATGGATCAGGGTTTCCAGCAGGCGTTCATTATCACGCTGATGCAGGCCAATCGAGGGTTCATCCAGCACATACATCACGCCAACCAGTCCGGCGCCAATCTGGCTCGCCAGACGGATACGCTGGGCTTCACCACCGGACAGGGTTTCGGCAGAGCGCGACATCGACAGATAGTTCAGGCCGACGTTAACCAGGAACTTCAGGCGGTCGCCAATCTCTTTCAACACTTTTTCCGCGATTTGCGCCCGCTGCCCGCTGAGCTTCATATTCTGGAAAAACTCCATCGCGTGACCAATGCTCATATCTGAAATGGTCGGCAGCGTGGTGTTTTCGACAAACACATGACGCGCTTCGCGGCGCAAACGGGTGCCTTCACAGCTGGTGCAGGCGCGATTGCTAATAAACTTAGCCAAATCCTCGCGTACAGCGGCAGATTCGGTCTCTTTGTAGCGGCGCTCCATATTATGCAGCACCCCTTCAAACGGATGGCGGCGCACCGAGGTATCGCCGCGATCGTTGATATACTTAAACTCGATACTCTCTTTACCGGAACCGTACAGGATCACCTGTCGGGATTTCTCATCCAGCTGATTAAATGGCGCTTCAATATCAAAATCGAGATGTTCCGCCAGGGAGCGCAGCATCTGGAAGTAGTAGAAATTGCGTCGATCCCAGCCGCGGATAGCGCCGCCGGCCAGTGACAGATCGGGGTTTTGCACCACGCGGTCCGGATCAAAATATTGCTGTACCCCCAGACCATCGCAGGTTGGGCAGGCACCGGCCGGGTTGTTAAACGAAAACAGACGTGGTTCCAGCTCGCTCATACTGTAGCCGCAAATCGGGCAGGCAAAATTAGCCGAGAACAGTAACTCGTCGACGCTGGCATCATCCATATCGGCGACCACCGCTGTTCCGCCGGAGAGTTCCAGCGCGGTTTCAAACGATTCCGCCAGCCGCTGGGCCAGGTCTTCACGCACTTTAAAGCGGTCGACCACCACCTCGATGGTATGTTTCTTTTGCAGTTCCAGCTTTGGCGGATCGGAGAGATCGCATACTTCGCCGTCGATACGGGCGCGGATATACCCCTGCGAAGCGAGGTTTTCCAGCGTTTTGGTATGTTCGCCCTTACGATCCTGCACCACCGGCGCCAGTAGCATCAGACGCGTGCCTTCCGGCTGCGCCAGCACATTATCGACCATCTGGCTGACGGTTTGCGCCGCCAGCGGCACGTCATGATCCGGACAGCGCGGCTCGCCAACGCGGGCGAATAGCAGGCGCAGATAGTCGTGAATTTCAGTGATGGTGCCCACGGTGGAGCGCGGGTTATGAGAGGTTGATTTCTGCTCGATCGAGATCGCCGGCGACAGGCCTTCGATATGATCGACATCCGGCTTCTCCATCAAGGAGAGAAACTGACGCGCGTAGGCGGAAAGCGATTCCACGTAGCGGCGTTGTCCCTCGGCGTATAGCGTATCAAACGCCAGCGAGGACTTCCCGGAACCTGACAGGCCGGTGACAACGATCAGTTTGTCGCGAGGGATGGTCAGGTTGATGTTTTTCAAATTGTGGGTGCGAGCACCCCGGACTTCAATCTTATCCATGCACGTTTCCCGGATTAACGCAGACCACACCGTGCCTTCGCCCGTCATCGCCAGGCCCGGCACAGCCAGAACTAAACATGTCATTATGACACAAAAAAACCTGAATGGATATCCAGTGTTTGTCTGCAACGCTGCAACAAGGCTCACCTTTTTTCGAGGGTGATCTGAAAGTAGGAACTGGCTGAATGCCATGTTAGAATTTAGGGTTTAGACTTTACTGAATATTCATCGGAGACACCAACATGGCCAGCAGAGGCGTTAACAAAGTGATTCTTGTCGGAAATCTGGGTCAGGATCCGGAAGTCCGTTATATGCCGAATGGTGGAGCGGTTGCCAACATTACCCTGGCCACGTCCGAAAGCTGGCGTGACAAGGCGACCGGCGAAACCAAAGAGAAAACCGAGTGGCACCGCGTAGTGCTGTTTGGCAAGCTGGCAGAAGTTGCGGGCGAATACCTGCGTAAAGGCTCTCAGGTCTATATCGAAGGTGCCCTGCAGACCCGTAAGTGGACCGATCAGGCTGGCGTGGAAAAATACACCACTGAAGTGGTGGTCAACGTGGGCGGCACCATGCAGATGCTGGGTGGCCGTGCACAGGGCGGCGGCGCGCCAGCAGGCGGTCAGGGCGCTGGTCAGGGCAACAATAATGGTTGGGGTCAGCCACAGCAGCCACAGGCAGCCCAGAGCGGCGGCAGCAATCAGTTCAGCGGCGGCGCGCAGTCTCGCCCGCAGCAGAATAGTGCGCCAGCGAATAATGAACCACCAATGGATTTTGACGACGACATTCCGTTCTGAGGTTGACCTCAGACACATTCTGTCAAAGCTCATACCAAGGCCTCGTTCTACGAGGCTTTTTTTATATAACAAATTGATATTAATCGATATTATTATGACCGGGAAGGGATGGCGCTTATCCCTGTGGCCAACCCATGGGGTGACCATATCGTTATGATCAAACCGAGTATCAGCAAGCCAGAGCGTAAACCGGCATTGGCTTAATTTATTGGTCACCGCTGAACCAGACAGGTGCGAGACGTTGACGTATGAATAAAAAACCACGGCGTTGCCGCATGCAGGCGACGGATTTTTTATGCGCAAGCTTAGAATGTGACCGGCGTATTCACCCACAGCACTTTCGCCACCGATTCACCGATATTGCGATAACCGTGGGGCACATTGCTGGGGAAATAAAATGAATCTCCCGCAGCGAGGGTAAAGGTCTGCTCACCTAAACAGAGCGCGATCTCCCCTTCCAGTACATAGCCCATCTCCTCACCATGATGTTCAATCTGCCCGTCGCTGGCGACACCCGGCTCAATGATATGAATATTGCCCTGTAACAGGCCGCCTTTGTGGTGATGAGTCAGGTTTTCCAGCTCAATACCGCCTTTCTTATTGCGATGGACAAAACGTTTACGGATACGTTGATCTGCTTTCAGCACCGGTGAATCAGCCACCCAGCTTTCCGCCATTAAATCAGAAATATTGGTTTCCAGAGCGCTGGCCAGCCGATGCAACATAGCCAGCGAGGGGGAGGCCACTTCATTCTCCAGTTTGGACAATAAACTTTCTGAGCAGCCGACTTTCTGCGCCAGCTGCTTTAGGGTGATCTCTTGTGCCAAACGCGCATGACGCAGACGCATCCCTAACTCAGATAAAACAAAACCGCCAGTATCACCGTTTTTTTTCATAAATTGATATCTGCTACTGAAAGAAATGCAAACGCCCGACAACGTCGTGCCGGGCCGTTTTCCCTGCGGGTAAAAGGCTGATTACCCGGCAACGCTAAAATGTACGTCCTGCGGATTGCAGCCATTGATCGGCACGATATCCTGCGGGCAGGCGGACATTACCACAATGCAGTCCAGCTCCGCGCGGATCTCGACATAATCACCGGCTTTACTCACCGTCGGTAACCAGGAAATGGTGTAATCCGCATTGACTGGCGTATTCATCCACAGATTCAACGGCTGTGGGACTTCGCGCGCGCGCAGGCCGATGGCATTCAGCGCCAGCCGCATATTGTCGGCACAGCTGTCGTGGTATTCCGTAATGCCCATATTGCTATAGCGATAAAGGTCACAGGCGGCAATCAGCGTGTCATGCACGCCCGGAGAGGTATCCGTCAGCAGCGTGCCAATCGCGCGGCGCTGATTAGTGACTAATACATCACCCACCTGCGGGATGATTTTATCAATAAAGGCGCGAGTATGTTCCATTGAGGAGAACTCACTCAAATCGGCACTGTTAAATAACCAGGTATCGCACACCTGACTGCCAGGGGTATTGATAATACGGATAACCTGCCCTTTACTCAAACGTACGGCGCGGCCACAGCGGGCAGGTACGGTGTACCGTTCGCCGATAACCGGGGTGCCGTCAGCAGAGATTGGCGCGGATAAGGTCGCGTTGGCGCCGAGTGCGCTGCCATTGTCTTTTTCACAACAGGCGGGATAAGTGTGGGTGCTCATTGGGTAACTCCTGTGGATTGATTAGCCAGTTCTGTCAGGCAACAGGCTAATGCCTTTGCGCCAAGGTACAGATACTGAGGATCGGTGTATTCAGCCGGGTTATGGCTGATGCCGTGATGGCTGGGAACAAAAAACATACTGGTAGGGCAATGACTGGCCAGATGCATCGCATCGTGAAATGCACCGGACGTCAGAGTGGCGGTATCTATCTGCAAGGCCCGGGCGCAGGCATATTGTTGCGCCTGTAATTGCGTATTGAACGCTACCGGCGAGTGGCTGAATACGCACTCCACTGCCACATTGTCCGCCGCGATTTGCTGCATCCAGTGATCAAACTGCGCTAATACCGCCGCATCGGCATGTCGAAAATCGAGAGTAAAGGTGGCGCGACCGGCAATGGTGTTAATCGCGTTAGGCTCGATTTCCCAGCGGCCAAAAGTCAGGCGTAGTTCATCCGCCGGCAGGGTGGCTGCCCGTTGCTCCAGCTGTTGTACCGTCTGGCGCGCCAGCGTCATGGCATCCTGGCGATCGGCCATCGGGGTGGTGCCGGCATGGGCCGATTGTCCCTGGCAGGTAACCTGGTACCAGCGCACGCCCTGAATCCCCCGTACCACCGCCAGCGGCTGACCGGCCTGCTCCAGTACCGGTCCCTGTTCAATATGTAACTCCACAAAAGCGGCCATTGGCAGGGGAGCGCGGCGCGGCAACTGAGGGAAACGCTGGTGGCAGCGCGCCAGCGCCTGGGCCAGCGTCACCCCTTGCGCATCCTGGTGGCCCAGGTAGCCCGCCAGCAGTTGCGGCTGGACGAAGGCGCTGGAACCCATCGCACCGGGAGAAAAACGGCTACCCTCTTCGTTCATCCACACCGCGACTTCAATCGGGCGCCGCGTGGTGATCCCCGCGTCAGCCAGGGCGCTCAGACACTCCATACCGGCAATCACGCCATAACAGCCGTCAAGATTGCCGCCGCATGGCTGAGTATCGATATGGCTGCCGGTGACCACCGGCGGCAGGTCCTCACGACCGGCGCGGCGGATAAACAGGTTTGCGCAGTCATCGGTGATAACTTCGCAGCCGAGGGTACAGGCCCAGTCAATCAGCCAGGCTCTGGCTTCTAACTCTTCGGCCGACAGGGCCTGCCGATCAACACCGCCATTTTCCAGCGCGCCAAACTGGGCTAACTGCGTCAGTTTATCCATCAGTCGCTGCTGACTGATAAAACCGGCTAACTGCATACTGACTGCATCAGGCATATCCGGCCTCCGCTTCATCCAGCTGTAGCGGGCGCTTAAACCACGGGGCAAGAAATGATTTTAAACGGTCGGTCTGCGGCTGACGGAACAGGCTCGCCGGGGCGCCGCTTTCGATAATGGCCCCCTCCGCCATAAATACCACGCGGGAAGAAATTCGCGCGGCGAACGACATTTCGTGCGTCACCATCACCATGGTCATACCGTGGTTCGCCAGCACTTTAATCACATCCTGCACCTCTTCCACGCGCTCAGGATCCAGTGCGGAAGTCGGCTCATCCAGCAACAGTAACTCTGGTCCCAGCGCCAGCGCTCTGGCGATGCCAACCCGCTGCTGTTGCCCACCGGAAAGACGTGCCGGACGCGCCTGCTCCTTGTCCGACATGCCGACCTGTGCCAGAGCCGCCGCCGCTTTTTTGCGGGCTTCATCGCGCGGCAGTTTTTTACCCAGAATTAACGGCGCGCAGACATTTTCCAGCACCGTCATATGCGGCCACAGGTTAAATTGCTGGAAAACCATCGCCAGCGGGCGACGAACCTCCGCAATCAGCGCCGGGCTGTCGCGGTGCTTAACTTCGCGCCCCGCGCTGCTATAGCCCAGCAGCTGTCCTTTGATCAAAATATCCCCTTCGTCATAGGCTTCGAGAAAATTCATGCAGCGCAGCGTCGTGGTTTTTCCTGAGCCGGAGGGGCCGATCAACGTGACAATTTCGCCGGCGCTCACCGTGAGGTTAATTCCCTTCAGCACCCGGCTGCCGGCAAACGATTTACCGACGTTACGTAATTCAATAATGGGTTCGTGACTCATCGTTTTATCCCTCGATTGCCTGGCGGCTGAGTAGCCGCACGCTGACACTAATCCCTTGCGCCAGCAGCCAGTAACTGAGGATCAGCAAGCTATAAGGCACAATGTAGGTGTAGGTATTGGCGACGATCTGCCCGGTAGTCATGGTCAGCTCGGGGACGGTAATAATCGACGCCACTGAACTCTCTTTAATCGTGGAAATAAACTGATTACCCAGCAGTGGCAGGCTGAAACGCAACGCTTGCGGCGTCTGGATGTGCCAGAAACTCTGCCAGGCCGAAATATCATGCACCTGCGCTGCTTCCAGCTGTCCTTGTCCGATGCTTTTCCACGCCGTGCGGAAGATTTCACCGAAGTAGACAGAGCTGTAGATTGCCAGCGATATCACCGTGGCTTCGACGGCGCTCAACGTCACACCAATCGCCGGTAAACCGAAATAGAACACTGCCAGCTGCGCCAGATAAGGCGTGCCGCGGATCAGCCACACGCAGATGCGCCACGGCCAAAGCAGCCAGCGGTTATGGCGGCACACTGCCTGCAGGATAAACCCGGCGCAGGCGCCGAGGACCGCAGCACTGATGCTGATGCTCAGCGTAACGCCCAGCGCCCGGGCAAAGTCCGGCAGATAAAGCAGGAAATCGCTCATTGGCCCTCCTTGCGCCAGCGCCGTTCAACATAGCTGCCTGACAGCGTCAGCAGACTGGTCAGCACCAGGTAAGACAGGGCAATCGCTATATATACCTCTAACGGACGGTAGGTTGCTGAGGCCAGCTGTTGACCCACCCGCATCAAATCGGTAATGGAGATCACCGACACCACCGCCGAGGCTTTGATCACATCAATTAATTCGGAAATCAGGGACGGCATGGTCAGCCGCAACACTTGTGGGATCTGGATATGCCACAATATCTGGCGCGGAGTTAACCCGCATATTGCCGCAGCTTCTAATTGCCCGCCCGGGATGGCATTAAAACCACTGCGCAGAATTTGCGATTGATAAGCGGCGGTATTGAGGGTTAGCGCCAGTACCGCTGCCAGATAACCGGGAAGTGACAACCCCAATTCCCCCGGCAGGTAAAAACACAATAAAACCTGAGCCAGAACTGGAGTGCCACGGAACAGGCTGATATAGACGCGGGCGAATCCTCTGCCAGTGCGTGAGTGACCGCTTTCCATCAGGTAAATCACCACACCGATAAAAAAACCGGCAACAATGGCGACGATACACAGCGAGGCCGTGGTCACCGCGCCGTTTGTCAGCATCGGCAGCCAGGAACTCAGCAATGGGAAAAATTCGCCCATATTCACTCCCCCTATAGCGCGGGTACCGGCATCTGGTCAGCCGGAACGTCCATCACAAAGCCGAACCATTTCTGTTGCAACGCCTTCATCGTGCCGTCATGACTGGCCTCGCTAATGCCGTCGCTGAAAAGCCTGACCAGCTTGGCGCTGTCATCATCTTTACGCCCGACCCAGCCAAAATAGGTGGTTGGTCCTAACATTGGTTTTAGCGTGGTAAAGACTCCCGGACGGGTTTTGATCAGGGGGCCAAGATTTGCCAGCGATTGCGCAACGCCATCCAGACGCTTGTTCGCCAGATCAGCATAGGCTTCGTCGAAAGAGACATACTGCTTGATCTCTTTGATGCCGGGCTTACCGCTGGCTTTTAGTTTTTCATTGAATGCCTGCAATACCTGAAGCTGACCGGAACCGGCTTGCGATCCCACGACTTTGCCACTGAGGTCATCTAAGCTATTGAGCGAGGTATCATTATCACGTTTGAGCAGCGCCACGGTTGATTCGGCAATCGGAACGGTAAAGGCGAAGTGATCCATGCGCTGTTTATTCACCGTTACGGCGGTCACGACAAAATCGAATTTTTTCGCATCAAGGCCCGGCAGAATGCCCTGGAAAGGTAAATCAAGTTGCTTAACCTCAACGCCCGGTAATTTTTTCTGCAGAATATGATTCATTAAATCAACGTCATACCCCACAATTTTGCCATTCTCCACCGATTCAAAAGGTGCATAACGCGCTTCCGTTGCGATGGTGATCGCTTTATCGGTTTTAATACGATCCAGCAAGTCTGCGCTATGAGCCGCGGCAGAAAATACGCTGGCAGCACACAGCATTGTCCAGCACAAAGATATCGTCTGTTTACGTCGTGTCATGATTGCCGCCCCAGTGAAAGTGATATGAAGTTAATTCAAGTAACTTGAATGCAATTGATACAAGCATGAATTATGCCAGCTGGCATAAGAGGCAGGGAAAATGGGCTGGGTTTCTATTAACTCATTGTAATTTAATCGATAAATATTAATCTGACGCAGGCGAATAAACGGTTGCAGCAGAGAGGCGGCAGGAGGCAGTACCTCGGTCGCGCACAGAAAAAGTGCAGATTTGCGCTTTTGTTGTGCACACTCCTGTGGCGCTTAGCGCGCAGCACGGTTTCCTTTTCTGTCATCGACACAGCAACCGCGGTTCGCTACGTGACAGCTCAATAAAAATTGCAAGTAAAACCCCATGCAATTTTTCTCTCCTTTTCACCGGTGATGGTGAAAAATTGTTGCTGATATTTGTGATTTGTCTCTAAAAATTCGCCTGAATATCTGCAGAAAAAACGCCGCATAACGCGAATTTATTTAATAACCATATGATTTTAATCTGAATATTTTCAATTTTATCTAACTTGTGACGACAATGTAACGCTGTTGCAATTTTTGTTGCCATAATACTACTATTGCAAGAAATGGTGCCGTGCGGCGATGTTTCCGCCGCCGGGAATGGGTTAAGCAAATGTCTGCGCTCAACACACCGATAAGCCAAATCGCATAAAAATAACGCAACCTCTTACCCGGAGAAGACAATGATCAGAATCGCAATGCTCGGAGCGGGCCGTATTGGGCAGGTACATGCGGCAAATATTGCGCAGCATAAAGAGGCTACCCTGGCGGCAGTGGTCGACCCGTTGATTGAAAACGCACAGGCGCTGACCACGGCTTATGGCGGTATTGCGCTGGCCGATCCGCTGGAGGCCATCAGCCATCCGGATATTGATGCGGTGGTGATCGGCACCCCCACCCACACGCATGTAGAACTGATGCTGGCTGCCGCCAAAGCGGGTAAAGCGGTGCTGTGCGAGAAGCCGGTTGATCTCGACATCGCTAAGGCTTATGCGGCGGAAAACGCGCTGGGCGAACGTGCCAGGCGGGTAATGCTGGGATTCAACCGCCGCTTCGATCCCAGTTTCAGTGAAATTCACCGGCGTATTGCCGAGGGGGATATCGGTGATTTTCACCAGCTGATCATTACCAGCCGCGATCCCGGCCTGGCCCCGATGAATTACCTGAAGCATTCGGGAGGAATCTTCCGCGACATGATGATTCATGATCTTGACCTGGCAAGATGGATACTGGGTGAAGAACCGGTTGAAATTTCCGCCTGCGGGAGCCGTATGTTTGAACCTGCGCTGGAAGCCATGGGGGACTATGACACGGTGATGGTACAGATGCGTACCGCATCCGGTAAGCAGTGTCAGATCAACTGTAGCCGCCAGGCGGTCTATGGCTATGACCAGCGTATGGAAGTGTTTGGCTCAGGCGGGATGATATTGAATGACAACCTGAGAGAAACCACCACCCGGCGTTTTAGTGCGCAGGAAACCGAGGTGCGCGGACCATTGCTGAACTTTTTCATGCAGCGCTATACCGAGGCCTACCGTCTGGAGATCGACGCCTTTATTACGGCGATCAAACATGACAAACCGATGCCGGTTACGGTTAAAGATGGTTGTCAGGCATTGAAGCTGGCGGATGCCGCACAACTGGCAGCGGATACGCACGCGGTAGTCAGCCTGGCTTAAAGCAAACGGCAGCCTTAAGCCAACAGCGCATTGACGCTACGCTCCCCGGCGGAATAAGGGGAGCGGTAAAAATAAAATTATCACCGAGAATTATAGTAAGTGCTGTACCTGCTGCGATTAATCGCAGCAGCGTGCCATGCTGAGTTTCAACTGTAGTCAATACAGGCCCTACATAATAGCGGTAAATAATAAAATCCTGCTAATCAGAAATATCTGATGCACACTATGAAGGTAAACTATCGTGAAGAAAATAATCTTACTCTGTCTTACATTACTCTCAGTAATAAGCCCTTCTGTATTCGCTCTGCAGGTAGGTGTGAGTATTGCGCAAATGGATGATGTATTTCTTTCCCGACTGAGAGGATACGTTATTGACCGTTCTAAAACTTATCCGGATATGAAACTGCAGTTTGAGGATGCTCAGGGTGCTGTAGATAAACAGTTGAGTCAGGTCCAGAGTTTTATCAACGGTAAGGTTGATGTGATTATTGTTAATCCGGTTGATACGCAGGGCACTAAAAATATGAGTGATGCTGCACGGGCAGCGAAAATACCGCTGATATATCTCAACCGAATGCCTTCTGACTCCAAAATGGGTGATGGCATTAGCTATATCGGCAGCGACGAGATCGAGGCGGGACGCCTGCAAATGCAATATCTGGCCGATATGGTGAAAGACCGTCCCAGCGTAAATGTGGCGATTATGAAAGGTCTGCTCAGTAATGACGCCACCCGTTTCAGAACCCAGGGCGCGAAAGAGATTATTGCTAAACATCCTAATATGCACGTTATCGTTGAAGATACCGCTAAATGGATGCGTGAAGATGGCATGAACCTGATGAATAACTGGATATTATCAGGAGATAAAATTGATATTCTCTCAGCAAATGCTGACGAAATGGCAATTGGCGCCGCGATGGCTATCAAAAGTAATGGCATGACTATTGGTAAGGATATTCTGGTCGGCGGAACAGATGGTGGTCCTAATGGGCTGCAGTCGATTAAAAGCGGCATGCTGACGGTGACTGTTTTCCAGGATGCAAAATCGCAGGCATTCGGCGCGGTTGATATGGCTGCCAAAGCCGCGAAAGGTGAAAGCATTAAAGATATTAACTTTATTCCTTTCCAATTGGTTACACCGCAGAATTATCAGAAATTTATGACCAATTAATGTCAGCGTTTTCTCTGTGTCTTCGCACCTGTGAAATTTGCAGGTGCTCTTTTTAATTCGGGAGTCGTTATGAAGACAATTAAAGGTCCTGGCGTTTTTCTGGCGCAGTTCGCCGGAGACAGTGCGCCTTTTAATACGCTGGATGGCATGGCTGGCTGGGCGGCAGAAAAAGGGTTTCGCGCCGTTGAGATCCCGAGTTGGGATAGCCGACTTATCGATCTGAAAAAAGCCGCCGAAAGCCAGACATACGTTGATGAAATACTGGGGGTGCTGGATAAGCACGGACTGGTACTGACCGATCTGGCCAGCCATTTGCAGGGGCAATTAGTCGCGCTTCATCCGGCATTTGATCTGCCAGCGGACAGCTTCGCACCGGCAGAGGTGCGTAATGATCCCCGGCTACGCCAGCGCTGGGCGACAGAACAATTGCTGCTGGCGGCAAAGGCATCGCGGCGCTTTGGCCTGACGAAGCACGTCACCTTTTCCGGTACGCTACTCTGGCCGTATCTCTATCCTTACCCACAGTGGCCTGAAGGCCTGATTGAAGAGGGATTTAGCGAACTGGCGCGGCGCTGGACGCCGATCCTCAACGCTTTTGATGAGCAGGGGGTTGATGTTTGCTACGAGATCCACCCCACCGAAGATCTGCACGACGGTTTGACCTTTGAACGGTTTCTGGCCAGCACCGGCAATCACCCGCGTTGCCACATTATGTACGATCCCAGCCATCTGGTGCTGCAGGGGATCGACTATCTGACCTACATCGACCATTACCACCAGCATATCAAAGCATTCCACGTTAAGGATGCCGAGTTTCGTCCGAACGGCAAGACGGGCGCTTATGGCGGCTATCAGCCATGGAGCAGCCGGGCCGGACGTTTTCGCTCCCCGGGGGATGGGCAGACAGATTTCGCGGCTATTTTCTCCCGGCTCACGGGCTATGACTTCGATGGCTGGGCCGTGCTGGAGTGGGAGTGTTGTTTCAAAAATCCGGAAGACGGAGCACGGGAAGGTGCGCGTTTTATTAGCGACCATATCATCCGCGTGACAGATAAATCATTTGATGACTTCTGTAAGTCATATGCCGATAGCTCACTCAACAGAAAAATACTGGGTGTTTAAGGGGAACAACATGGCTAACAAGACACTGAAAGGACGCCGTATCCGCCTCGGCATGGTGGGGGGAGGCGAGGGCGCCTATATCGGCGGCATTCACCGCTTCGCCGCGCGTCTGGACAATCAGTTTGAACTGGTTGCCGGTGCATTTGATGTCAACGCGGAACGCGGGCATGCTTTTGCTGCGCAGAACTTTATCGCCGCCGATCGTTCTTACGATGATTATCAGTCGCTGATCGCCGCGGAGTCGCGGCGTGAAGATGGCGTTGATGTGGTTGCCATCTGTACTCCCAATTTCACTCATTACCCGATTGCGCGCGCCTGCCTGGAAGCGGGCATCGATGTGATTTGTGAAAAACCGCTCACCAGCACCCTTGCCGACGCAGAGGCGCTGGCGGAGGTGGTCGGTAACACCGGCCGGTTTCTGGGGGTGACTTACACCTACTCCGGTTACCCGATGATCGCGGAAGCGCGCCAAAGGGTGGAAGCCGGCTTAATTGGCCGGGTACGTACGGTGCAGGTGGAGTATCCACTGGAATGGATGGCAACAGGTATTGAATTTAACCATAACCAGCAGGCCGCCTGGCGTGTGGATCCGAAAAAAAATGGTCGCGGCGGCTCGGTTGGCGATATTGGTACCCATGCCTATCATCTTGCCGGCTATGTCACCGGGCTGAAAGCCGAGAGTGTGGTGGCTGATCTCGCCACCTTCGTTGAGGGCCGGATGCTGGATGATAACGCGCACGTGATGATTCGTTATCAGGGCGGCGCGCGTGGACTGCTCTGGTCATCACAGGTCGCTATTGGCTGTTCAAATTCGCTGCGGTTACGTGTTTTTGGCGAAAAAGGCAGTCTGATGTGGTTTCAGGAACAACCCAATGAACTGATTTACACGCCACTTGAGGGAAATACCCGCATTATTAAGCGTGGCCGCGCCGATCTTGATGCGCTGACTGCCGCACGCAGCCGTACACCGCCCGGGCATCCTGAGGGGTATATTGAAGCGTTCAGCAATCTGTATGCGGGTTTTGCCGAAGCGCTACGCGCGCGCGATGAACAGCGCGAGCCGGCAGGGGCTGGACGCCATATTCCGCAAATCTATGATGGCCTGAAAGGGGTGGCATTTGTTGATGCGGTGGTAGACAGCCACGAACAAAATACGCGCTGGGTAACGCCGAAATACCGCTGACGGTTGGCCCGCTTTTCGGGCAATCCATGCTCTGGCGGAAAATAAGCGGCCCCGCGTGATGCGGGGCCGCTATCTTTGTTCAGTGCAGGAATTCACTGGCGCTGTAAAAAAGCCAGCAGATCGTCATTCAGCTGTTGCTGATGGGTTACCGCAAAGCCATGTGGCGCACCCTGATACACTTTCAGCCGGGCATCCGCGATCATCTCCGCTGCCAGCTTGCCGGTGGCCTCGAAAGGTACAATTTGATCGTTGCTGCCATGGATCACCAGCGTGGGTACATCAATTTTGGCCATATCGGCGCGAAAGTCGGTTTCTGAAAAAGCGGTGACACAGTCAATGGTGCCTTTTAGCGACGCCATTAGCGCGATATTCAGGGTTTGAGTCATCACCCCGGCGGAGACTTGCATACCCTGGTTGGTACCATAAAACGGGGTGGCAAAATCGCTGATAAACTGGGCGCGATCGGCACGCAATCCCTGCCTGATGCCGTCAAATACCTCTGGCGCCACCCCTTGCGGATGATCGTCCGTCCGGATAAACAGCGGCGTGACGGCGCCCAGTAGCACCAGTGCGGCGATACGCTCACTGCCGTAGCGGGCAATATAACGAGTGACATCACCGCCACCCATCGAAAAGCCGACCAGCGTGACCTCCTGCAGGTCGAGATGATTAATCAGGTCGTTAATATCCGCAGCAAAAGTGTCGTAGTTGTAGCCTGACCACGGCTGATCGGAACGGCCAAAGCCGCGGCGATCAAAGGCAATGACCCGGTAACCGCGTTCGGCGAGAAAATTCAGCTGACTGTCCCACATATCGGCATCCAGCGGCCAGCCGTGGCTGAACAGCACCGGTTTACCTGTGCCCCAGTCTTTATAATAAATCTGCGTGCCGTCTTGCGTGTTGAATGTGCTCATGATGTTTCCCTCTGATGGTGTGATGTCGTGTTGCTCAACATCAGGTTAACCATTGGTTACCGGGAATGATAAGGCATTAATTTTAACGAGTTGTTGAACGATTTTTGACAAGCTATCACGCTGACTTTAATGGATATTTATACGCGTAACGCTGTCAAAAAATTCTTAACAAGTTGGTAAAATATTTCCGCTATCTGTCAGCCGGTTCCTCTCGTATTGTGATTTCCAGCAGCACAACACTAACCGAAAACACTATCCTGAGAGGAAATAATCATGTCTACACTCGACCTGCTTGACCCACAGAATTCCACGCTGATTTTTATCGACCATCAGCCGCAAATGTCTTTCGGCGTTGCCAATATTGATCGTCAGCAGCTTAAAAATAATACCGTCGCCCTGGCGAAAACGGGCAAGGTTTTTAACGTGCCGGTGATTTACACCTCGGTGGAAACGGAGAGCTTCAGCGGCTATATCTGGCCGGAACTATTGGCGGTACATCCGGATGTACAGCCGATTGAACGCACCTCGATGAACTCCTGGGAAGATGCGGCCTTTGTAAAGGCAGTGGAGGCTACCGGTCGGAAGAAATTGATTATCTCTGCCCTGTGGACTGAAGTCTGTCTGACTTTCCCGGCACTGATGGCGCTGAAAGCCGGCTATGAAGTCTATGTGGTGACTGACACCTCTGGCGGTACCAGCGTAGATGCCCATGAGCGCTCCATTGACCGTATGGTGCAGGCTGGCGCGGTGCCGGTTACCTGGCAGCAGGTGCTGCTGGAGTACCAGCGCGACTGGTCACGTAAAGAGACCTATGACGCGGTGATGGATCTGGTGCGTGAGCACAGCGGCGCTTACGGTATGGGCGTCGACTACGCCTACACCATGGTGCATAAAGCCCCGGCTCGTCAGGCATAAGCCGGCTTCCTTCCCGACTAACGCCGGAGCCGTATTACTCTGCGGTTCCGGCAGGAGAGAATAATGCGTAACTTCCCTGTTTCTGCGGCGGCTGTCCGGGCGACGCCGGTAAAGCGAATTGAGTGGCTGTTATTGCTGGCGATCTGTGCTCCCTGGCTGCAAGGCGGACTGGTTAAACTGTCAGACTTCTCCGCCGCGGTGGCGGAAATGCAGCATTTTGGTCTGTTACCTGCGGCGCCTTTTGCCGTGGCGGTGATCCTGCTTGAACTGGGGGGCTCACTGCTGATCCTTACTGGTCGCATGCGCTGGCTTGCGGCGCTGGCGCTGGCGATATTTACGCTTGCCGCCACCTTTATCGCCAACCGCTACTGGCTGTTAAGCGCCGGGGAACGTGGCATGGTGATGAACGCCTTTTTTGAGCATATCGCGCTGGTCGGCGCATTGCTATATGTGGCGCTGAATGATCTGCGGAGCAAAGCATGAGCCAGACGACGGAATCCGCCGGCGCGTTTGCGCCGCTTAAACAAGGGCTGTTTGCCGTGATCTGGGCGGCTACGGTACTGGGTAATACCGGCAGTTTTATGCGCGATGTCGCCAGCTCATGGCTGGTGACCGGGCTGTCATCTCATCCGGCGGCGGTGGCGCTGATGCAGACTGCCGCTACCCTGCCGATTTTTTTGCTGGCGATACCTGCCGGCGTACTGTCGGACATTGTTGATCGGCGGCGATTGCTGATTTTTGTTCAGCTGCTGCTGGCCAGCGTCAGCGCCACTCTGCTGTTGCTGTCGCACCTTAATCTGCTGACGGTGGATTATCTGATTGCGCTGACCTTTGTCGGCGGTATCGGGGCGGCATTAATGGGGCCGGCCTGGCAGGCGATTGTCCCGGAACTGGTGCCACGCCCGCAGCTGAGAAATGCGGTGGCGCTAAATTCGCTGGGAATTAATATTGCGCGCGCTGTCGGTCCGGCAACGGGTGGCTTACTGCTGGCCGCCCTGGGCGCCTGGGCCGCGTATGGCGCCGACGTGCTGAGTTATGTGTTTGTTATTGCCGCTTTACTGTGGTGGCAGCGGCCACATAAAGCGCAGGATGCGTTACAGGAGCACTTTTTCGGCGCGTTTCGTGCCGGCCTGCGCTACGTAAAAGCCAGTCGCGAGTTGCATCGGGTATTGTTGCGTGCCGCGATTTATTTTGCGTTTGCCAGCGCCATCTGGGCTCTGTTACCGCTGGTGGCGCGCCATCTGCTGCAGGGTAGCGCCGGATTCTACGGCATTATGCTCGGGGCGGTGGGCGTGGGCGCTATTGTCGGCGCGCTGCTGCTGGCGCGTTTACGCCGCTTGCTGCATAGCGATGGCTTGATGTTGCTCTCGGCGGCGCTTTCCGCGCTGGTGATGATGTTACTGGCGCTGATACCGCAACAGTGGCTGGCCCTGCCGCTTATGGTGGTGCTTGGCGTCGGCTGGATTATTGCCCTGACCACCCTGAACGGCGTGGCGCAGGCGGTACTGCCGGACTGGGTGCGTGGCCGTGGGCTGTCGGTCTATTTGATGGTGTTTAACGGCGCAATGGCCGGCGGCAGCTTGTTTTGGGGACTGGTGGCCGGTCAGATCGGCGTAGTGACCACGCTGCTGCTGGCGGGGGGCGCGTTAATCGTTGCGGCGCTACTGTGCTGGCGCCTGCAACTGCCGGCTGGCGACGCCGATTTACAACCCTCGGGTCACTGGGATACGCCACAGCTGGAAGGCGACGACAATGGCGATCGCGGCCCGGTAATGATTCAGATCCACTATCAGGTGGCGATGGCGGATCGTCCGGCGTTTCTGGCTGCCATCCGCAAGCTTTCCCTGGTGCGACGTCGTGATGGCGCCTCGGCGTGGGGCATTGCCGAACATAGCGCGCAACCTGATACGCTGGTGGAGTGGTTTCTGGTGGAGTCGTGGCAGGAGCACTTACGTCAGCACCGGCGTGTCTCGAACGCCGATGCTGATTTGCAACGTGAGGTGGTGCGTTTCCATCGTGGCGATGCTAAGCCAGTGGTACATCACCTGCTGTCACTCCATTAAACGGGCCGTTAACCGATGCGCCGGTTCTGGCGGTAATAGCGGTGTCTATTCCGCCATATAGACTGCCCGAATACCCTCGAAGCTCTGTAACCGCTGCCGCCACCACTGCGCGGCATTGCCATTGGCGCTTTCATTCCATGCGAGGAAAGCCTGATCGCGACGGGTTTCGCTATCGAGCTGACGTTCAACCAGACGGCCATCGGCCAGATAGGGGGTCGCCAGATAGCGCGGCAGATAACCACAACCCAGCCCGTCGAGCTGAGCCTGCACTTTATCGCTAAAGCTATGCACGCTCAGAATTGGCTGCTCATCCAGCACACGCAAATCGATACCTTCGCTATGACGGGAAGAATCATGCACTACTACCGCCCGATACTGGCGGATCTGCTCACGCAACAGCGGCTCCGGGAGTGAGGCCAGCGGATGATGCGGCGCAATGGCGAACACATATTCCAGCCAGCCAATCGGGCTGCACTGAATGCCGCTGTGTCTGGCGGGTTGCTGTACGGCGCCAAACACGATGTTGGCATCACCGTAGCTCAGCGCCTCCCAGCACCCCGCCAGCACGTCGTGGCGGAACAGTAATTGGGTATGCTGATGTTGTTGATAGAACTCATCAATCAGTGGCGACAACAGGGAAAAGGGCACCGAGGCGTCGAGACTGATGGTCAGCCGACTCTCCCAGCCGCTCTCGACATATTTCGCCTGCTGTTCCAGTTCGCCAACCGCGCGCAGCAGCACCCGCCCCTTTTCCAGCATCAGACGGCCGGTGGCGGTAAACGTGGCGCGATGACCGGAACGATCCAGCAGGGTGATGCCCAGATCGCTTTCCATTTTTTGGATCGTATAACTGAGTGCGGAAGCGGTTTTAAACATTCTCGCCGCGGCGGCGGCAAAGGTGCCATGGCGATCCAGAGCATCCAGGATCAGCAGCGCTTCAAGGTTTAATCGCATGGTTTATCCAACCCCCAAATTTATTTAACAACATGGCAAAATCTTTCCGTTATCAATAACAATGCCTGGTTTGTATTGTTTTACCACGTAACGCAACCTTAATCGGCTAAATGATCGGCATAGCTGGCCGGCAAACCGGGGAGAGTATCGTGGATTATCCGCATCAACCGAACCATATCACTTTGGTGATTACCCACCGCCTGCTGGCGGGTAAACAGGCTGACTATGAGCGCTGGCTGGAAAAGATTATGCCGCAGGCGGCGCTGTTTCCCGGTCATCTGGGGGTTAACGTACTGCGTCCGGTCCATGGCGAGCTGACCTGGACCATACTGGTCAGATTCGACAGCATGGATAATCTTTATCACTGGATCCACTCCAGTGAACGTCAGGTGCTGGTGGCTGAACTGCCGGAAATGTTGCTCGGACAGGAACATATTGAAATGCGTCCGGGTGCGGCATTCTGGTTCACTCCGGCAACGCCAGCCTCTCCGGCCCCGGCGCGCTGGAAGCAATTCCTGGTGACGCTGGCGGTTATCTTTCCTTCGACCAACCTGGTTCCCTGGTTCTGGAGTCAGTTATTGCCTGACAGTAAAGGCACCCTGTGGGGACATCTGCTGAACGATGCCTGCGTGGTGGCGCTGGTAGTGTGGTTATGGATGCCGGCGATGACACGCGTGTTAAAAAACTGGCTGATCCCTCGTGGTTAGCCTTACCTGGAGAAAAGTAATGACAACAGCTTCATTAGTTCTGACCAACGGTAAGTTTCATACAGTGGATCGCGAACATCCGCAGGCGACGGCGGTGGCGATAAAAGAGGGCAAGTTTCTCGCGGTAGGGAGCGAAGCGGAGGTGATGCAGTTCGCCGATGCGGCAACCAAAGTCGTGGATCTACAGGGTAGCACGGCTATTCCGGGGCTCAACGACTCCCACCTTCATCTGATTCGCGGCGGCCTGAACTACAACCTTGAGCTGCGCTGGGAAGGGGTGCCGTCACTGGCTGATGCGTTACACATGCTGAAAGAACAGGCGCTGCGTACGCCATCGCCGCAGTGGGTGCGGGTGGTCGGCGGCTGGAGCGAGTTTCAGTTTGCTGAGCGCCGCATGCCAACGCTGGATGAGATTAACCAGGCGGCGCCGGATACCCCGGTGTTTATTCTGCATCTTTACGACCGCGCCCTGCTGAACCGGGCCGCGTTGCAAGTGGTGGGCTATACCCGTGATACCCCTAATCCACCGGGTGGCGAGATCCAGCGTGACAGCAAAGGTAATCCCACCGGCATGCTGATTGCCCGCCCGAACGCCATGATCCTGTACGCCACGCTGGCGAAAGGGCCAAAACTGCCTCTGGAACAGCAGGTGAATTCGACGCGCCAGTTTATGCGCGAACTGAATCGTCTTGGTGTGACCAGCGCGATTGATGCGGGCGGCGGGTTCCAGAACTATCCCGATGACTATGAAGTGATCGCCGAACTGCACAGTAAAAAGCAGCTTAGCATCCGCATTGCCTACAACCTGTTTACCCAGCGCCCGGGTCATGAGCTGGAAGATTTTGAAAAGTGGACCGATATGCTGAAACCAGGTCAGGGCACTGATTTTTACCGCCACAATGGCGCCGGGGAAATGCTGGTGTTCTCGGCAGCGGACTTCGAAGATTTTCTCGAACCGCGTCCCGATCTGGCGCCAGGGATGGAGGATGAACTGGAGCGGGTGGTGCGTCACCTGGTGGAGCATCGCTGGCCGTTCCGTCTGCATGCCACCTATAACGAATCAATTAGCCGGATGCTGGATGTGTTTGAAAAGGTGAACCGTGATATTCCGTTCAATGGTCTGCACTGGTTCTTTGATCACGCTGAAACCATTACTGAAGCCAATATTGAACGGGTGAAGGCGCTGGGAGGCGGGATTGCGGTGCAGCATCGTATGGCATTCCAGGGCGAATACTTTGCCGAACGCTATGGTAAAGAGGCGGTTAAACATACTCCGCCAGTGGCGCGTATGCTGGATGCCGGGGTACCGGTGGGACTGGGTACCGATGCCACGCGGGTGGCCAGTTATAATCCATGGACCGCGCTTTACTGGCTGGTGTCCGGTCGCACCGTCGGTGGTATGGCAATGTATGATGACAGCGCCCGACTCGATCGTGAAACCGCGCTGATGCTCTGGACCCAGGGCAGCTCATGGTTCTCCAGCGAGCAGGGGAAAAAAGGCCAGATTAAGGTCGGACAGCTGGCAGACCTGGTGATTCTGTCGCAGGACTACTTCAGCGTGCCGGAAGAGGCGATTAAAAGCATCGAATCGGTGTTAACCGTGGTGGATGGCGAAATTGTCTATGCGGCGGGACGCTTCGGCCCGCTGGCGCCGCCGTCGATTCCGGTGCTGCCTGACTGGTCACCGGTGGTTAACGTGCCGGGGCACTATCGCAGCGCGCCGCCGCTGGCCAATGGCCGGGTGGGGATGATGCCGCAGGTTCACCACTGTGGCGGCCCTTGCGGCGTACATCAGCATCAGCACGATGTTGCTCGTCGCTCGTCAGTACCGGTAGCGGATGACAACGCTTTCTGGGGGGCGCTGGGCTGTTCCTGCTTCGCGTTTTAACGGCTATCAGCGCAGGTCCGTCAGTCGCCGGACCTGTGCCCGGGCTTTCTGTTCGCAACTTTGCGTAGCTTCAGCCATAGTGTAGAGACCACTTTTCCCACTTCGCTGATGTGAAAGGAGCACTGATATGGCCCGTCTGACGGCAAAAGACTTCTCTCCGGAATTGCTTGAGCTATATGACCACTACGTGCATGGCAAGATCACCAAACGTGAATTTCTCTCCCTCGCCTCGAAGTTCGCCGTCGGCGGTACCGCCGCGACGATATTGGCTGCGCTGATGCCCAATTATGCGCTGGCTGAACAGGTGGAGTTTACCGATCCTGATATTGTCGCGGAATATATTGAATACCCTTCGCCCAATGGCCATCAGAAAATGCGCGGCTACTGGGTACGTCCTGCGGCGGCAACCGCACCGGTAGCCGCCGTGGTGGTGGTGCATGAGAACCGCGGGCTGAATCCTTATATTGAGGATGTGGCGCGCCGGGTGGCCAAAGCCGGATTTATCGCCCTGGCGCCTGACGGACTCAGTCCGGTGGGCGGTTATCCGGGTAATGATGATAAAGGCCGTGAACTGCAACAGACCATCGACCCGACCAAACTTATGAATGACTTCTTTGCCGCTATCGAATTTCTGCTGCAGCATAAACAGGTTAATGGCAAAGTCGGGATCACCGGTTTCTGTTATGGCGGCGGCGTGGCTAACGCGGCGGCGGTGGCCTATCCGGAATTGTCGGCGGCGGTGCCGTTTTATGGCCGCCAGCCGAAAGCGGAAGATGTACCGCGCATTAAAGCGCCGTTGCTGATTCACTATGCGGGACTGGATACGCGGATAAATGAAGGCTGGCCAGCTTATGAAGCGGCACTAAAGTCGGCGCATAAAACCTACGAAGCTTATATTTATCCCGGAGTGCATCACGGTTTCCATAACGATTCGACGCCACGTTACGATAAAGCGGCGGCGGAGTTAGCCTGGGATCGCACTATGGCCTGGTTCCGCCGCTACCTGGTGTAATGGCCGCCAGTTTATTTTCTGACGACGCCGCTCATCGTGGCGTCCGTCAGTACTGCAAATAGCCATCCTGTCGTCGTCTGGCTTCGTCAGAGTGACGGGCGGAATTACCTGCCAATCCTGGGTAAAAATCGGTAGCAGGGCGTCAAATTTGCTTATTTGATTAGTGACTTTCGTCCGCCGGCGAAATCGCTTCCACTAGCTGAAACTCTTCAAATACCAGTTCCATATCTTCCGCGTAACTGTCGGCGCGGGTGAAGAATTCCTGATGTTCCTTGCGCCAGTATGCCAGACTGAGATCGCCTTCACCTTCTTTGCTGGCCAGTTCGGCCGTGACATCGCAAAAGCGGATAATACGCAGTGCGATGGTCCTGATAACGCAAACTGGCTGGTTACTGCCATCTAAAATAATACTGAAACTACCGACGGTCGGCGGGGTCGTTTCCTGCAGGTAAGCATGCAGTGAACCACAACTGGCGCTCTTAACTTGCTGAATGACCAGGGCGGCCAGGTTATTCGCCATTTCCGCCGAGTCGCCAAAGGACCATGACAATGCGCCCGGGTATTTTGCCTGTAAATATGGCAACTTATTATTCATGATATTACTGAGATTCCTCATTGATCGGAGCCGGTGTGAGTCGCAAAATCAGTGACTGTAATCTGAGCGAGGTTAACAAGAAATTTAGTCATGGTAATGGCAGGCAGCTATTTGTCGTCCATCAACGGTGAGTAAACCCTACCAAAATAGCCTCCGGCGCAGGGAGGTGCGTTGCCCGCTTTACATCATTTTATCCCGATGCGCGGTTCTGAACCACCCGTCGCTAATCATCATCAACGATAGCGGTATCATCTCTCGCGGGCCCGATATTTTTTTATTGTTAAATCGTGGGGTTACGCAACCCATTCGGGTTAAGGCTGGTTTTATAATGGTCACAGTTTATTCAAAGGTGGGTTGGGTATGACAAACAAATATTCTGCACTACAGATTTGTTTACACTGGTCAGCACTGGTGATCGTGGCGATCACTTATGCGGCGATGGAACTACGTGGTGTCACGGAGTCAGGCACCGCGGGCAGATTTTGGTTTGTAAGCACACACTACAGTTTTGGCTTTCTGATGTTAATCCTGATGACAGGACGTTTGCTGGTACGGTTTCAGCGCCACGCTCCGCCGATCACCCCGGCCCCGGCGAAATGGATGACTGCGGCTTCGCACGCCACCCATGGCATTATCTACGCAATGTTTTTAGCACTACCGCTATTAGGTATGCTGACGCTGTATCTGAAAGGCCAGCCATGGGTGATTTTTGCTGTCCCAATGCCGGTAGCGGCAACTCCCGACGGTGCGTTATCGCATAATATCAAAAATATTCATGAGTTTATCGCTAACGCGGGCTATTTTATTATTGGCCTGCATGCCGCCGCTGCGTTGTTCCATCATTTTATCCTGCGTGACAATACGCTGCTCAGAATGATGCCGGGCAAAAAGCCATCATAGGAAGTTTCATCCGCCCCGAATACGCCAGCCGGCGCAACGTCAGAATCTGTCCATTTCTTCATAACTTAGCCAACCCCGGATACTTGTTACTGCAAAACTAAGCGGTACACTGGGGCTGGTACCAGACTATTTTGTGCATCACAACTGTAAGGAATGACGGTTAATGAAACTCTTTTACTGCCCGGGAGCCTGTTCTCTGGCGCCGCATATTGTGTTGGAAGAAGCAGGTCTCGGTTTTACTCTTGAGCGTGTGGACTTAAAAACCCGCCGCACTGAGTCGGGTGAAGATTTCCTGACGATTAACAGCAAGGGTTATGTTCCGGCATTGCAGCTGGAAAACGGTAAGTTACTGACCGAAGGGGCGGTAATTTCGCAATATCTGGCCGATCTGAAGCCGGAAACGCAGCTGATCCCTGCCGCTGGCGAATCGCGTTACCAGCTGCTGGAGTGGATGACTTTTATCTCCACCGAGCTGCATAAAAATATGGGCGCACTGTATAATCCGGCGCTGTCTGCTGACTGGAGAGCGGCCGTCACCGCCACACTGACCAAACGTATCGACTGGTTAGCCGCCGCGCTGGGTGACAAAAGCGGGTTACAGGGCGCAGGTTTTACCATCGCCGATGCTTATCTGTTTACCGTGCTGAACTGGAGTGGTCACGTTGGTTTCAGCCTGGATAAATGGCCGACACTGCAGGCATACCGGGCAAATATTGCCCGGCGCCCGGCGGTCATTAGGGCAATGAAAGCCGAAGGTCTGATTTAAGCCGCAGGCCGCGGCTTATTGCTGGCATCCTGCTGCAATCGCCGCGGCTAACCCTTGCGGATTTTCCCACGACATCTCATGTCCGGCAGCGGCGACTATCGCCACAGCTATACCAGCGGTTTGCAGAGCGCTAACCTCTGTATCAGGTAGTGAGTGTTCACCAACTATAAATCCGCAGCGCAGTGGCAGGCTGGTTAGCAGATCAAACCACGACGGTGTGATGCCATGCACCAGCGAAGATGCGCCACGCCAGGCGGCCTGTGCTAAGGTCATTTGCATCGAACCCGCCCATGGGGTGTTATCTTCCTCGATTAATAACTGCTGGCCGTAAGCGATAAACTCCACTTCATCCTGCGCCGCAATGATGCGACTAAAGCTGCCGCCACCGGCTGACAGGTTCGGTTCAGAAACCAGCAGCGTCGTCAGGTTTTTTACTCCCATAGCGGCCACTTCAATGGCAATACTGCCACCCATGCTATGGCCATACAGGGTAAAAGCCGGTAACGCCAGGTGGTTAAGCAGCTCGGCGATGATTCGTGCCTGGTCAGTGGTGGTATAGCTGAAACTGGCAGGCTTATCGCTAAAGCCGGAACCCGCCAAATCAACCAGAATAATACGGTGATCGCGTAGCGCCGGATCTGCCGCAACACGGGGATATTCATAAGAAGAGGCACACCCCAGACCGTGCAGAAAAACAATCGGCGCGCCTACGCCAGGCAGGTCGTGGTAGCGTATTTCCCCCGAAAGCACGGCAGAAAAAAAGTGGTTCAAGGCGAAACTCCTTTGCATGGTTGCGTGGTTTGCTGCCATTCTATTCTCAGTCTCAGGTGCTGTAAAAAATCATCGGCACGGCTGCCGGCCATGTATGGCTGCCGTTTAACGTCGTGGAGGTGTGTGGTGCAAGGCGTTCCGCAACAGTTTCCGTGTGAAAAAGACCGTGCCCGGTTTCGGCATTTGCCTGAACTGCCGGGCGTGGAGCTCTATCACGCGCATATTTCCCGCTACGCCTTTGAACCGCATACTCACGAAGCGTTTGGTATGGGCACCATCGATTTTGGTGCGGAGCGCTTTCGTTACCGCGGGGTGAATCATGTGGCGCCTACCCATTCGCTGGTGCTGATGAATCCGGATGAGTTACATACTGGCGAATCGGCGACACAAGATGGCTGGCGTTACCGCATGATCTATATTGAACCGCAGATGCTGGAAACGCTGTCCGGTGAAGCGGGTTGGTGGTTTACCGATGCGGTACGCGAAGATCGGCTGACCTCGCAACGGCTATCGCAGGCGCTGGCGCTACTCTGGCAGGCCACTGATTCGCTGGCGGTGGAGAGTCAGATGCTGATCATTATGCAGCTGCTGCGTCCCCATGCGAGGGTGGCAAAACCGCTGATTGTTGAGCCCGCGCAGCGTTTTGACCGGGTACGCGACTATCTGCGGGAAAATTTTGAACGCAATATCACCCTTGCTGAACTGGCGGCACTGGTATCGCTCAGCCCCTGGCATTTCCTGCGTCAGTTCAGGCGACAGCATCATGTCACACCGCATCAGATGCTGATGGCCTTTCGTTTATATGAAGCCAAGCAGCTACTGACGCGCGGAATGCCGGCGGCCGAAGTGGCGGCGACGGTTGGACTGACCGATCAGGCGCACCTGACACGGACTTTCAGCCAACGCTATGGCATTACCCCCATTCGCTATCAGAAGCAGATCATCAGCGGTCGGCGATAGCGCAATCTTATACAATATTTCGTCGGCTATTTGCGTCACAGTAGCGGCGACTTTCCACCCATTTCAGGCAATGATCATGTTCGCTGGCGTACTTTTTGCTCTCTCTGCGGGTTTAATGTGGGGATTAATTTTTGTCGGGCCACTGTTTGTACCGGAGTATCCGGGCGCTTTACAATCGGCAGGACGCTATGTGGCTTTTGGTCTGATTGCCCTGCCGCTGGCCTGGCATGAGCGCCATCGTTTACGCCAGTTGGTGGCCAGCGACTGGATTGAAGCGCTCAGGCTGACATTAGTCGGCAATCTGCTGTATTACACCTGCCTTGCCAGTGCCATTCAGCGTACCGGCGCACCGATCTCTACCATGATCATCGGTACTTTACCGGTGGTGATTTCAGTCACGGCCAATCTGTTGTATAGCCATCACGACGGTAAATTATCGTGGCGTAAACTGACCCCCGCCTTACTGCTGATCGCGCTGGGTTTAGTCTGTGTTAACGCCGCTGAGCTCCATGCCGTTGCGGCTGGTTTCACGCTCAGTCGCTATCTCACGGGTATTGCGCTGGCGCTGGTAGCGGTGGCCTGCTGGACCTGGTATCCATTACGCAATGCGCGCTGGCTCAGAGAACACCCCGATAAAAAGCCCGGCACCTGGGCAACGGCGCAAGGCCTTGTGACCTTACCGGTGGCGTTAATCGCCGGGGCGGTGGTGACAGCACAGCTGGCGTTGACCCAGCCGTCATTCACCCTGCCTTTTGGCCCGCGGCCTGCAGTGTTTATTCCGCTGATGCTGGTGATTGGTCTGTTTTGTTCCTGGCTGGGAACGCTGTGCTGGAATGAAGCCAGCCAGCGCTTGCCGACCGTACTGGTCGGGCCGTTGATTGTTTTTGAGATTCTGGCGGGTCTGGCTTATACCTTCCTGTTGCGACAGCAGTGGCCGCCACTACTCACGCTATCGGGTATTATTTGTCTGATTGCTGGTGTCATTTATGCGATGCGCATCAGGCCGGTAGTAACAATAGCCGATATCTCCTCAGCCAACTGAGCGCCAGTCAGGTTGCTACTGGCATGCTTTAATTATGCCAGTGGGGAGGTTATTTAAGAATATGCCCACCTCCGGCACTGTTATCAGCTGGCCTGTCGTCGTGCGTTAAGCTTTTTCTGCGCTAAAAAAATACCCTATTTATCACTTTTCACTCTATAAATGCGGGTGCTAATCCACCGACTCAGATATTGAGCGGCGGGTTAATCGCTAATTACCGACGGTAAATGCGTGCATCGGGCCACTGTTTAAATTTCTTTTATATGTTTTTCGTGCGTTTCTCAGGCGAATTCGGGTTATTATGTGATGTTTATCACGTTATTAGCCGGGGGAAGGTTGTTGTTTTTTTCATCAATGGCGCTCCAGCCTTGCCATAAGCGGAGCAAAAATAGCTATCAGAATTGTCGCTATTAAAATTTTGTTGGTACTGACAAATCTCAAAGCAATCTACTGAATGCCGGAAGCCGCGGCAAACTGGTTTTTAGCGCTGATTTTTCCAGCTGCGAGCCAGCAGATAGTGGAAAAAACACCCCAGCCAGCCGGCGGCAAGCGGGAGTTACATCGGGTAATAGTTAAGCTGGTGAAGACTATGGGGCAATTTGCAGCGGGCGCTGGCAGAGGACAATCAGGTGAGGCTTAAGCATTATTTATCCATCGGTGATACACATATTGCCGAACCGCTCAGCGCGGATCGGCAGTAACTGCATCGATACGGCATGGCGCTGTTATTCTGCTCTTAGTGCCAATGGGTTTTTTCTGCTAAGCGACGGCAAACGCGGGCAATGTTTAAGACTGTTAACCATCTTTATGGAAGTACTGGCTAATAGGTTAATAAACATAAAGTAATGGCGTACGCGCTTATTGGTGTTTTAAACCGATAAACGCGTACGAATAGCCTGATATATTGGGGTTTTATAATAGTAGATTAGGAAAAGAGCCATAGTCACCCTCATCCCAATACTGAAAGTATCAGAAAAAAGCCATAATGCTTGTTAAAAATTGACTGATTTAATCAAAAGCGTCCATATTTAATAACCGGTATTACTCCGTAAGATAAATTTAAAAATAAAGTTATGAATGGCTATCGCAATGTAAAGGGTAATGGTACACACTGCGGCTGATATCCAGCAGGCGGCAACTGCGACGCGTGCCGATTTCATAGGTATCCTGAAGGAAATTAACGGCCTGGCGCTTGTCATTAGTGGTAAAAAAGTGTTTGAGCACGCTCTGCAACATCTCTTTATCGGAGCTTAACATCTGCACTTCGCGCGCCAGAGATTGCAGCTTATCCTCTAACTCTTTGATTTTACGTCCATCCTCTGAAGACAAACCCGCATATTTCTTCTTCCAGCTATAGAATGTTGCCTCAGAGATACCTAACTCATCGCAGATCTCCTTAACCTTAACGCCACATTCTGAAGCTTTAATAGCGTTGGTGATTTGCTCTTCGCTATATCGTGACTTTCTCATAAATGCATGTTCCTTTCTAAAGTATTAATGGATGAGAATAACCGCAATAAATACTGGCCCTGAGAGTCCAGAATATTATTGCCATGTTTTTAAGTACGCGATTTGAATTGCAAGGATTAAGTTAAGTTATCTTTCAGAAATAGCATCATGGGAATAGTCTTATTTTTTATTAATTGAGTTTGCATCGCTTTCGGGAAAGGTTTTTTTGTTATAGATTCGTTCCATGGCAATCGGGAAAGCATCTTTAAAGCAAGAGTTATTTAAGCGACAAACTTTTCATTAAGTTAGCGGGTTCTCTGTTGAAAACAAAAAAATAATTTTATGAAATCGTTTACACGCTGAACCATAATTAATTAGAGCCAACCCAGGGCTATTCTTAAGTAAGTTTCATTTTCAGTGTCTTGGCGAATTCTCCAGAGTGGTTATTTTACATGAATAACCGGTAACCGCTTCCGCCGCTTTGCACTGTATGAAATTGTCAGTTGTGGACATGGATGTGTTGTATCAGGTGGTTTTTTGGAAACACAAAGGATGAGTCAATGAAATTCAGTGTAATGTCAAATGCCGCCTGGATGATGTCAGAAAAAATTGTTTCTGTATTCGGCGTGATATTTGTGACGTCTTACGTGGCCAAATGCTTTGGTCCGACAGTATTTGGACAGATAGCATTTTCTGCATCGCTGTTTTCAGTGGTACAGACTATTGCTATCTTTGGTACGGAAACCATTCTGTTTAAACGCATCAGTAAAAGCGCGCAGAAAGGCGTGAAATTGATGGTGGTGGCCAAAAAAATGCGTATGACTATTTTTCTACTGCTGTCGCTACCGGTACTGGCCTACGTCTGGTACGCCCTGCAGGAAAACTTTGTCGTCTTTGCGCTGGCCTCCTGCCTGGCGGCGCTGTTTGTTATCCAGGACACTTTCAGTGTCTACAATAATGCCCGTCTGGCATCACGACTGAATACCCTGGCGAATGCGGCGGGGATGACCTTAAGCTTCTCGCTGAGTTTTTTAATTGCCTGGCTGAAACTGAGTCCGCTGTTTCTGACATTATCAATTGTTACGGCGACGCTGGTTCCTTATCAGATTAAACGTTATTTTTTTTATCAGCATAACTTTGTCAGCGCGCCACCAAAATATAAAATAAAGAAGTATTTACGCTATTTACTGTATGCCGGGCTGCCGCTGGCAATTTCCAGTGTTTTTATCTCGCTGCAGGTGAAAATGGCACAGTTTTTTTTAGTCGGTGTCGGGTCGGCACAGGATCTCGGTCTGTTTGCCGCAGCAAATACGGTTTCAGCCTCGTGGATCTTTATTCCGGTAGCGATTATTACATCCTGTTTCACTGAGATATTCAGAGAACGTTCCGATATGGCATTGAAGCTGGCCGCTAAATTAAACGGTTATGTTATGGCGGTATCATTGCTGATGCTGCTGTTCGTAGCGGTTTATGGTGAAAAGCTCATCATAATACTTTATGGGCAAGACTACACACAATCAGGAAGTCTGGTTACGTTATTGTCGATAGCCACCTGTTTTTCGGCAATGGGGACGGTGGCCTATCGTTATATGGTAAAAGAGGGCGGTTTTAACTATCTGCTGAAAAAAATTATCAGCCTGATGGTGATCAGCCTTCCCACTTCGTATCTGCTTATCCATCTTTTTGGCTTAATGGGTGCGGCGTGGAGTGTGTTTATCACTGAATTATTATCTCTGACGGTAATGAATTATTTCTTTAAGCATGGCGTCATCAAAAAAATACAGGTTTCCTCACTCAACTACAAAACCTACAGATGAGGTGAAAAATGTTGAAGTTTAAAGATGAATTACGCAGAAGCGTGAAGTACTTCATCAAAAAAATGCCATGGATGCAACAGGACCGCATCTATTATTTTCATAAGTTTAAACGATTGCCTCATATACGTGAACCCATATTGTTTAACGAAAAGGTATTATACCGTAAGTTTATCTATGGGGATAACCTTCGTTATGGAAGACTTTCCGACAAATTTTTGGTGCGCGAATATATTGCCAGCACCATTGGTGATGAATATCTGGTACCGCTGGTTTATGAAACCGACGATCCGACTACACTACTCAGCTTAATATCTTTAAAAGGTACAGTAATTAAGCCCAATCATGGCTCTGGTATGGTTGATATCCTGCTGGAAGAACCGGACAGCCTGCAAAAGCAGCTGATTGTTAATCGCTGCTACGAATGGTTGCGGCGGGACTTTTCCCGGGAAGTCCGTGAGATCCACTACAGCTATATCAAACCGCGTATTCTGGTCGAGAAGTATATTGGCGATGGTAAAAGCGCGCCGATCGATTACAAATTTCATATGTTCAATAAAAAGGATGGCACCTTCGAATATGTGATGCAGGTGATCTATAACCGTGGTCGTCCGGCGCTGTCGATGAATTTTTACGTGAATAATCTGAGTGAGGTATATCACCGCATTCGTGATACCGGGCTGGATCTTTCCGGCGTGAGGCCGGGGCTGGAGAAAGCGCTGGAGCTGAGCAAAAAGCTGGCCGCCGACTTCGACTATGTCCGGGTTGACTGGTATATCCACCAGGATCATGTGTACTTTGGCGAGCTGACCTTTACGCCGGGCGCCGGGTTAGTCACCGGCCTTGGCCGTGGGCTTGACCAGATGATGGGAGAGATGTGGATTCAGGATCGTCTGCAGCCGCCGCGCTCGGATGCCGGCGTGCCGGAGGTGAATATTCCGGCGATGCTGAAAAAAGTGTAGCGATATCGTAGCAGCGATAATAAACACGGACTCTTCGGGGTCCGTTTTTTGTCGCGCGTTATAACGCAGCGTTTTTTTAAGCGGTCACTTTCAGCACAGATCAGGATTGCCATCACGGATGATGGCGTATTTTATCTGGCCGATTGGAGGTTATTAAGTCTGACGCCAATATCATTATGCCGCTAGCTAATTCGCTGCCGACAGGGCTACAAGATTAACATTTTTTATGCTTTTTTGCGGTTAATATGGTGAAGAGGTAAAATTATAACTGATAAGCTTTGCTGATTGTTTATGAGGATAAAAGAGTGGTTAATTTATTTTAAAATATAAAAATCAATACGTTATATGAATATCATTATATTAGAAATATAGTGTTTATACAATAACGTAAATTCATTTAATGTGTCCGGGCAACTAAATCAATTCATTTAAGATTAATCCTATCAAGTTAAAAGTTGTACTGTTTAGCAATTGGCTGTAGGATTTTTTTTGCAAAATATAAATCGGCATTCTCTATTCTTATTCTATACCCAGAATGGAGACTTAATTATATTAATTGCGAACGTAAATTAAGGATAATTCGGATCCCACTGAACAGTTGAACAGTGTCAAATACATAATGGAACAGGATAAAATACTATGGCGTATTTATGTTTACTTATGTGCTTTTTTGGCGACATCATTCCCCTGGCTGCCAGCAGACAGCCAGGGGAATGATGTATGCCATTGCAGGCCACAGTTGCCGCTAAAGGTTAAAGGTTGTGCGGCGGTACTCTGATACCTCTGTGCCGTACCGGAAGATCTGTTTAGTCCATTCTGTCTGCCCTGATGCATGGAAGCGCTGACTATTACTGTCAGGGTTATTTATCCGTGCTGCTTTTGGTTATTAATTTTTTTTGCTGCCGGCCCGGAGATGCTGCCAGGTTTTTGCTGTTTGTGTTGCGCCCGATGGCGCAATTAATTTGCGACAGCTGTAGCGGGTCATGGGTTATAGCGAGCAGCTGGCACTGTTTGCCGAGAGTAATAGCATCGGTAATATTCTGCAGCTACTGGCTGGTACGGTATTAAGTGGTTTTTTTGAAACACAAAGGATGAGTGGATGAAAATCAGTGTAATGTCTAATGCCGCCTGGATGATGTCAGAAAAAATTGTTTCTGTATTCGGCGTGATATTTGTGACGTCTTACGTCGCCAAATCCTTTGGCCCGACAGTTTTTGGTCAGATAGCCTTTGCCGCGTCGCTGTTTTCAGTGGTACAGACTATTGCTATCTTTGGTACGGAAACCATTCTGTTTAAACGCATCAGTAAAAGCGCGCAGAAAGGCGTAGCATTGATGGCCGTGGCCAATAAATTACGCATGACTATTTTTCTGCTACTGTCGTTACCGGTACTGTTATACGTCTGGTATGTCCTGCAGGAAAACTTTGTCGTCTTTGCGCTGGCCTCCTGTCTGGCGGCGCTGTTTGTCACGCAGGACACCTTCAGTGTCTACAATAATGCTCGCCTGGCATCACGGCTGAATACCCTGGCGAATGCGACCGGGATGATCTTAAGCTTTTCGCTGAGTTTTTTTATTGCCTGGCTGAAACTGAGTCCGCGATTTCTGACATTGTCGATTGTTGCAGCGACGCTGGTTCCATATCTGATTAAGCGTTTCGTCTTTTACCAGCATAATCTTGCACCGATGCCGTCGCAGCATAAAAGGAAAAAGTATTTACGCTATTTGCTGTATGCCGGGCTGCCGCTGGCAATTTCCAGTATTTTTATCTCGCTGCAGGTGAAAACGGCGCAGTTCTTTTTAGTCGGGGTCGGGTCGGCACAGGATCTCGGTCTGTTTGCCGCGGCAAACACGGTTTCAGCCTCCTGGATATTTGTTCCGGTCGCGCTTATCACATCCAGCTTTACTGAGATATTCAGGGAACGTACTGACAGAGCATTTAAACTGGCCGCGCGACTGCATGGTTATGTTATGGCGGTATCATTGCTGATGCTGCTGTTCATTGCGCTGTATGGCGAAAAAATTATTACCACTCTTTATGGGCAAGACTACGCACAGTCGGGAAGCCTGGTTACGTTATTATCGTTAGCCACCTGCTTTTCGGCGATGGGGACGGTGGCCTACCGTTATATGGTAAAAGAGGGCGGTTTTAGCTATCTGCTGAAAAAAATTATCAGCCTGATGGTGATCAGTCTTCCCACTTCGTATCTGCTTATCCATTTTTTTGGCTTAATGGGCGCGGCGTGGAGTGTGTTTATCACTGAGTTATTATCCCTGAGCGTAATGAATTACTTTTTTAAGCATGGTGTTATCAAAAAAATACAGATCTCCTCACTCAACTACAAAACCTACAGATAAGGTGAAAAATGTTGAAGTTTAAAGATGAATTACGCCGTAGCGTAAAATATTTCATCAAAAAAATGCCGTGGGCATACCAGGACCGCATCTATTATTTTCATAAATTTAAACGATTACCTAATATTCGTGAGCCGAAGTTGTTTAACGAAAAAGTGTTGTACCGTAAGTTTATCCATGGGGATAATCTCCGTTATGGCAGGCTGTCCGATAAGTTTCTGGTACGCGAATATATCGCCCACACTATTGGTGACGAATATCTGGTGCCGCTGGTGTATGAAACCGATGATCCCAGTACCTTATTGAACTTAACATCTTTGAAAGGAACGGTGATTAAACCCAATCACGGAGCGGGTATGGTCGATATCATGCTGGAGGAGCCGGATTATCTGCAAAAGCAGCAGATTGTTAATCACTGTACTGAATGGCTGCGTAAGGACTTTTCCCAGGAAGTGCGCGAGATCCACTACAGCTATATCAAACCGCGTATTCTGGTGGAAAAGTGCATTGGTGACGGTAAAAGCGCGCCGATCGATTACAAGTTTCATATGTTCAATAAAAAGGATGGCACCTTCGAATATGTGTTGCAGGTGATCTATAACCGTGGTCGTCCGGCGCTGTCGATGGTGTTCTACGTGAATAATCTGTGTGAGGTATATCACCGCATTCGTGATAGCGGGCTGGATCTTTCCGGGGTGAAGCAGGGCATGGAACAAGCGCTGGAACTGAGCAAAAAGCTGGCCGCCGACTTCGACTATGTCCGGGTTGACTGGTATATCCACCAGGATCATGTGTACTTTGGCGAGCTGACCTTTACGCCGGGCGCCGGGTTAGTCACCGGCCTTGGCCGTGGGCTTGACCAGATGATGGGGGAGATGTGGATTCAGGATCGTCTTCAGTCGCCGCGAGCAGATACGGGCATACCGTTGCGCATGTAAAATTCGCTACTGCTGAGCACGCTGTGGTGATCGGCAGACAGATATACCGTGCGGACCCTTCGGGGTCCGCATCGCTTTATGTTGCCGCTTATGGCAGCAGCATGGTGTCCGGGGTATGGCTCATTACTTCAACAAACACATCTTTTGTGACTTGCCAGGTATGGCTGACATTTTCCACGCTGAGGGTGATGCCAAGCAGGCCGGTAACAAACCAGCAGGACATACCGATGCCAATACCACTAAATACAAACGCCATCGCATTACGGCTGCTCTGACGGCATTTAATCTTAAAGGTGCTGGCGAAAAACATCATTACTGCACTCAGCAGTTCCCAACGCATAAGTACAACACTGGCGGCAATGGTACCCATCTAACAAACCTCTTCACATGATATGCCCTGACGAAAAATGGCATCACCATCAGGTGTTGAGGAAATGCCAGGGAGATTTCTCAACCCACTGACCTGTTGGTCAATTGTGTGATGTGGATCACATTATATCACTAAGTTTTAAAAATTGAACAAAATTTACACCTGGTATGGTAGTTTTTGTCAGCGACCCGCTGACGGCAGCGTGCAGGGCGATGTCGCCACCATCAGTCAGGGATCGCGGCGCCATAACGGTGGATTATTTTACTGACAGCTGGGAATAATAACCCTGAGGTTTTTTGATCAGGTTAATTCCTGCTGCCTGTGGGCTTCTCACCGCTGGCTGCAGCACTATTTTATTTATCGGCTGTCGTGTTATTTATTTTAATCTTAAATGTCATTGCGCTGTGAGAAGATTTAGTCTCGTAGTTTATGTTAAATTAACCGGGTTTTATGCTTTGTTTGCGTAGCATATGATGAAAAAAGTGAGAGTGGCACTGATAAGTAATGCTGATTAATTTTTTATTATAAAATAAGGAATAATAGGAATAACTAAATTAATTTCTTTAAAATCAACGATTTGATTTATTTTCAATATATTAGTGATTTAGTATTATCGCTAAGAGTAAAAATTCATTCTTTGTCTGATAGTAGCTAAAGTAATTAATTTAAGATGAATCTTACCCAGTTAAAAGTTGTACAGTAGAGCAATTGGTTGTAGGATTTTATGCAAAATAGAGATTGCTTGCCATTATTCTGTATTTATATCCAGAATAATTTCCTATTATATTTATCCTGGCGAAAAATTAAGAATAATTCGCACTGATCGAACAATAAAACAATATCAAATACCATGGAGTATTTATGTTTATTTATGTTCTTGCTTGGCAATATTGTTTGCACAACCAGCTGAAAGTAGCCCATAACTTGCCTGATTTATGTCTCTGCCGACCTTAGCTGGCGTTGAAGGTTGCAAGATTGAGTTGTAGCGTTTGTTACTCTGCACTCAATGCCTGAAGACCCATTCAGTCAATATCACTCTGCCCTGAGCCAGGGGAGCGCCTGACGGCGACGTCAGAGCCATCAAAGCATGCTGTTGGTGGTTATCGACGCCGATAACCGGCAGACAGTCGTACAGATGATATTGTCAGAGGGTCATCGCCGTAGCCGTTACGCGTGCAATTACTGGCGTGATAAGCAGGGCAGGATCATGGTTAAACGTAATCCGCAGGTAAGTTATGTGGTTGAGCCACATCAGCGTACATTGCCAACGCTGCGTAAGTTGCTACAGCGTATTCATGTGATGATCATCCTTGTTTCGTTGCTGTTATCAGGGGTTTCACTGTCAACGTTATCGTTGTTCGCATTGCGCCACTATGCCGAAAATAATCTGCAACTGGTGGCATCAACTATCAGCTATAGCGCACAGCGGGTGGTGTTGCTGAATGACCGCGACAAGGCCAGCGATTTGCTGCAAGGACTGAGTGGTCCGAAGCCGTTTTCACAAGCCACTATTTTTAATGCCAGTCATCAACCGCTGGCCAGCTGGCAGTCGCCTGAACATCAGGAACAGAACAGCATCAATAGTGTGATTGCCCGCTGGCTGTTTCCGCGTCCTGTCACGCTGCCGGTGGTTTATAACCAGCGCGAAGTCGGACGCGTGACGATTATCGGTGACGCCAGTGTGATCACTGACTATATCTACCAGGCGTTTGCATGGCTGGCCAGTAGTTTATTGATTACTGCTCTGGTAGCCGTTTATCTCTCCCATCGCATGCATGCGGGGATTATTCAGGGACTGCGTAGTATCGCTTCTGTGGCACATGATGTGCGCAAGCGACGTGCTTTCTGCCAACGGGTACCTTCATCGGGGATCGCTGAATTGAACAAGTTAAGTATGGATTTCAACGGATTGCTGGATGAGCTGGCGGAATGGCAGAATCATATGGCGCGGGAAAACGCTGATCTGGCGTACCAGGCGGCGCATGATTCCCTTACCGGTTTGCCTAACCGCGCACAGTTTGAGCGCGCATTAGCCTGTCAGTTTAGTCTGCCGGAAACGCGCGGCAGCCTGGCGGTGCTGTTTATTGATGGTGACCATTTTAAGCAGGTTAATGATACCTGGGGGCATGCCACCGGAGATTGCGTACTGGGTGCGATAGCCGAGCGGTTACGCGCAAATTTGCGCAAAGAGGATCTGGTGGCGCGTTTTGGCGGCGATGAATTCGCCATTATGTTGACGAACGCCGAGTCGGGTGAGCAGGCAGCGCAGGTCGCTCGCCATATTATGGCGGCGATGCTACAACCAATCATCCTGCCGCAGGGGGGCTGTGTACAACAATCGTTGAGTATTGGTATTGCGCTGGGACCACGCCATAGTTCACCCCAGGCGCTGCTGGCGCAGGCTGATGCGGCGATGTACCACATTAAGCAACTGGGCGGCGGTTGGTATTTTTCACCAACCTGCTGGCAAACCAACGGGGATAGCTCTGCCCGGCAGCCCCTTTAACCGCGAGGTGAAAGGGGGCAGAGTTAATTTACCGGGCAGGACTCGCCATGAGTACGCTGGCCGTGGCCGGCGTAATGTTCACCGCAGTCAAAGTTCCAGTTCGCCGTACGTTGTGACTGCTGTCGCCGCATCCGGTGGCGATAGGCGGTCGGTGTTTGTGAGAACTGCCGGCGAAATACCCGTGAGAACGTCTGCTGTGAGTCGTAACCATATTGCATCGCAATATCAAACACCGGGCGCTGGGTACAGGATAGCGCTTCTGCTGCCAGCGTCAGACGACGCTCACGAATGTATCCGCCCAACGTCTGTTTCGTCACCGAACGGAACATACGTTGCAGGTGCCACTTCGAATAACCCGATTTTGCCGCCACTTCATCTATCGACAGGGTTTTATCTAAATTCTGTTCAATCCAGCCAGTCAGTGTATGAATAATGTCGTTATGCATCATGACCCCATCCTTCATTTTTAGATTTTGATTTCGCCGTTCTGTTGATGGAGGAGTATAATTCCTCAAGTTAACTTGAGGTAAAGGGCTAAATGAAAAAAGATCGCAATTGCCAGAAAACCATTCTTACGCCCGGAGATGTGGCGAAACGTTGCGGTGTGGCGGTATCGGCACTGCACTTTTATGAGGCGAAGGGCTTAATTTCCAGTACCCGCAACGCCGGTAATCAGCGGCGCTATAATCGTGATGTGCTGCGCCGGGTGGCGATCATTAAAATTGCCCAGCGCATTGGTATTCCACTGGCGACGGTCAGCGATAGCCTGGTGAATACGCCGCCAGATAAACGGATTTCCGTCAAAGCCTGGGCCGAAATGACCCGCCAGTGGCGTGCGGAATTAGATAAGCGCATTGAAACTCTGACGCGTCTGCGCGACCAACTGGATGGCTGCATCGGCTGCGGCTGCCTGTCTATGAGTGAATGTCCGCTGCGTAACCCGGACGACCGTCTGTCGCTGCAGGGCACCGGCGCCATTCTGCTGGATCCGGAAATTGACAGTGAGGGTTAACGTGAAAATCTGACGGCCGGAACCCTGTCGCGATAGTTTTTACCTCTCCCCGCCGCCGGCTGGTTATTGCCATGGCTGGCGTGCGCCATAACTGAGCATTTTCTGCTCAGGCTGTACGGATTTTGCACCACCCTATTCTCTTACTGCGCCAGTCGTGGCATCGGGAAGTTATTATATCCCCTAATAAATCAATCGCTTAAATATTCTCCTGCAAACTGGCAGATAAGTTGCAAACGGGTCAATAGGTTGAGTTGTTGGACCAATTCTAACCAGTCCATTGAGGTGCGCCATGCACAGCGAACTGAATTTATTGCAACCGATCGCCGCACAGCAAAGCGACACGCTGGTCCTTGATGCATTGACGCGCTACGTAGCGCAATCCGGCACCCGCGTCGGAGAACGGTTACCCCCGGAACGGGTGCTGGCTGAAGGACTGGCGGTGAGCCGCAATACGGTGCGTGAGGCGCTGAAACGCTGGGAAGCGCTGGGGATTATTGTGCGCAGGAAGGGGAGTGGTACTTATCTGCAATCGGAAGTGACCGCCAATGATAGCTTTCTGTCACTGCGCTTTAAAAATGATTCAGCGACCATGCTGCATGCGCTGGAAGTGCGGCGCATCATTGAATGTGAGGTATCTGCGCTGGCCGCGGTACGCGCGACGGAAAGTGATTTACAGTTTATTGCACAAAAACTCGACGAGATGGAAAAAGTCCATCTGCGCGTCGGCTCTGCCGGTGCCGAAGACTGGCAGTTCCACGCCGCGATTTACCGCGCCGCCCATAATCCACTGCTACTGCAGATGGTCGGCGGCATCTACGACTTACTACACGCCTTTTTCGAATCGCCGCCCGAACAGGCGTTATTCAGCGACTCTTTCCCGCTACACCGCATGCTATTTGAAGCTATCGCCGCGGGTGAAGCGGAAACCGCACGACAGCTGAGCAACGACATTCTGAACATAACTGAACGTGATATGAAGGAAGTGATCAATGCAGCCAGATGATAACAACCCGCAGGATGAATTCAGTGAAAGCACCCGTTTAGTCCACGACAGCCGGCACCATCGCGGGGCGATTTCACCGCCGATTTATCAGTCATCTTTATTCAGTTTTACCGATTATGACAGCATGATCGCCCGTTTTCGCGGTGAAAGCGACCATGCTTTATACTCCCGCGTCGACAACCCGACGGTGGTGGAATTGCAGGAAAAAGTCGCACAGCTGGAAGGCGGCGAAGCCTGCCTGGCCTTCGGCAGCGGCATGGCGGCAATCAGCAACGCGATTCTTAGCGTGGCTGGTCCGGGCGATAAAGTGGTGTGCGTCAATCACGTCTATCCGGATACCTATCGTTTTCTGCGCGGATTTTGCCAGCGTTTTAATATCGAATCGCAGTTTGTCGATGGCGGATCGCCTGCCGCGCTGGAACAGGCGCTACAGGGGGCAAAACTGCTGTATCTGGAAAGCCCGAACAGCTGGGTCATGGGTGAACAAAATCTGCAACAGATCGCGCTGCTGGCCAGAAAACAGGGGGTGGTAACGATGATCGACAACAGCTGGGCTTCGCCGATATTCCAGAAACCGCTGGCGGCCGGCATCGATCTGGTTATTCACTCTGCCTCCAAATATATCAGCGGACACAGCGATGTGGTGGCCGGCCTGGTGATCAGCAGCCGGGAACGCATCAGCGCCATCAGCCGTTATATCAGCCCATTTTTGGGCGGAAAATTATCGGCCAATGAAGCCTGGCTGCTGCTACGCGGCCTGCGTACGTTGCCGCTGCGTATGCGCCAGCATCACGAAAGCGCCCTTGAACTGGCGCGTCGTCTGCAGAGCGATGCGCGGATTAGCCGGGTTAATCATCCCGGTTTAGACCCGCTGCCGACGTCAATACTTAGCGGTTACAGCGGCCTGTTCTCCTTCGAACTTAGCGAAGGTATTGATATTCCCGGCTTCTGCAATGCCCTGCAACTGTTCCGTATGGGCGTCAGCTGGGGCGGCTTTGAAAGTCTGGTGATGCCTGCCATCTCGGTCCTCAACCAGGCGGGGGAATTTAATTCGGCTATTGATTTTGGCGTATCGCCACGGTTGATCCGTATTTCTGTCGGTCTTGAAGATACCGACGACCTGTGGCGTGACCTGCAACACGCCATCGAGCACGCCAGTTCCTGAAGACGCATTTAACAACGACTATTCCGGTAATCCGACCCTTAGCTCCGTGGAGAATCAAGATTATGCGACACCCGAAACGTCATATCCTGTGCAGCGCGCTGGCGCTTAGCATCAGCCTGTTTTCCAGCGTCAGCTTTGCCGCCACCAAACTGACGCTGGTGGAAGTGATCACCAGCCCGGCGCGCACCGAGATGCTACAGAAAATGTTAACCGCCTGGAAAGCGCAACATCCTGATATCGAAGTCGAAGTGGTGTCGCTGCCGTGGGGACAGGCGTTTGAAAAACTTGGCACCATGATCCAGAGTGGGCAATATCCGGATGTGGTGGAAATGCCGGATACCTGGCAGGGGCTGTATGCCAGCAACGGCATGCTGGCCGATCTTGAACCCCGGCTAAAGAGCTGGAGCGGCACCGCCGACCTGACCGATAAAACGCTGGCTATGGTGCGCTCCTCCGGCGGCAACGCGACGATGGTCCCCTATGGTTTTTATCTGCGGGCGATGTTCTGGAATAAGAAATTATTCCAGCAGGCCGGGCTGACTGAAGCGCCGAAAACCATGGATGATTTTATGGCGGATGCGAAGAAAATCAGCGCGCTGGGTAACGGCATCAGTGGTTATTGCCTGCGCGGCGGCGTCGGCGGCACCAATGCGTGGATGATGTTTATGGCGGCGATGAATGGCTCGCCGGAGTTCTTCGACCCGCAGGGCAATAGCCTGCTTAGTCAGCCGGGGGCGATGAAAGGCGCGCAGTTCCTGGTGGATATGTACCAGAAAGGCTATGCGCCGAAAGATAGCGTCAACTGGGGTTTTAACGAGATCGTCTCCGGGTTTTATTCCGGTAAATGCGCGATGCTGGATCAGGATCCGGATGCTTTAATCGCCATAAAAAACAGCATGGACGCCAATGATTTCTCCGTCGCGCCGATGCCGCTCGGACCAAATGGCAAAGCCTATCCGACCATCGGTTATACCGGCTGGTCGATCTTTAAGCAGAGTACACATCAGGATCAAAGCTGGGATCTGATCGCCTTCCTCAGTAATAAAGCGAACAATATCACCTGGTCGAAATTTGTCGGTACGCTACCGATATATAAAGGCGCTGAACAGGATGCCTATTACCACCAGCCGCAGTTTGCCGGATGGTTCACCGAACTGAACAGCCCGGACTTCATCCCGCTAACCATGCCGACCCACCTGAAGGGCTGGGGTTATTTCAACTCAGTGATCGCCAAAGAGAGCTCACAGGAAACCTTGCTTGGTCAGAATGACAGCGCAAGCATGGTGAAAGAGTGGGCGACATACCTGACCAAAGAGCAGAAAGCCTGGCTGGCGACGCAGAAGTAACGCCGCGCCGCCACTTCTCCGGCTTAACCGGCCGGAGAGATCTCTTATCCAGAATGGAGACGCGTCATGATGTTGGAAGTTTCATCACCAGACACCGCTGCCGCGCCGCGCTTTCCCCGGTTGCGGACACTGCTGGAACCCTGGGTTTACCTCAGCCCGACGCTGGTGCTGATCGCCCTGTTTATCTTTGTGCCGATGGCGATCGGCATCTCTTATGCTTTCCAGAATATTCAGTTGCTCAACCCGTTTGCGTCGGGCTGGGTTGGGCTGGACAATTTTCGCACCATGTTCGCCGACCGCCATTTCTATGCCGCACTGCGCCATACCGTTAACTGGACGCTGACTTCACTGCTACTGCAGTTTGCCCTCGGGCTGGGGCTGGCGTTGTTGCTGAACCGCGAATTTCCCGGGCGTCGTTGGGTGCAGGCGCTGGTTTTTCTGCCATGGGCAGTCCCGGCATTTCTCTCCGGGCTGACCTGGGCGTGGTTACTGAATCCGGTGATTGGCATTCTGCCTTACTGGCTGACTGACCTGCATATTATTGCTGAGCCGTACAACATCTTATCGGATCCGCAGCTGGCGCTGTACGGCCCGGTGCTGGCGAATGTCTGGTTTGGTATCCCGTTTTTTGCCATTACCTTACTGGCGGCATTGCAGTCGATTCCCAAAGATTTGTATGAAGCGGCAGCGATGGACGGCGCCAGCGGCTGGCAGCAATTTTGCAAAGTGACCCTGCCATTTCTGGCGCCGATGATTGCTATTACGGTCATGCTGCGCACCATCTGGATCGCTAATTTTGCCGATCTGATTGTGGTGATGACCGACGGCGGACCGGCAAATTCGACCTCGATTCTGTCGAGTTTTATCTTCACTACCGCCTACCGCAAACTGGATTTTGGCTATGCCTCGGCGATGGCGGTATTTCTGCTGGTGCTGATGACCCTGTACGCGCTGGTGTTACTGCGCATCCGCCATCAACTGCTGAAATAAGGAGCACCCTGTGAATAGCTGGCTTTTAAGCGCCTGGCTGCGCAAAGCCGGACACCGGTTGGCGATCCTCTGCTATCTGGTGTTCGCCTTATTCCCGATTTACTGGTTGATCAAAATCTCGTTTACACCGGATAAACTGCTGTATAGCGAAGGGGTGCGGATGTGGCCGGGTGAACTGACGCTGAGCCATTTCCAGCGGGTATTTATCGACAGCCAGTTTCCGATCTGGTTCGGCAACAGTCTGTGGGTGTCGTTTGGCACGGCGTCTCTTTCCACACTGATCGCTGCGGGCGCCGGTTTTGCCTTTTCCCGTTTCCGCTTTCGCGGCAAAACGGCGATTGCCGCCCTGCTGTTGTTCACCCAAATGTTCCCGCTGGTGATGATCCTCGCACCGATTTACAAAGTGATGGCGCCGCTCGGACTGACCAATAGTTTGTCCGGGCTAATCCTGATTTACACCGCGTTTAACGTCCCGTTCGCTACTTTCCTGATGCAGTCGTTTTTCGACAGCATCCCGAAAGACCTGGAAGAGTCGGCGATGCTGGAAGGCTGCAGCCGGTTTATGGCGTTGCGCAAAGTGATCATCCCGCTGACGTTGCCAGGGATGGCCGCCACTCTGGGGTTTGTGTTTACCGCCGCCTGGAGTGAGCTGCTGTTCTCTCTGATGTTAATCAATAAAAACCAAGTGATGACCTTTCCGGTCGGGTTGCTCAGCTTCGTATCTAAATTTGCGGTTTCGTGGGGCGATATGATGGCGGCGGCAGTGCTGGCGCTGATCCCGGCCTGTCTGTTTTTCGCCTTCATTCAGCGTTACCTGGTGCAGGGGCTGACTGCCGGTGCGGTAAAAGGATAATTTTATGGCTCAGATAACCATTTCCCATCTGCAAAAACGCTATGACAACGTAGAGGTGTTGCGACATATCAATCTGACGATTGCCGACGGCGAGTTTGTGGTGCTGGTCGGGCCGTCCGGCTGCGGTAAATCGACCCTGCTGCGCACCATCGCCGGGCTGGAGCTGGCGACGGCCGGCGATATCCATATTGGCTCGCGGCTGATGAATCAGGTGGCGCCGAAAGATCGTGATATTTCGATGGTGTTCCAGAGCTATGCGCTCTACCCGCATATGACCGTCGCGCGCAATATGGGCTTCAGTCTCGAAGTACAGAAGCGCCCGAAAGCGGAAATCGAAGCCGCGGTAAACAAAGCCGCGGAGATCCTTGGTCTGACAGCGTTACTGCATCGCCGTCCGAAAGAGCTGTCCGGCGGCCAGCGTCAGCGCGTGGCAATGGGCCGGGCGATTGTCCGCGAGCCGCAGGTATTCCTGTTCGATGAACCGCTGTCAAATCTTGATGCGCAATTGCGTGGTCAGATGCGGATTGAAATTAAAAGCCTGCATCAGAAAATGCGCAACACCATTGTGTATGTTACGCACGATCAGGTCGAAGCGATGACGCTGGCTGACCGCATCGTCGTACTCAATCACGGCGTGATCCAGCAGGTTGGTACGCCGCTGGAGTTGTACGACACGCCAGCCAACAAATTTGTCGCCGGCTTTATTGGTTCACCGGCAATGAACTTTATCAGCGGCACCCTGGAAGAGAGCGAGCATGGCCCGCTGCTGCGCATTGGCGCTGATTTGTCGCTGGCGATTGACCCGACCATTAGCGGCCTGCAAAGCGGTGCGCAGGTGATCTACGGCGTGCGTCCGGAAGCCATTGTTCTCAGTACGCCAGACACCCCGGGGGCGATACCGCTGGATATTACGCTGATTGAGCCGACAGGGCTGAGCGAGTTAATTCACGGTACCTATGGCGCAGAGCGCCTGAGTGTCTATAGCATGGTGAGATCGGGGGCCGCGCCGGGGGATCGGATATGGATCAGCATTGATACCACGCGTGTACAGCTGTTTGCAGCGGATAGCCAGCAACGGCTGACAAAAGCCGGGGAATAGCGGGGCGCGATGCTCTGGCGCGGTACTAAGCGCTATACTAACAAACCCTCTTGGCACAAAAGGTTATCTTATGATTACGGTTCACCATCTGAATAATTCCCGCTCCCAGCGCGTGCTCTGGCTGCTGGAAGAGCTGGAAGTCCCTTATCAGATTAAGCGCTACCAACGCGAAAACACCATGCTGGCGCCGGAAGCTTTAAAAAAAGTGCATCCGCTGGGTAAATCCCCGGTGATCACCGATGAAAATCGCGTGATTGCCGAATCCGGGGCGATTATTGAATACCTCGCCGGCAAATATGACCCGCAATCGCGCCTGAAACTTAGCGATGCGGATGAAGAGCTTCAGGCGCGTTACTGGCTACACTATGCTGAAGGCTCACTGATGCCACTGCTGGTAATGAAATTGATCTTCAGTCGTATGGGCAAGGCGCCGGTGCCCTGGCTGCTGCGACCGGTCGGCGCAGCCTTTGGCAAAGGGGTGCAGAAAGGTTATCTCGATAAGCAAATTGCCACCCATCAGCAGTTTATTGAACAGCATCTGGCCATCCGCCCATGGTTTGCTGGTGAGCATTTCAGTATTGCCGATATTCAGATGAGTTTCCCGGTACAGGGGCTGGCTGCGCGTAGCCATCTCGACCTGATGCCGCATACCCGGGCATGGCTGGAAAAGATTCAGACCCGTCCAGCCTGGCATCGCGCGATTGCGCAGGGCGGTGAGCTAACACTTGCCGGGGGATGATGTGATGGCGTTGCGCGACAAATATTGTAGCGCCCCCGGTTGATGCGATTGCCATAAGAAAAGCCAGGTCCGCTGCAGGGGGCCGGATGCATAAAGTTAGATCGGCTAAAAGCTATTGCCATGTTAGCGCAAAGATATCGCTAAAAAGCCAAACCGGGGGGCAAACAGCAGTTGAAAATCCGTCGATAAAGGCAGGATAATCGTTTGCCTTTTTAATTGGCATCTTTTATATGCAGAAGTAAACGTTTGCTTTTCCATTTTAGTGTCAGACAGGCTTTTTTGTGCCGGGAAGCGTTTTTCCCGCAGTGTTTATCTCTGGCTAGTGTCGTCGCGCCAGGCGCAGCGGCAACGGGCAGAGGATACAGCAAACACGGCATGTCTTAATGCATGCCGCGCATCAATAAATCATAAGAAATCTCAGGGGATATTCTCTATGTCGACTCCTTCACGTCAGGCTGGTGGTTCTATGGACGCCTGGTTCAAAATCTCTGCGCGCGGTAGTAGCGTGCGTCAGGAGATTATTGCTGGTCTCACTACCTTCCTTGCGATGGTCTATTCGGTGATTGTGGTTCCGGGCATGTTGGGTAAGGCGGGCTTCCCGCCAACGGCGGTATTTGTCTCAACCTGCCTGGTCGCGGGTTTTGGTTCAATTATTATGGGCCTGTGGGCAAATCTGCCAATGGCGATTGGCTGCGCCATTTCGCTGACGGCTTTTACCGCCTTCAGCCTGGTGCTGGGTCAGCACATTAGCGTACCGGTGGCACTGGGCGCGGTGTTCCTGATGGGGGTATTGTTTACCGTTATCTCGGCAACCGGTATCCGCGCATGGATCCTGCGTAATTTGCCAATGGGTGTGGCACACGGCACCGGCGTTGGTATTGGTCTGTTCCTGCTGTTAATTGCCGCGGATGGTGTTGGCCTAGTGGTAAAAAACCCGGCTCCGGGTCTGCCGGTAGCGCTGGGTAACTTCGCTTCTTTCCCGGTACTATTGTCGCTGATTGGTCTGGCGGTGATCTTTGGCCTGGAAAAACTGCGCGTACCGGGCGGCATTCTGCTAACCATTATCGCTATTTCGATTATTGGGCTGATTTTTGACCCGGCGGTCAAATTCCAGGGGCTGTTTGCCATGCCAAGCCTGAGCGATGCTAATGGCAATTCGCTGGTGTTTAGCCTGGATATTCTCGGCGCGTTAAAACCAGCGGTATTGCCAAGCGTACTGGCTCTGGTAATGACGGCGGTATTTGATGCCACCGGTACCATCCGTGCGGTGGCTGGTCAGGCTAACCTGCTCGACAAAGATAACCAGATTATCAATGGCGGCAAAGCGCTGACCACGGACTCCCTCAGCAGCATTTTTGCTGGTCTGGTCGGGACCTCTCCGGCGGCGGTTTATATTGAATCTGCTGCCGGTACTGCGGCGGGTGGTAAAACCGGCCTGACGGCGCTGGTAGTCGGCGTGTTGTTTATGGTGATTCTATTTATGTCGCCGCTGGCTTACCTGGTACCCGCCTATGCGACGGCGCCGGCGCTGATGTATGTCGGCCTGCTGATGCTGAGCAACGTGTCGAAAATCGATTTCAGCGACTTTGTTGATGCGATGTCTGGCCTGCTGGCGGCAGTATTTATCGTGCTGACCTGTAATATCGTCACCGGTATTATGCTCGGCTTCGGTTCACTGGTGATTGGCCGTATTTTTGCTGGTGAATGGCGCAAGCTGAATGTAGGTACCGTGGTGATTGCTATCGCCCTGGTGGCCTTCTATGCCGGTGGCTGGGCGATTTAACCCCACCACTCTGGGGGAAAGGATTCCCCCTTATCCGCTACTTTTTCCCTCGATCCCGCCGCAAATCTGCGCTTTTACGCCCGATTCCTCTCTAATTTCCCTAACCGCACGTCATGTTTTTTAACCAACCGGCTTTTTGTTTTACAATCCGTTGCGGCATGTTGTTCCCGTGCCGCATTGGTCACGCCTGTTGGAAGAAGAGGCTACAAGGAAAGCATGGAAATCTTTTTTACAATCCTGATTATGACGCTGGTGGTATCGCTCTCCGGCGTTGCCGCACGTATTATCCCGTTCCAAATTCCGCTGCCGCTGGTGCAAATCGCCGCCGGTGCGATGCTCGCCTGGCCGACTTTCGGCCTGCACGTTGACTTTGATCCTGAACTGTTTCTGGTGTTGTTTATTCCGCCATTGCTGTTTGCTGACGGCTGGAAAACGCCAACCAGTGAATTTATCCATCATGGCCGCGAAATCATTGGCCTGGCATTAGTGCTGGTGCTGATCACCGTGGTCGGCATTGGTTATCTGATTTACTGGATGGTGCCGGGGATCCCGTTGATTCCGGCATTTGCGCTGGCGGCGGTATTATCGCCAACCGATGCGGTCGCGCTGTCCGGCATTGTCGGCGAGGGGCGGATACCGAAGAAAATAATGTCGATTCTGCAGGGCGAGGCGCTGATGAATGATGCGTCCGGTCTGGTATCGCTAAAGTTTGCCGTTGCGGTGGCCATGGGCACCATGGTGTTTACCGTTGGCGGGGCCAGTATTGAATTCGTCAAAGTGGCGATTGGCGGTCTGCTGGCTGGTATTGCCGTCTGCTGGCTGTTTGGTAAATCGTTGCGGCTGTTTAGCCGTCTGACCGGTGACGATCCGGCGACCCAGACCGTGTTGCTGTTACTGCTGCCGTTTGCTTCTTATCTGATAGCGGAACATCTTGGCGTGTCGGGCATTCTGGCGGCGGTGGCTGCCGGTATGACCATTACCCGCTCCGGGATTATGCGTCAGGCGCCGCTGGCGATGCGTTTGCGTGCCAACAGTGTCTGGCAGATGCTGGAGTTTGTGTTTAACGGTATGGTGTTTCTGCTGCTGGGTCTGCAGTTGCCAGGTATTCTGGAAACTTCGGTGGCGCAGGCCAATGCCGATCCGAATGTCCAGCTGTGGATGCTGTTTACCGATGTGGTGCTGATTTACGCCGCACTGATGGTGGTGCGCTTTGGCTGGCTATGGATGATGCAGCGCTTTAGCCGCCGCTTCCTGAAGAAGCGGCCAATGGAGTTTGGCAACTATTCGACGCGTGAATTATTAATCGCCTCCTTTGCCGGGGTGCGTGGCGCCATTACGCTCGCCGGTGTGCTGTCGATTCCGCTGTTGCTGAGTTCTGGCGAAGAGTTTCCGGCACGTTATGAACTGATTTTTCTCGCGACCGGGGTGATCCTGTTCTCACTGTTTGTCGGGGTGATTTTACTGCCGGTCCTGCTGCGTGGGGTGGAAGGGATTGATAAGTCGGTGCATCGCCATGAGATGCAGAATGCACGCGCCGCGATGGCCGCCGCGGCCATTGAGAGTCTACACCGCATGGAACAGCGACTGGCGGTGGATACCGAAGAGAATATCGATACGGAATTGCTGAAAGAGGTGAGCGCCCGGGTGGTCGGCAATATGCGTCGGCGTATTGATGGTAAAGAGGATATGGAGCGGGCGTTGTTTGCCGAAAACCTTGAGCGCCGCTTCCGCTTAACCGCGCTGCGCGCTGAGCGTGCGGAAGCCTACCATCTGCGCGCCACGCAGAAGATCAGTAACGAGACGATGATGAAACTGCTGCACGATCTCGATCTGCTGGAAGCTTTGCTGGTAGAGAAAGAAGAGTAATAGCGGCGGGGGGTAGCGACAGTTTCCCGGATATTCTCCTGTAGGGGCGGCATTAAGGTACAACCGCACCGCTGATTTGCACCGGCCGTGAGACGGCATTAATGTGACGGGAGCCATAAATGACTCCCGTACAGCGTTTCAGCTATCCCGCTACCCGTGATGGGCACGCGCTATACCGATAAGGTCGGCGCTTCACCGGGCCAGAACTCGCGGCAGCAGCTAATCCATGCCTGGGCACTGCGCGATAAGTAGCTGCCTTCGCGCCAGATTAACCCCAGCTTCCATTCCAGCTCTGACTCCAGCGGCAGCCACAGCAGTGAAGTTTTATCCAGCCGCTGACAAATCGGCTCCGGCAAAATTGCCACCCCCATCCCTGCCTGCACCATGGCCGCCAGAAAATCCCACTGACCACTGCGAACCGCAATATGTGGGGTAAATCCGCTGCGCTGAAAGGCGCCCATTAGCTGGCGATAAAGCGAAAACTCTTCGTTGTAGATCAGTATCGGATGTTCGGCCAGTTCCGCCAGCGGTACGCTACTGCGGTTAAGCCACTGCTGACTGCGCGGCACCAGCACACAGAGCGGATGGTTCATCAGTGGCAGTGTATTCAGTGAGACCTCCTCCGCCAGCGGTAATGCGGTCAGGGCTAAATCAAGACTGCCGGATAATACCGCCTGCTGCACCGTCAGGCCGCCAAACTCAGAGATTTTTAACTCAATGCCGGGGTAGCGCTGACGGAAAGCCGAAATTGAACCGGCGATCTGCATGCCCACCATCGGCGGAATACCCAGCCGCAGTTCGCCGGTTTTCAGTTCATTGATATCAGCGATCTGCGCCTCCAGCTGCTTAAATTCCTGCAGAATAGCCAGGCCGCGCTGGTACACCGCCTGACCACTGTCGGTCAGGTGTAACTTGCGTCCTTCACGAATCAGCAGGGTGCAATCCAGTTCCTCCTCCAGCTGGCGCAGCATTTTGCTGATAGTCGGTTGCGTGACATACAGTTTTTCCGCCGCGCGGGTGAAGCTTTGCTGGCGAACCACTTCCACGAAATAGCGCAGCGCTCTGACGTCCATAAGTATTCCTTTAAGGCATGGTAGTAATGATTTTAATTCATTTCATTCACTCTTTGTCAGCGATTTATACTGACAGCCTGAATTCACAAGAGGAAAAGATCATGGCGTTGGCATCGCACCTGCACGGTGCGGAAAGACTGCAACGTTTACAGGTACCGCTGCAGGTAGCGCTCTATGCCGGGATGTTCATCGCATCAGAGCAACTGGTTGACTGGCTCCATCTGCCGCTGCCGGCCAATATTGTCGGCATGTTATTGCTGCTGGCGCTGATTATGCTGCGTGTACTGCCGCTGGATTGGGTTCGCGCCGGTTCAAAATGGCTGCTGGCGGAAATGCTGCTGTTCTTTGTCCCGGCGGTGGTAGCGGTAGTGAATTACTCACAATTATTGCGTGTGGAAGGCTGGCGGATTTTTCTGGTGATCGCGGTCAGTACCATTATGGTACTGGGCTCCACCGCCCTGATAGTTGACCGGATGTATCGGTTTGAGATTTGGCTGGCACAACGTAAGCAGGCACGTCATGAATGATTTTGCCCTCAGTATTATTTGTCTGTTCGCCACCCTGGCGATCTACTTTCTCAATAAACGTCTGTATCGCCGCTGGCATAAACTGCTGATGATGCCGCTGGTGATGACACCGATGGTGCTGGTAGCGCTGTTGCTGGTGACACATATCTCCTGGCAGGACTATATCAGCGACAATCGCTGGCTGTTGTGGTTGCTGGGGCCGGCCACCCTGGCCTTTGCCGTACCGGTATATGAAAATCTGGCGATTATCCGCCGCCACTGGCTCTCCCTGAGCGCCGGGGTGATTACCGCTACTGGCGTGGCGGTCTGTAGCTCGGTGTGGCTGGCGCGCTTGCTGACGCTGCCTGAAGAGATTCAGCGTAGCCTGGCGGTGCGGTCGATTACCACGCCTTTTGCCCTCGCGGCGGCGAAGCAGCTTGGTGGTCAACCCGATCTGGTGGCGTTGTTTGTGGTGATCACCGGCGTGTTTGGTATGGCAGTGGGCGACCTGCTGTTTATCCGTCTGGCGGTAAAACAGGGGATGGCGAAAGGCGCCGGGCTTGGTGCCGCATCACATGGCGCCGGCACCGCGAAGGCTTACGAAATGGGCCAGCAGGAGGGGGTGGTTTCCAGCCTGGTGATGATGTTGTCGGGGGTGGTTACGGTGATTATTGCCCCGGCGATTGGTCATCTGATGTGGGCAACCCTTTAACTGCCGGGCCCCGGGCCGGAGTTTAGCGAAAATATCCCCGCGGAGCGATGATACGATCGCGCTGATCTTTGAGTAATCTGATTGTTAAATGGTTTTTTATTCGTTTACCATCCATCTTCTATAACTAAGCCAGTTCAACATGGAGTTTGGCAATGAATAAAATTCTTTTAAGCAGCGGCGTGGCAATCTGGCTGTTAGCAGGATCAGCGCAGGCAATTGAAGGTGGTTTTGAGGCAGGTAAAAACTACACCACTATCAATGTTGGTATGGGAACCACCACGCCGGGTTTAAGTCTGTCCGGTAACTGGATGCGCAGCGATCATGATGGCAGCCTGTCCGGCGTCGGCGTCGGCTATAACTTTCAGGTCGGTTCGGTGTTTTTATCCCCCGGCGTGAAGGCAATGTATATCAGCCCGGAAGATTCTAAAGACGGTTATGCTGTTGCGTTAGGTGCCAGCGCGCAGATGCCGTTAGCCAATATGCTGGGAGTGTATGGTGAATACTATTATGCCCCTGACGCGTTATCCAGCCGCATCGACAACTACCAGGAAGCGTCAGCGGGTCTGAGCTTTACCCCGATTTCGATGGTCAATCTGCGGGTGGGTTACCGGTATCTGGCACTGGATGGCAAGGATGGGCGTAAAGACAACCTGCTGGCCGATGGTCCGTATATTGGTGGTTCACTGCGTTTCTGATTTCTGCAGCGGCAGCCGATAAAAATGCCGGGCAATGCCCGGCATTGTTTTAGCGATTAATGGGATTTACTACTCTGTTCAATACCAATACCGGTTTGTGAACGGATAAACTGGGCGCGGAACAGCTTACGCTCAGCCGCACCTTCTGCCGAACTATCGGTAATCGAGAACAGCCAGATACCGATAAACGCCGTCAGCATGGAGAACAGGGCCGGATACTCGTACGGGAAAATCGCCTGCGCGTGACCCAGTACTTTCACCCACACCGTCGGGCCAAGGATCATCAGCACCACCGCGGTCACCAGCCCCAGCCAGCCACCAATCATCGCCCCACGCGTGGTCAGTTTTGACCAGTACATCGACAGTAAAATAATCGGGAAGTTACAGCTGGCAGCGATAGAGAACGCCAGCCCCACCATAAAGGCGATATTTTGTTTCTCAAACATAATGCCCAGCAGAATCGCCACAATCCCCAGCAGTACCACGGTGATCTTCGACACTTTCAGCTCTTCACGCTCGGTGGCGTGACCTTTACGGAACACACTGGCATACAGGTCGTGAGAAACCGCCGAGGCGCCAGCCAGCGTCAGACCGGCCACCACCGCCAGAATAGTGGCGAAAGCGACGGCAGAGATAAAACCAAGGAACAGACTCCCGCCAACCGCATCGGCCAGATGCACAGCCGCCATATTATTGCCGCCAATCAGCGCACCGCTGGCATCTTTAAACGCCGGGTTAGAGCTGACTAACAGAATCGCACCAAAACCAATAATAAACGTCAGGAAGTAGAAATAACCCATAAAGCCGGTAGCGTAGAGTACGCTTTTACGTGCTTCACGCGCATCGTTGACGGTAAAGAAACGCATCAGAATATGTGGCAAGCCGGCAGTGCCGAACATCAGCGCGAGGCCCAGCGACAGAGCCGAAACCGGATCATTTACCAGCCCGCCGGGGCGCATAATCGCCTGGCCTTTCGGATGCACCGCCATCGCTTCGGTAAACAGGGTATTAAAGCTGAAGCCGACGGTTTTCATTACCATAATGGCCATAAAGCTGGCGCCGAATAGCAACAGCACCGCTTTAATGATTTGCACCCAGGTGGTGGCCAGCATGCCGCCAAACAGCACATACATCACCATCAGTATGCCGACCAGCACTACTGCGATATGGTAATCAAGGCCAAACAGCAGCTGAATCAGTTTACCGGCGCCAACCATCTGTGCAATCAGATAGAGCGCCACCACCACCAGCGAGCCACAGGCGGAGAGGGAGCGAATCGGTTTCTGTTTCAGTCGATAAGACGCCACATCAGCAAAGGTATAGCGCCCGAGATTACGCAGCCTTTCAGCGATCAGGAACAGGATAATCGGCCAGCCCACCAGGAAGCCCAGTGAGTAGATCAGACCATCGTAGCCGGAGGTGTAGACCAGTGCCGAAATGCCGAGAAATGAGGCGGCTGACATATAGTCGCCGGCAATCGCCAGGCCATTCTGAAAGCCGGTAATATTGCCACCGGCAGTATAGTAATCACTGCGGGTACGCGTACGTTTCGATGCCCAGTAAGTAATGCCCAGCGTTGCCGCCACAAATACCAGGAACATAATGATCGCTTCATAATTGGTGGGCTGCTTCTCTACCGCCCCCGTAATGGCATCGGCCGCCAGCGCCGACAGAGGCAGCAGGATTAATGCTGCCAGGGCCGCATAACGTGCTTTCATCCTTTTACCTCGCTGATAATCTGTTTAGTCAAACGGTCAAATTCACCGTTAGCGCGCCAGACGTAAGTGGCAGTAAGTACAAATGAAATCACAATCAGCCCGACGCCAATGGGAATGCCGCGGGTAACATTGGTTCCTGCATGTAGTGGGGTGCCGAGCCAGCCAGGGGCAAAGGCAATAAGTAAAATAAAACCGACGTAAAGCACCAGCATGATGGCGGAAAGGAACAGGGCAAAAGCCTGGCGTTTGCGCACCAGCTCTTTAAAATGAGCACTGTTTTCGATCCGTTGGCAGATGACATCATTCATCACAGCATCTCCAGAGGTTTTATGCGGGAGGCTATCTTGCTGGTCACCAACTGACCGCGCGACAGGCCTCTTGCGTAGGGCGTTTATTATTGTTTTAAAAACCGGGTCGGACTCCCTCCCCACACGGGAAGGGGGGCAGGCTTACGGCATTTTAATGCTCTGTTTTTCTTCAACTAACTTCTCAACGACGCCAGGATCGGCGAGGGTTGAGGTATCACCAAAGTTACTGGTATCGCCGGCGGCGATTTTGCGCAGAATACGACGCATAATCTTGCCGGAGCGGGTTTTCGGCAGTGAATCGGTCCAGTGCAGGACATCCGGTGTGGCAATCGGGCCAATCTCTTTACGTACCCAGTTGCGCACTTCGTTGTACAGCTCTGGCGTCGGATCCTCACCGTGGTTCAGGGTGATATAGGCATAGATCGCCTGGCCTTTAATACTGTGTGGAATGCCAACCACCGCTGCTTCAGCAATTTTCGGGTGGGATACCAGCGCCGATTCGATTTCAGCGGTACCCAGACGATGGCCGGAGACATTCAGTACGTCATCGACGCGGCCGGTGATCCAGTAATAGCCATCTTCATCACGACGCGCGCCGTCGCCGCTAAAGTACATATTTTTAAAAGTTGAGAAGTAGGTCTGCTCAAAGCGATCGTGATCGCCATATAGCGTGCGCGCCTGGCCCGGCCATGAGTCGACGATCACCAGATTGCCTTCACAGGCGCCTTCCTGCGGGTTGCCTTCGTTATCCACCAGCGCTGGCTGGACGCCAAAGAACGGTTTGGTGGCGGAGCCGGCTTTTAGCTCGGTGGCGCCCGGTAGCGGCGTAATCATAAAACCGCCGGTTTCCGTCTGCCACCAGGTATCGACTATCGGACAACGACTGTCGCCGATTTTCTGGTAATACCATTCCCAGGCTTCCGGGTTAATCGGCTCACCGACGGAACCCATAATGCGCAGTGATGAACGGTTAGTCCCCTCAATCGCCCGGTCGCCTTCAGCCATCAGCGCGCGGATAGCGGTCGGCGCGGTATACAGCAGGGTGACTTTATGTTTATCCACCACTTCCGCCATACGGCTGGGTTTCGGCCAGTTTGGCACCCCTTCGAACATCAGCGTGGTGGCGCCACAGGCCAGCGGCCCATACAGCAGATAACTGTGCCCGGTGACCCAGCCGACATCGGCGGTACACCAGTAGATATCGTCCGGATGGTAATCAAAGACATATTTAAAGGTGATGGCGGCATACACCAGATAGCCGCCGGTGCTATGCATCACCCCTTTCGGCTTGCCGGTCGAACCGGAGGTGTACAGGATAAACAGCGGATCTTCCGCATTGACCTCTTCCGGCTGATGATGGGCGCTGGCGCTATTGACCAGTTCATGCCACCAGAGATCGCGACCGTTAGTCCACGCAATATCTTTACCGGTGCGGCGAAATACCACCACGTTGGTGATCGATTTAACGTTAGGATTTTTCAGCGCCTCATCAACGTTCTTTTTCAGCGGAATGGCGCGACCTGCACGAATGCCTTCATCGGCGGTTACCACCAGCCTGGCGNCCGGCGACCGCTTCCGGTGAAAAACCGCCGAAAATTACCGAATGCACCGCGCCAATACGGGCGCAGGCCAGCATCGCCACCGCCGCTTCCGGCACCATCGGCATATAGATTGCCACCACATCGCCTTTATTAATCCCCAGCTCTTTCAGTGAATTGGCGAAACGACAGACTTCACGATGCAGTTCGCGGAAGGTGATGGTCTTGCTTTCGCTGGCATCGTCACCCTCCCAGATAATGGCAGGATGGTCGCCACGTTCATTCAGATGACGATCCAGACAGTTGGCGGCGAGGTTAAGCGTGCCATCTTCAAACCAACGAATGTTAATATTGCCGGGCGCAAAGGAGGTATTCTTCACGCGGGTGTAAGGTTTAATCCAGTCAAGTATTTTGCCTTGTTCTCCCCAAAAAGCCTCGGGATCTTGTACCGACTGCTGATACATCGACTGGTACTGCTCTGCATTGATCAGGGTATTTTCCGCAATGTTAGCGGGAACGGGGTGCTTATGTATTTGGCTCATGGCTGGTCTCCTTTTATTTGTTAATATGATGTCAACCAAAAGTTAATTAAAGATGGGGATCGCGCTTTGTTTCTTTTTTGGGCGGCAGATCACGAGAATTATAGATGTAGTAATTTCCAGGATTATTACATGCTTGCTACGCATGAAGGCGAAGGATCCTGTTTGCTACAGTGTAGGAAATGTATGGTTGTACTGCCTGAAAAAACAGCAAACAGTACAGGGTGTTATTTAAACGAAACTGCATATCTATGCTAAATGGTGTTTAAATATTACTTTTTATAACAGCAAGTTATGCCTTCAATAACTTTTCATAATCTCATCCGCTCGCGCCGATCCGCTGGCAACCCCCCGCGCAAAGGGTTGCTTTTATGCCCGCGAAAATGGTACTGATTACGTACCTGTTATGCAGGCGTCAACCATCAATAACCCTCGATTTTAACGGATTACGGTCCGCCTCCCTTGAGTGTAAACCTTCCGCATATAGCCGGCGGAAGTGGGGTTTTGTTAAGGAATTAAGCGTTATGAAAGGTTTTAAAATCAGCCTTGCCTGGCAAATTCTAATTGCGCTGGTGCTGGGGATCGTTGTCGGTGCAATTCTGCATAATCAGCCGGAACAACGTGAATGGTTAGTCAGTAATATTCTGAGTCCGGCGGGTGATATTTTTATTCACCTGATCAAAATGATCGTCGTGCCGATCGTGATTTCGACGCTGATTGTCGGTATTGCCGGCGTCGGTGATGCGAAAAAGCTGGGGCGTATTGGTGTAAAAACCATTATTTATTTCGAAGTGATCACCACCATTGCCATCGTGGTAGGTATTACCCTGGCCAATCTGTTCCAGCCGGGTAGCGGCATTGATATGTCGACGCTGGCAACGGTGGACATCTCTAAATATGAAGCGACGACGCAGCAGGTGCAAAGTGGGACGCATAGCCTGGTGATTACGATTATGTCCCTGATTCCGACCAATATTTTCGCCGCAATTGCCAAAGGCGACATGTTGCCGATTATCTTCTTCTCGGTATTGTTTGGTCTCGGCCTTTCATCGTTACCGGCAGAACATCGTGATCCGCTGCTGAAAGTGTTCCGTTCCACCTCAGAAGCGATGTTTAAAGTGACGCATATGATTATGCGTTATGCCCCGGTGGGGGTGTTTGCGCTGATTTCGGTCACCATTGCGAACTTTGGTTTTGCCTCGCTATGGCCGCTGGCGAAGCTGGTGATCCTGGTGTATGCCGCGATTCTGTTTTTTGCCTTTGTGGTGTTGGGTACGGTGGCGCGCATCTGCAAGCTGCGGATTACTACCCTGATGCATATTCTGAAGGATGAGCTGATCCTCGCTTATTCCACCTCCAGTTCGGAAACGGTACTGCCGCGGATTATGGAGAAGATGGAAGCCTATGGCGCGCCAAAGTCGATTACCAGTTTTGTGGTGCCAACCGGTTACTCCTTTAATCTCGATGGCTCAACATTATACCAGAGCATCGCGGCCATCTTTATCGCCCAGCTGTATGGCATCAATCTGTCGGTTAGTCAGGAAATTTTGCTGGTACTGACGCTGATGGTGACCTCAAAAGGTATCGCAGGCGTGCCGGGGGTCTCCTTTGTGGTGTTGCTGGCGACGCTCGGCAGTGTCGGGATCCCGCTGGAAGGACTGGCGTTTATTGCCGGTGTTGACCGCATTATGGATATGGCGCGTACCGCGCTGAACGTGGTGGGCAATGCACTGGCGGTGCTGGTCATTGCCAAATGGGAAGACCAGTTTGATAGCCAGCAGGCCGCAAGCTATGAGCTGAGTCTGCGCCCCCAGAGCGCGGAATAATCGCTGACCCGTCCTCCCCGGACGGGTTTTTTTCCCTGGCATCCATTATTATCTTCTGCTCTTCTGGAATTAGTAATTCTTTATATCCTATATTTAAAGGAATAAATTATTCCGTTCGACCGATCCTGCCTGGAGTCGCTATGAAAATTGACCTGAACACGATGATCACCGAAGGCCGCAATCCAGCCAGCGAAAATATTGATGAGCTGCCGACAGTAGCGATGCTGCAGGTGATTAACCATGAAGATAAGAAAGTGGCGCTGGCGGTAGAAGCGATCGTGCCGGAGATTGCCCGCGTGGTTGACGCTATTGCCGCCGCGTTCCGGCAGGGGGGGCGCCTGATCTATTGTGGCGCCGGCACTTCCGGCCGGTTGGGCATCCTGGATGCCAGTGAGTGCCCGCCAACCTATGGCACGCCACCTGAACAGGTGGTGGCGTTGATTGCCGGAGGGCATCAGGCGATTCTGCAGGCGGTAGAGAACGCCGAAGACAACCGTGAAATGGGAGTGGCAGACCTGAAGGCGATCAATTTCAGCGCGCAAGATGTGCTGGTCGGTATCGCCGCCAGTGGCCGTACCCCTTATGTGGTCGCCGCGCTGGAATATGCCCGTCAGCTGGGCGCCACCAGCGCAGCGCTGACCTGCAACCCGGATAGCGCCATGGCCGCGATTGCCGATATTGCGCTGACCCCGGTGGTCGGCCCGGAAGTGGTGACCGGATCATCACGTATGAAAGCGGGAACGGCGCAGAAGCTGGTGCTGAATATGCTGACCACCGGCGCGATGATCCGCAGCGGCAAAGTGTACAGCAACCTGATGGTGGATGTGGAAGCCACCAATAAAAAGCTGGTTCAGCGTCAGGTGAATATCGTGTCGCAGGCTACCGACTGCAGCGAGGCGGAGGCGCAACGGGCGCTCAGTGCCTGTGGCGGTCACTGTAAAACCGCCATTCTGATGGTGCTGGCGCAGTTGTCAGCGGATGAGGCGCGTCGGTTATTGCAGCAGCATCATGGCTTTATTCGTCAGGCGCTGCTGGCACAAGGAGTCTGATAATGGCCAAAATCACTGATGAGTTGATTCAGGCTATTCTGCAGGCGGTCGGTGGGGGGCAGAACGTAGCGGTGTGTGGCAACTGTATGACGCGGCTGCGGTTAACTTTGCATGATCAACGCCAGATTCAGCTGGCCGAGCTAAAAACATTGCCGGGCGTACTGGGGGTGGTCAACAGCGACGATCAGTTGCAGGTGATCCTCGGCCCCGGCAAAGCGCAAACCGCGGCGGAGATGCTGAATCAGCGCCTGGCCGCCAGCGGTCAGCAGGCCGCTCCCGATCTGCGGACGCTGGCGGCAAAGAATAAAAAACAGCAAAAGGCAGGGCAGAACAGCGCTATCCATCAGTTTCTGGCTAAATTCGCTACTATTTTTACCCCATTAATCCCCGGATTTATCGCTGCCGGGTTGCTGTTAGGGATTGCCACCCTGCTGGAGCAACTTTTCCATCTCAGTAGCGCTGGCAACCATAACGCGCTGCTATTGCAGGGCATTGGCTATATGAAAGTCTTCAGCAAGGGGCTGTTTACCTTTCTGAGTATTTTGATTGGTTATAACGCGCAGAAGGCGTTTGGGGGTTCTGGCGTCAATGGCGCGATTATCGCTTCGCTGTTTTTACTCGGCTACCTGCCTGATGCCAAAGTCGGTTACTACGCCGGCATCGATAACTTCTTCGGCATGGCTATCGACCCGCGCGGCAATATTATCGGGGTGCTGATGGCCTCAATTCTGGGCGCGTGGATTGAGCGGCAGATCCGTCAGTGGATGCCGGATAACCTCGATATGATCCTGACCTCCATGCTAACGCTGCTGATAACCGGCGCCATTACTTTTGTGGTGATTATGCCGCTCGGTGGCGAGTTATTTAAAGCCATGTCGTGGCTGTTTCTCCATCTGAATGGTAATCCATTTGGTTGCGCATTGCTGGCGGGGCTGTTCCTGCTGGCGGTGATGTTTGGCATCCATCAGGGCTTTATTCCGGTCTATTTTGCGCTGATGGATGTTCAGGGGTTTAATTCGTTATTTCCGATTCTGGCGATGGCCGGTGCCGGACAGGTTGGCGCCGCGCTGGCTCTGTATGCGCGGGCAGAAAAAGATTCAATCCTGCGCAGCCAGATTAAAGGGGCGATTATTCCCGGCTTTCTCGGCGTCGGAGAACCGCTAATTTATGGCGTCACGCTGCCACGGATTAAACCCTTTATCACCGCCTGTATTGGTGGCGCGGCGGGTGGGTTCTTTCTTGGTCTGGTGGCCTGGCTGGGATTACCGGTGGGTTTAAATACGGTATTCGGCCCTTCCGGACTGGTTGCATTACCGTTAATGACCTCGGCTCAGGGTATTCTTGCGGGCATGGCGGTCTATTTTAGTGGCATGGCGGTGGCATGGCTGGCAGGCTTTGCCGCGACCTGGTTATTTGGCAGTAAAGGTATTGACCTCAGTTAATTAGCGATTAATTAAATCCGTTATTTAACGGGTTTAATTATTTCGTTATCCGCAGAAAATCAGAAATGTGAAACACCCCACGCTTTTACTCTTTGTTAACAGTTTATATTAATTCCGAAAATTGCCAAATAACTTTCAGTGCCAGTTATAATTAGAGTTTCCTGAAGATAAATTAACGTCAATCAGTGGTTTATGGTTTGTTTATAAAAAACAGGATGGCGTTTTATTGTAATTATCTGAGTTTTCATCGCGTTTTTCTATCGAGGTAATATGCTGAGCTGAACTCACTGTTGATTTATTTATTTGTCTTTACTTTATTTCCTCTTCGCTGAATAGAGGTGGGGATACTGTTGTCTTTATTTAAAGAGAGATGCAAGGCTTTGTAACTTAACCTCAGGATTAAACGCGAAGAATTTATTTTTGTGTCCTTGGGGTTGGTTGCTGGGGTAAATCTTCTCTTGCTATAAAGTTATTTCATCAGCCGACAATACATAAATCATTTTTATTTTAAATGGACTGTATCCGCTTAGCTGGAGGAATAATAATGTTTAAATTTAAATCGGTTTTCCGCGCCCCGGTGTTGCTGCGTACTATGGTTTTAGTGGTAGTTAATGCTGCTATTATCAGTAATGGCGATGCTGCAACCCTTCTTACTTACACCCCCGGAACTAATGATAATCTTGTTGGCTCACTGAATGTTTCCGGCAGCAGCGAAACGTTAAGCGGTAACCAAAAATTTTCAGCGGGTGTCGATGGCAGTGTTAATACGGCACTTGGCGGCCTGACTGTGACCTCAGGTCAGCAATTTATTGATAAACCCCGTTTGGATCCCGGGCCGCAAAATTTCGCGATTACCGTCCCCGATCCTGCTACCGGGGGAAATACTATCTTTCAGGTCTACAATACGGCAAACCTCGTGGCGCAGCCATCGGTCACCAATAGTACACTGGTCCCTGATATTCAGAACGTCGGCGGCAATCAGTATATTAATGCACGGGTAGCCAATGTCAGCAATGGCGGTACCCTGTCGGTGAATATTGGTAGCGGTACCGCCAGCAGCACCGCCAGTACCCATGCCTGGTCAATGGCGGCGAAGCAAACTTCGCTATTTAATGTTGATGGCGCCAGCGGCGCTGTCAGCACACTAAACTGGGATAATAATAACCGCATCAGCTTTTTCGGCAGTGCCGCAACCCCGGTCAGCGGCACTCGCGCCGCGAAAACCTTTGTTGCCGAGGATGTCGTAACCTATATGGGCATATTCAGCGTACAGACGCTGGATGGCAATACCAGCCGTTTTACCGTTAATAATGCCGCGGACCTGAGAACCTATAATGACTGGCTGATTAGCCAGCTCCAGGCCGGTAATCTTGATAAATTACGTTATCTGCCTGAATTCAATAAAGCCATTACCAAAGTTAACGGCAATATTGTTTACGATGTCACCGCGACGTCACCGGATGAGGCGACGCAGCCGGTGGGTAATGTGGTGGCGATTAACGCAAGCGGAGCCAATGCCAGGGTGAATATTGCCGCTAACCGAACGCTGGAAGTGTCCGGTGCCACCGCTGGCGCGGTACGTGCCACTAATGGTGCGCAGGTGGTGGTGCGCGGCAAACTGTCGAGTCAGGGGGATGATCTCACCAGTAATACCGACAGTTCCGCTCTGTTCATTAGTGGTAGTGGCAGCAGCGGCACCAATAGCGGGGTGATTAATGGCGGATTTCTTAACCGTGCTGATGCCAGCGGTAGTGGTATCGGCCTGACCGGCTATGGCGCCAATGCGGTTCAGGTACAGGATGAGGGAGCCTTCACCAATACGGGGGTGATCAATCTGGCAACCACCGGAAGTAACACCCCTAACGGTATTGCGGCGATAAATTTACGTACCAATGCCAATGCCAACAATACGGGCAATATTAATGTTGGCGTAAATGGATCCAGTGCCACCGGCACGACCTCCGGAGTGCTGCTGAACTCTGCGCTCTCAGGGTTTGATAATCTGAACAGCGGCGTAATTTATCTGGGGCGTGGTCCGCAAAACAGTAAAACTGAGGCGGTGGCGGATACCGCGATGAATCAGAGTGGCTTAACCAGTGGGATTGCCCTGCTACAGGATGGTATTGCCAGAAATTACGGCAGTATTGTGATTGGTTCACGGGTACAAAACGGCGCCGGGATGTTTGCCAGTGATGCGGCTAATGCCAATATGCGCAATATCGGCACCATTGATGTTAATGGCCGGGCGGGCAGTCTGCCACGCGAAAATGTCGGCATGTCAGTGCTTAACTCGGGGAGTGGCGGCAATATTTTGAATAGCGGAACCATTAATCTTAATGGTATCAACGGTATTGGCTTAAAAGTGCTCGCCAGTAACGCTCATGTCGCGCAGGCCGCATCGGGAGGCACTATTAATGTTGCCGGGGAAGCCGACCCGGCCAGCGGCACGCGTAATTTTGGCGTCTGGGCGGAAGGCCAGGGTAGCGGCGTGGCGAATGCGGTAATTGACGGACCGATTAATCTGACCGGCAATGGCGCTATTGGGGTCCATGCCCGTGGCAATGCGACGGTACAGGTGGCGAATGATGCGGTTCCTCATTTTAGTCAGGGCAGCGATCAAATCGGCTTCTTTGCCTATGGTCCGAATGCCAATATTAACGTGGCGAGCAATAGTATTCTGAATGTGACCAGCAGCGGTTCGGCCCTGTTTCGCGTTGAAGATGGCGCAGATTTTGACGGTACCGATATGGTGCTAACCACCTCGGGTAGCGACTCGGTCGGCGTAATAGGTTCAGGCAGCGGCACTGATGTTAATACTCATAACGCCAGTTTTATTATCTCAGGGAGTGGGGCCACCGGGGTGATTATTGAAGGCGGGGCTAACGGCGTGATTGATGCCGCCACCACCTTTGACCTGAGCGGCGATCATGCGGTGGGCGCCATTGTTGACGGACAGAAACATTCGCTAACCGGAGAAAATGTCGGTAGTCCGGTGGCTACCACCATGCTGAGCTCTGCCGCTGAACTGAATGCCACCCAGGACGGGCTGACCGGCTATATCGCGCGTAACAGCGCGCAACTCACCAACAGCGGCGATATCACTTTCAGTGGCGCGAATTCCACCGGCATTTTGGTGCAAAGCGGGGCGACGGCGAATAACAGCGGCACTATCTCGGTCAATGATGGCGGTTTCGGCATGGTGGTGAATGGCGCTAACCAGACCACCACCGCCAACAACAGTGGCGCGATTGAGGTTAATGGCGGCACGGTAGAGGGGCGTAGCCGTGGCGTCAGCGCCGCCGGATCCGGCGCGGTAGTTAATCTGAACGCCGGGCAGTTATCGCTGCTGGGCCCGGGCGCCATCGGCGCCGAAGCGGTTAATGGAGCGCAAGTGAATATTGCCGCGGTATCGGTGCCGACATTTGGCAACAGCGATCAGATCGCTTATCACGCGGTGGGGGCGGGTTCAGCGATCAACAGCGCCAGCACGGCGCTGGATATCGATACGCTCGGCTCCACCGGCTATCGCATTGATGACGGCGCGGTGCTTAACCTTGCCAGCGGCAGCAATATCAGCGCCAGCGGCACCGAGAGCAGCGGAGTGATTGTTTCCGGCGCGGGCAGTAATCTGAACGGCAACAGTGACTTTATCGCCAGCGGCAACCACAGCACCGCCATTCGGGTGGAAGGCGGCGGCAGCGCGACGCTGTCGACGGACAGTAGTATCACGCTGGATGGCGATAGCAGCATTGGCGTGTTAGTGGACAATTTACGTACCGATCTGACGAATGCATTAAACGGAGAGCGCGCGCCGACGGCGGTGACCAGTAATGCCATTATTGCCGGTGATGGCGCCAATGCCATTGGTTTTGATGTGGCAAACGATGCCAGCTTAATTCAGCAGGGTAGCCTGACGCTGGATGGCGATAACAGCACCGGTATTCGTGGCCGTTCCGCCACCAGCATTATTAACTCCGGCGTGCTGAATATTGCCAATGGCACCGGGATAGATATCAGCGGCAGCGGCGCGACCCAGGTCCAGGGGGGAAGCGTCAATGTTGACGATGGTATCGCCGGGGTGGTGGTGGGGAGTGATGGTTTTCTGCAGTTAAGCAACGCCACTATTAATAGTGCCGGGACGGCGCACGGTATTCTGCCTGATGCCGGCGCAATCGGTATGACCGTAAGCGACACAACCATTAATGTTACGGGAGACGGCAATGGCGTGGAAAATGGCGCGGAAAGCGATGCGGTTACGCTGGATAATGTGGCGATCAATGTCACTGACGGCAGCGGTATCCGTACCAGCATCGCCTTAGACCCCACATCAACGGTCACCACCACGGTTCATGGCGCTGGCGTCGGCTTCAATTTTACCCGCCAGGATGATACCCCCACCAGCACAGATTTAGTGCTGGGCGACGGCTACCAGTTTAACGTCGAAGGCGCCGGCGGGATCGGCATTCGCGCCAATACCACCGGCACCGTCTATAACTCGGCTAACGTCAGTGTTAACAATGCGGCCGGCGGTTCGGCGCTGGTTAGTAACAGCGCTGAAAGGGTGATCAATAGCGGTGTGCTGAGTTCGCAAAGCACGGTGGCGCCGGTAGTGGATCTTAGCGGCGGCACCGCCGCGACCCTGGAAAATCACGGCATTATCGCGGCGCCTGATGCGAACGGGCAGGCAGTAGCCGGCAGCGACGAAGCGGATACGGTGTTGCTGATGGCGGGCGATGTTCTTGGCGATATCAATAGCGGTGATGGCAGCGATGTGGTGGTATGGACCGGCGGCGTGCTGGACGGCAGTCTGTCGCTGGGGGCGGGCGACGCTAATCTGGCACTGGTGCAGGATGTTGACCTTAGCACCACGCGGCATATCACCAGCGGTGAGGGCAGCGGCAATACGCTGTCCTTCTCGCAGATCGTTGCACGCGGCGGATCCTTTGCCGAAGATGACCCGGCGAAAGGGGTTAATCTCGGCACCGGCTGGAATACCATTAATTTTGAACAGAGTCAGTGGACGTTAACCGATAATTTACAACTGGCCAGCAGCACGGTAAATATTGACGCAGCCTCTACGCTGTACGCCGGAAATAGTGTTCATCCGCTGATCCGCGGGGGAGCGGATAATTCACTGGTGGTGAATAATGCCGGCACCCTCGATCTAACCAATGGCAGCGGATCGCCGGGCAATACGCTGACCATCGCCGGCGATCTGGCGTCCGCCGGGGGGCAACTCAATCTGCTGACACGTCTCAATGAAGGTGGGGCGTTAAGCAATCAATTTACCGATAACCTGCGGGTGACGGGCGATGCCACCACCGGCACCACCTTACTTAATGTCAAACTGGATAGCCTGAGTAACGGCAACCTTACCGATATTAACCACGACAGCCTGGTCGGCGGCAATGAAGGGATATCGCTGGTGCAGGTGGCAGGTAGCGCGCGTGCCGACAGTTTTGCCCTGCAGGGCGGTTATCTGGCGGCTGGACCCTGGCGCTACCAGTTATACAGCTTTGCTCCGGGCGAAAGCTATGCCGATCAGCGACGGGTGGACGGCGGCAGCAATAACGCGTTCTGGGATTACCGGCTGGGTAATCTGTATGTTTGTGAAACGGATAACAGTTGTCCGTCCACACCCGGCACGCCGACTAATCCGCGCACCCTGCCGTCTTCGCCACGACGTATCGCGGTGATCCCTCAGGTGGCTGCCTATCTCTCCGCGCCGGTAGGGCTGGCGTACTACACCGCGGCGATTATCGATGATCTGCATAAACGTCTGGGTGAGCTGCGCCAACAGCAGAATAACCCCGATGCCAAAGGCGGCGAGATGTTTATGCGCTATATCGGCTCAAATTACAGCTATAAATCCGATGTCAGTTTTCAGAATTTTGGTTATGACATGGATCTCGACTACAGCGCGCTGCAGATTGGCGGCAATGTGCTGAAACTGGACGGCGCTGAGGACAGTCTGCGCGGCGGGGTAGCTTATACCCGCGGTAATGCGCGCCTGCGCCCGAAGGCGGCTGACGGCTTCAGCAGCAGTAGTTTCGCCAGTGACAGCGTGGCCCTGTATGGCACCTGGCAGCGACTGAATGGTTTCTATCTTGACGGTGCGCTCTCTTTTGACTGGTATCGCGGAGAAACTGATATCAGCCGGGAAAAAAATGTTGGCAAACCGAAAGGGCGCGGCTGGACCGCCTCTCTGGAGAGCGGTTATCCGTTTCAGTTGCCCTATGACATCCAGATCGAGCCGCAGGCGCAGCTGATGTATATGCGGTTAAACATGAATGACTTTACCGATCGCGATGGTACTACGGTGAAATACGACCGCTACGGGCAAACGGTCGGCCGCATCGGTGCGCGTCTTGACCGCAGCTGGACGGACGACGCCAGTCGCCAGTACACCCCTTACGTACGGGCGAACTACTATCATGGCTGGGGCGGGGGCAGTAAGACTACTATTGGCGCCACGGGTTACAATAATCTTGACCATACCTTTAGCGGCGGACGTTTTGGTCAAATGTGGGAACTGGGCGTCGGCGGCACTACCCGCTTTAAAAATGATGTTTCACTGTATGCTGAAGCGGATTATCGCCGCGAAATTGACAGCAATGGCGCGAAGGGTTGGCGTTATAACCTCGGCGTGCGCTGGCAATTCTGATCGCGGGCCCTATTCCGGGCTGCCGTTGTGTATGCCCGGAATAATATTAAGGTTATTTATTATTAAGTTGGGCTTAAGATAATCATGGAAATCATTTTTTGAAAAATGATTTCCATGATTATCATATTGACGCGTCAGGCCTGTATTTATCAGCGTTATCTCCATCACGAAATATTTCCTGACCTGTACTAAAGTTCCCTCCTGTTGCCGCCGAAAATATAAAAAACGGTAATACTTTTTACTAATGCAAACCATTCTTATTCCCTCAAGGACTTTACAATGCGTAATAATCAGCCCGTGACGCAGCACGAGTATCTGTTTGATGATCATGCCACATTGATGTCCACCACTGACCTCAATAGCCACATTACTTACGCCAATGATGCGTTTATTGAAGTCAGTGGATATACGCCGGAGGAGATCGACGGCCAGCCGCATAATCTGGTGCGCCATCCGGATATGCCGGAGGAAGCCTTTGCCGATATGTGGTCCACCCTAAAGCATGGTCTGCCGTGGACGGCACTGGTAAAAAACCGGCGCAAGAATGGCGATCACTATTGGGTCCGCGCCAATGCGATTCCGGTGGTGCGCAATGGCAAGGTGCATGGCTATATGTCCGTGCGGACCAAACCGACGCCGGAAGAGGTGCGCCAGGCCGAGCAGTTATACGGTGAATTCCGCGCCGGAAAGAGTAAAAATCGTCGTTTCCATCAGGGGTTGATTGTGCGTACCGGCATGATGCGCTGGCGCTCAATGTTTAAAACGCTACCGCTGCGCTGGCGTATTCGCACCACCCTGTTGACGCTGTTGCCGATAAGCGTGCTGAGTATCTGGCTGGTAGGGGTTGCGGCTGGCCATATCGCTGCTTTTACCGCGGTGATGGCGCTGCTGCTGCTGCTGGCCGGTGCCTGGCTGGAGTATCAGATCTCACGGCCGATTGAACGACTGTGTCAGCAGGCGCTAAGTGTTGCTACCGGCGCCAGCAATCAGGTGGAGCAAATAGATCGCGTTGATGAGGTGGGGGTTACCCTGCGCGCCATCAGTCAGCTGGGTCTGATGTTCCGCTGGCTGGTGGATGACGTCAGCGGTCAGGCGGTCAATGTGCTGAGTGCCAGCGATGCGATTGCTCAGGGCAATAATAGCCTTAGTCGCCAAACCGAACAGGCGGCGGCCAGTGTGCAGGAGACGGCCGCCACCATGAACCAGCTGACGGCGACGGTGAAAAGCAATACCGAAACTGCCGCCCAGGTGAACAACCTGTCGATATCGGCCAGTCAGGCGGCGGTGGATGGGGGCGAAGCGATGCGTGATATGGTCACCATGATGGCGGAAATTACTGACAGTTCGAAGAAAATCGCCAATATTACCAGTGTGATCGACGGTATTGCTTTCCAGACCAATATTCTGGCGCTGAATGCGGCAGTGGAAGCGGCGCGTGCCGGTGAGCAGGGGAAAGGTTTTGCCGTGGTGGCCGGTGAGGTTCGGAATCTGGCGCAACGCAGCGCCAGTGCGGCCAGCGAAATTAAACACCTGGTGGAGACCAGTGCGACACGGGTCAGAGTCGGCACTGAGCATGTCAATACGGCGGGTGAAACCATCGGCGGCATTGTGTCTCAGGTGCAGAACGTGACCTCGCTGATTGCGCTGATCAGTTCCGCCACTGCCGAGCAGGCTACCGCGCTATCGGAGATCAGCCTGGCAGTCGAAGATCTGGATCGTAATACCCATCAGAACGCTGCACGAGTGCAGGAAGGTGCCGAGGCTTCAGACCTGCTGGCGCGGCAGGCCACCCGTCTGGTTGAGGCAATTAGCGTATTTCGCTAGGGCGAAATAAATGCCGCCCTACGCGGATGGCTTCCGCCATATGTCGGTTATTTCAGCAACACATTATATTGTGGGTTAAATTCGTCAAAAATCGGCAGCGCCGCGGCACCGAGCGCGGCGGTGTCACTGCCGGTCATCCCCATCTTCACCCGCATATCGTCGAGATAACGGCTGCGTACTGATTTATGCAGCGGGAACAGGCCTCTGACGATCTTTTGCAGCAACGGCTGCGGCATCATGCCGCCAATAATCACCGCCTCGGCATCGAAAACACACTCGATCATATTGATCGCCCGGCGCAGCGGCGGTAAAACGCTGAGGATCCAGTTATCAAACAGATCGCTGTCGACCGCCAGTAGATCGTCGGGTAGCGCGCTCAGCGGATCGAGACCACAGTGCTCATAGGCTGCCTGCAGCGATACATAGCGTTCGAGGCAGCCATGGTTGCCGCAGTAACACTCGCGCCCGTCGGGTTCAATCACAATATGGCCCACTTCGCCGGCGTTATGGGCATGGCCGGTATAGATATGGCCATCGGTAAAAATACCGGCGCCCAGACCGGTGCCAATATAGAGATAGATAAAAGAATTAAGCTGGCGCGCCACGCCATGAAAACGTTCGCCAATCGCCGCCACCGTGGCATCATTCTCCAGCGTAACCGGTAGTCCGCTGGCCTGGTTAAGGTGCGCGACCACATCCACGTTTTCCCAGCCGTGCAGGGTAGTGGGGCCGAGCGAGGAGAGGCCTTCGACGCCAAACGGCCCCGGCATCACCACACCAATGCCGAGCACTTTGCGCCAGTTGCCTGCCAGCTGCTGCTTAATTTCCTCCAGCAGGGTGACGATTAACGCCAGGGTTGCACCTGGTTGGGGCTTTTGCACCATCACAAGGCGGCGAAAATGGATCTCGCCGGTAAGATCGACCAGCACTATCAGCAGGGTCTGGTGATCGAGATGGATACCGATCGAATACGCGCTGGCCGGATTAAGGGTGATCGGGATCGCCGGTTGCCCACGTCCGCTCACTTTGCGCGGCGAGTGCGACGACAGCAGATCCGCCTGCTGTAACTCTGCGACGATATTCGACACCGTTTGCGGCGTCAGCGCCGTTAAACGCGCCAGTTCCGCGCGCGTCAGTTCGCCATTAAGCCTGATTGCCTCAATGATCACCCGTCGGTTATGGGCGCGTGCATGTTCCAGATTGGTTCCCGAAGTTCCCATTAACGATTTCCCTGAGTGCGGACTTTTTTGGCTCAGTAAGTATGTGATCGCGCTAACGCCCGGGCAAACGAAATCTTGCCAATTAACCTGGCACATGCCTTGCTTATAATGGTACGGGCCCCGAAGCTGTCAGTTCGTAGCTCTTATTTTAACCTCCATTAAATCAATCAAATTGATTTAATAAATCGCCATCTGGCTCAGCGTTACCGGAGAGAGAGAATGAAAAGTCGATTTACCCCGCGTCTGACTGGCTGCATGCTGGCGCTGATCGCCGCTACCGCATCGGCCCAGGTTGCCGCAAAAACGGCAATTAACGCCCTGTTTATGACTCAGGCGGCCTATAGCGAAAATGATATTCGCGCCATGACCAGCGATTTTGAGCAGCAGCATCCTGATATCAGCGTCAATCTGGAGTTTGTGCCTTACGAGGCGCTGCACGACAAGATTGTGGCGGCACGCGGCGCCGGCAGCAAAGGTTATGACGTGGTGCTGTTTGATGCTATCTGGCCAGCTGAATTTACCAAATTCGATCTGCTGCAGGATGTCTCTGGTCGGATCAAGGCGGAAGAGAAACAGAAAGTGTTCGCCGGCGCGATGAATACCGTGGTCTATAACGGTAAAACCCTGGGTATGCCGTGGATCCTCGATACCAAATATCTCTACTACAACAAAGCCATGCTGGCAAAAGCGGGCATCACCACGCCACCACAAAGCTGGCAGCAGGTGATGGAACAGTCTGAAGTGCTGAAACAGAAGGGTATTGTTAAGTATCCACTGGTCTGGAGCTGGTCGCAGGCGGAAGCGCTGATCTGTGATTACACCACGCTGGTCTCCGGTTTTGGCGGTGAGTTTTATCAGAACGGCAAGCTGAACTTCACCAATCCGGGGGCGATGAAAGCCATTACCTATATGAAGAGTTCGCTGGATAACGGCGTGACCAACCCGAACTCGCGTGAATATCTGGAAGAGGATGTCCGTAAAGCCTTCTCCAATGGCGATGCGGCCTTTGCCCTGAACTGGACCTATATGTACAACATGGCTAACGATGCGAAACAGAGCAAAGTCGCCGGCGATGTTGGCATTATACCGGCCCCGGGCGATGCGCCGGGCACAGCGTCAGCGGTCAATGGCTCAATGGGACTCGGCATTGCCAAAGCCAGCGAGCATCCGGATCAATCCTGGCAGTTTATCAGCTACATCACCTCGCAGCCGGTGCAGGATAAATATGCCCGCCTGAGCCTGCCAATCTGGAAAAGCTCCTATGACGATCCGGCGGTACAGAAAGGGCAGGAAGAGCTGATTGCCGCCGCGAAGAAATCACTTAACGTGATGTTATCACGACCGGAAACGGCGGATTACTCACGTCTGTCAAATAGCCTGCAGCAACAGATCCAGCAGATTTTGCAGGGTCAGGTGACGCCGGAAGCCGGTATGCAGGCGGCCACCAAAAGTGCTGAGCGTTTGCACTAAGGAAACACGATGCTGAGTTTGTCACAACGCGAGCATCGTCAGGCATGGGTACTGTTAGTACCCATGTTGATTGTGATGTTTCTGCTTACTGCCTGGCCGCTGGCGCGTACCATCTGGCTGAGCTTTACCGATGCGGCACTGATTGGCAGTGGCGCATCACCGCTGTTCGTTGGGGTAGAAAACTATTTCTATGCCTTAACCGATACGGATTTTCAGGCATCGATCCTGCGTACCCTGTATTTCACCGTGGTGTCCGTCGCGATTGAGGGGGTAATCGGCGTTCTGGTGGCGCTGTTACTGAATCAGAAATTCTATGGCCGCAACTTTTTGCGCGTGCTGGTGATCCTGCCCTGGGCGCTGCCCACCATTGTTAACGCGATGATGTGGCGTCTGAATTTTAATCCTGACTACGGCAGTATTAACGCCATGCTGACACAGCTGGGGATGATCGACGGTTATCGCAGCTGGCTGGGTTCACCGGATTCGGCACTGAATGCGGTGATGCTGGCCGATATCTGGAAAAACTATCCGCTGGTCACCCTGCTGGTGCTGGCGGCGCTGCAGTCGATTCCGGAGGACCTGTTTGAAGCCGCCCGGCTGGATGGGGCTTCGGCGTGGCGGCGTTTTCGCGCCATTACCTTTCCGGCGATTGTCGCGCCGCTCAGCGTGGCGCTGGTTCTGCGTACCATTGATGCCTTTAAAATTTTCGACATCATTTATGTGATGACGCGTGGCGGCCCGGTGGACAGCACCAAAACCCTGAGCTTTTTCGTCTATCAGGAGTCGTTCAGCTATCTGCGCGCCGGTAGCGGTGCGGCATACGCGATACTGATGACCCTGATGTGCGCGGTGCTGATCGCGATTTATATGACCATGCTGCTGCGTCAGCGCCGCCGGAGTCACGCAGATGAAACGTAAAATCCGTACCCTGCTACGCTACGCCGCCGCTCTGCTGGTGGCCGCCTCGATTCTCGGACCGATGCTGTGGTTGTTTCTGATGAGCGTTAGCTCGACCAGCGATTTAACCCGCATTCCGCTGGAGTGGTTGCCGCGCCAGTGGGATTTCAGTCGGTATGCGCGGCTGGTGTCCCTGGACGCCGATCAGCCGGGGGTATTGTTCCTGCATGCGTTGTGGAACAGCCTGCTAGTGGCGACCGGCGCCACCCTGATCTCGCTGCTGCTGGCGATCCCGGCGGCGTTCAGCTTCTCGCGCTATCCGGGGCGCGACGGCTGGCTGTTCGGCAGCCTGGCGATTTATATGGTGCCGCCGGTGGCCTTTGTGTTGCCGCTCTACTTTGTATTGCAACAGCTGAGCCTGCTGAATACCCATCTCGGGCTGGTGCTGGTCTACTGCTCACTGATCCTGCCGTTTCTTACCTGGATGCTGAAAAATCAGTTTGATGCCTTACCGCTGGATATTGAGCAGGCGGCGCGGCTCGATGGTTTGCGCGTCTGGCAGGTGTTGCTGCGCATTACTCTGCCGCTGGCGAAGCCGGTACTGGGCGCCTCCGCCCTGTTTGGCTGGCTGCTGGCATGGGACGAGTTTTTCTACGCGCTGCTGTTTACCAGCAATATTCAGGCACAAACTTTGCCGGTAACCATTGCCGGTTTCACCGCCGGACGCGCCACCGATGATGGCCTGATTGCCGCCGTCGGTATTCTGGCGTCGGTTCCGCCACTGTTTATCGCCATCTGGTTACAGAAAACGCTGGTTAGCGGTCTGGCCAGCGGCGGCAGTAAGGGTTAAGCATGCAGAGAACAATTAACGCCACGCTGTATGTGGTGGGCAATATTAACGTCGATTTAATTATGAGCACGCTACATCAATGGCCTGCGCCGGGAACCGAAACCATGCTGGAGCACAGCGAACTGCGGCCCGGCGGATCGGCCGGTAACTGTGCGCTGGCGCTGGCGGCGATGCATGTGCCGCATCGTACGGTGGCCAACCAGGGCAGCGATGGTTTCGCCAGCTGGCTGGCGGGGTATTTTCCGCAAAGCGCCGCGCACTGGCCACGATATCCGTGTGAAACTTCGCTCACCGTAGGCGTGACGCATCCCGATAAAGAACGTTCGTTTATCAGCAATCAGGGCCATATCGTCCGCTTAACCGCTGACGATGTGTTACAGCAGCTGCCGGCGCAGGCGCAGCGGGGCGATATTGTGCTGTTATGCGGCACATTTCTCTGTACCGCGCTATTTGCGGCTTACCCGCAACTGCTGGCCAGCCTGCAACAGCGCGGTTTTATCGTGGCGGTGGATACCGGCTGGCCGCCGCAGGCGTGGAGTGATGCGCTACGTCAGCAGCTCAGCGGCTGGCTGGCGGATTGCGACTACCTGTTGCTGAATGAGGTGGAGACCCTCGGCTTTGCCGGACTGCCGACGCTGGCCGCCTGTGGCGAGGCGCTGGCGGCTCAGCTTAGCGGTAGGGGCGCTTGTGTGGCGAAGTGCGGCAGCGATGGCGCGCAACTCTGGCAGACGGGTAGCCATCTGCAGGCGGCGGCGCGGCATATTGAGGTGGTTGACACCATCGGCGCCGGCGACAGCTTTAATGCCGGGTTTCTCAGCGCGTTGCTGTCCGGCGAAGCGCATCAGGTGGCGCTGCAATGGGGTATCGAAGTGGCAAGCCATGCCATCAGTAGTTCACCGCGCCAGTATCCTGACTGGCAGACCCTGCAACAACGAATAAAGGAGTGCTGAGCCATGGCCAGCGTAGAACTTGTTAAAGTAGCCAAGCGCTATGGCAAACAGACGGTGCTGAATCCACTGGATCTCACCATCCCTGACGGTAGTTTCACCGTGTTAGTCGGCCCTTCCGGCTGTGGAAAATCGACGTTACTACGTCTGCTGGCCGGGCTGGAAACCCTGTCCGCTGGCGCGATCCTGATGGATAACCGGCCGATTAACGATCTGGATCCGGCGGATCGCGATATTGCGATGGTATTCCAGAGTTACGCGTTGTATCCGCATCTAACCGTGGCGGAGAACCTGGCGTTTCATATGCAGGTAAAGAAGATCAAACCTGAGGAGCAGCAAAGCAAAATCGCGCGTATTGCCGGGATCCTCGGCATCGATAAGTTACTGGGCCGCTATCCGCGTGCGCTTTCAGGCGGCCAGCGGCAGCGTGTAGCGATGGGGCGCGCAATGGTGCGCAATCCGCAGGTGTTTCTGTTTGATGAGCCGCTGTCGAACCTTGATGCGCAGTTGCGTATGGAGCTGCGCGCTGAAATCAAATCTCTGCATCAGCGCTTTAAAACCACCATGGTGTATGTGACCCATGATCAGGTGGAAGCGATGACGCTGGCGGATCAGATTGTCGTCATGCGTGACGGGGTGATTGTGCAGCAGGGAGAACCGCTGGCGATCTACGATCGTCCGGTTAATACTTTTGTGGCGCGCTTTATTGGATCGCCGCCGATGAATCTGCTGGACGGGACGCTGCTGACCCGCGACGGACAGCCCGGCGTGCTCTGTGGCGCTCTGTGGTTTGCGTTGCCGGAAAAATGGTATGCCGCCGCCGCCATCCAGGGCGATAAGCCGGTGATTATCGGCATCCGGCCGCATGATTTTGTGCCGGAGAGCCGCATTGGCGATCTGCCGCCCGCCACCTTAACCATTTCAGAAGTGACCGGCGAGTCGAGCCTGCTGCATCTCGACTGGCAGGGCTTTGCTCTGCATGTGCAGTGTGCCGGACGGGTGGCGACAGCGGCAGGTGAATCGCTGTATCTGGCGTTGAAAACCGAAAAAATACATCTGTTTGATGCCGCCAGCGGTCAGCGTCTGGCGGAGTAATGCTGCACCCGCAGGCAGCGCGTGCGCTGCCTGATTAATTTATTTGCATCCCCACCATCCCGACGCTACCATGCCAACAACTGGTTAAAATTACAGGTGTAATGATGGCGAAGTTGATGCTGCGTGACGAAAAGATTGAGCGTACCCGCTTTAGTGGCGAAAAGATTGCCGACGCGGTGTTTATCAACTGCGATTTTTCCGCTGCCGACCTGACGGATACGCAATTTATTGATACGCAGTTTTATCATCGTGACAGTGAACTGGGATGCAATTTTACCCGGGCGCTTTTAAAGGACGCCAGTTTTACCCGCTGCGATCTGTCGATGAGTAACTTCAGTTACGCCAATATGCTGGGTATTGAGATCCGCGAATCCCTGCTGCAGGGCGCCGATTTCCGTAATGCCAGTTTTATGAATCTGATTGCGCCGAAAGTGTGGTTTTGCAGCGCCTATATCACCAAAAGTAACCTCAGCTACGCTAATTTCGCCAATGTGGTACTGGAAAAATGTGAGCTGTGGGAGAACCGCTGGACCGGAACTCAGGTGCTGGGGGCAAAATTTAGCGGCTCCGACCTTTCCGGCGGTGAATTTGCCTCTTTTGACTGGCGCACCGTCGATATTACCCACTGCGATCTGACCAACTCCAGCTTAGGCGAGCTGGATGTGCGTTATGTTGATTTGCAGGGGGTGAAATTAGATAGCATGCAGGCCGCCGAGTTAATGGAACGCCTGGGGATTATGGTGCTGGGGTAGCGATCCCGGCACGCCGCCGGTATCGGTGGTTTGCAAACTTGATATGCCGCCGGCGTCGCGGCGTCTGCTTATTCATTTTCCGGCAGATCGTCCGGTAAATGTCGCCACGATCCCATTATCGTTCGCTATATGTTCCGTTACGCCAGGATAATCATTTCTTACCGTTGTATTAAACCGCCCGTCGACAACCGGCATAAAACTTTTATGCTATTGTTAAATATCCGACTTTTTGGAAGGACAGCTATGACGGGCACGGTAAATTTTTCTTTTGCATCGCGACCTTTAGTCCCTTATGCCCATGACTATCTGCATGGCGCGTATGAGCCAAAACATATTCATAACTGCGCCCAGCTGGTTCATACGCTGAGCGGAGTGGTGCGGGTGGAAACCGCACAAGGAAACTGGATTGTGCCGCCAGGTCGTGGGGTCTGGCTACCGGCAGGCACCGAACATGCGCTGCAAATTACCGGCCAGGTAGCGGCGCGAACGCTGTTTATCGATCCGCTGGCGCGGGCGGATTTACCGGCCAGTTGTCAGGTAGTACAGGTCTCGCCGCTGCTGCGTGAACTGATCCTCAGTGCGTTGCAGCTGCCGGAAAACTACCAGCCGAATAGCCGTGCCGAACGTATCTATGAGCTGATTCTGGATGAGATTCGCGTGATGGCGGAGTTGCCGTTTTACCTGCCGCAGCCGCAGAGCGCCAGCTTACTGCAGTTATGTCAGCAGGTACGGACATTGCCAGGGGAAAGCTGGTCGCTGGAACAGGCTGCTGAGCGCTTAAACGTCAGCAGCCGTACCCTGTCGCGCCATTTTAAGCGTGAAACCGGTTTGCAGTTTAGCGACTGGGTGCGCCGCGCCAGGCTGATGTCGGCCCTGACGCGTCTGGCGCAGGGGGAGTCGGTACTGCGCGTAGCGCTCGATCTTGGCTACGAAAGTCATAGCGCCTTTAGCGCCATGTTCCGCCGTATCCTTGGCGTCGCACCCAGCGACTATTTTCCGCTAAAGTAATTTCTGCTGTTGCAGATTGGCACTCAGCGCATTCAGTAACGCCTGCAGTGAAGCCCGCGCCACATCGCTGTCAATGCCCACGCCCCATGCCGCCTGATTATCGGCAAAAGTGCAGCGAATATAGGCCACCGATCGGCTGTCGCTGCGCTGACCGAGGGTATGCTCGTGGTAATCCTGAATCGATAACGGCAGGTCAAATGCCTGGCGCAGTGCTTCCACTGCGCCGGACAGCAGGCCATTACCCTGGCCGTGAATAATTTTTCGCTGTTCACCCAGTAGCAGCTCCGCGCGAAAATGGAGCTGGCCATTGGCCTGACTCTGGCTGCGGTATTCCCCCAGCGTCACCGGCATCGGGTGGCGCAGACCATATGCCTCGCGGAACAACTGCCAGATGCTGGCCTGGGTCATCTCCTTGCCGTGACCGTCGGTCTGCTCCTGTACCCGGCGGCTGAAATCCTGTTGCAGCGCGCGAGGCAGTGATAAGCCGTGGTTCTGCTCAATCATCCAGGCGGCGCCACTTTTGCCGGACTGACTGTTAACGCGGATCACCGCCTCATAGCTGCAACCAATATCTGCCGGGTCGAGGGGCAGATAGGGCACTTCCCACAGTGTTTCCTGCTGTTGCTGGCGGGCGGCAAAGCCTTTTTTAATCGCATCCTGGTGCGAGCCGGAGAAGGCGGTAAACACCAGTTCGCCGGCATAGGGGTGGCGCGGATGCACCGGCAGCTGGTTACACTGTTCTACCACATCCACCACCTGCTTAATCTGGCTGAAATCCAGATTGGGGGGCACGCCCTGAGTGTAGAGATTCAGCGCCAGGGTGACCAGGTCGACATTGCCGGTACGCTCGCCATTACCAAACAGGCAGCCCTCGACGCGATCGGCTCCGGCCAGCAGCGCCAGCTCGGCACAGGCGATGCCGGTACCGCGATCGTTATGGGGATGGACGCTAATACAGACCTCGGCGCGCCGGGAGAAGTGGCGGCAGAAGTACTCAATCTGGTCGGCATAGACATTTGGCGTGCTCACCTCAACGGTGGCCGGCAGGTTGATAATCATCGGCCGTTCGGCGCCGGGCTGCCAGATTTCCGCCACCGCCTCACAGATTTCGAGCGCGAAATCGGGTTCAGTAAAGCAGAAGGTTTCCGGGGAGTACTCAAAGGTCCAGCGGGTATCGGTCTGCACCGCACACTGCTGGCGAATCTGTTTAGTTGCGTTCACGGCCAGCTGGATAATTTCCTGTTTGCTCTGGCGAAACACCAGACGGCGGAACACCGGGGCGGTGGCGTTATACAGATGCAGCGTGGCATTTTTCGCCCCCTGCAGAGCGGCAAAGGTGCGTTCAATCAAATCGGCCCGCGCCTGGGTCAGAACCTGAATTGACACATCGTCTGGGATGCGCTGTTGTTCAATCAGCTGACGCACAAAATTGAAATCGGTTTGTGACGCTGAGGGAAACGCCACTTCTATCTCTTTAAAGCCGCATTGCAGCAGCAGATCCCAGAACAGCAGTTTGCGATCGCTGTCCATTGGCTCCGCCAGCGCCTGGTTGCCATCGCGCAGATCGGTTGAAAGCCAGCGCGGCGCGCGAGTCAGGGTGTTGTCAGGCCACTGGCGCGCGTCCAGTTTAACCGGGGGGAAAGGGCGATATTTTCCAGCGGGTTGCGTCAACATAATGTTTTCCTGTTTGTGGCATATCCTCCATTTTTAATGGAAATTTGCCCGATAATCTCGCGCATAGATGACAATCGCTGTCGAATAAGTGACATCGCCTTATCCGGCAACTGAAACATGGCAGAGAGCCAGTGACGGCTCTGGTTGATAACCCACACCCTGAGAGGATTTCTATGAATCAGTTTTTTATGAATGAGAAAAGCGATCTGGTAAATGAAGCGATTGAAGGGGCGCTGATCGGCACGCCGTTTCATAACCTGAGTAAGCTGGAAGTTGATACTGATATTCGTGTGGTGGTGCGTAACGACTGGGATAAAAGCAAGGTTGCGTTGATTTCCGGCGGTGGTTCCGGCCATGAACCGGCGCATGCCGGCTTTGTCGGCAAAGGGATGCTGACCGCCGCGGTCTGTGGCGATATTTTTGCTTCCCCCAGTGTGGATGCGGTGCTGACGGCGATTATCAACGTGACCGGCGACGCCGGTTGCCTGCTGATTGTGAAGAACTATACCGGCGATCGGCTGAATTTTGGCCTGGCGGCGGAAAAAGCGATACAGCTCGGTTATCAGGTGGAAATGGTGATGGTGAAAGATGATATTTCACTGCCGGATAACCCGCAGCCGCGCGGCATTGCCGGTACCGTGCTGGTGCATAAAATCGCCGGTTATGCCGCAGAGCAGGGACTGCCGCTGCATCAGGTGACGGCGCTGGCTAATCAGGCGATTGCCGACACCAACAGTATCGGGCTGGCGTTTGCGACCTGTCATATTCCGGGCGAAGCGCGCGACGAGCGGCTGGATGCCGGACACAGCGAATTAGGCATGGGTATCCATGGCGAACCCGGGGTATCGATATTAAAAACGCAGAACAGCCGTGAAATTGTCGCTATCGTCGCGGAAAAACTGCAAGAAAATCTGCCGGAAGATAAAAAAGTGGTACTGCTGTGCAATAACCTCGGCGGCTTTTCCGCCCTGGAGATGGCGGTGCTGACGCGTGAAGTGCTGGCTTCGCCGCTGGGCGATCAGGTCAGCCATCTGGTGGGCCCCGCCACTATGGTTAGCGCGCTGGATATGAAAGGTTTTTCCCTGTCGACACTGCTGCTGGACGCCGATCGCGAAAACGCCTTGCAGGCCCCGGTGGAGGCCTTTGGCTGGCAGCCGTTAGTGAAACTGCAGCCACTGCAGCCGCAGCCAGCAGAAAAAGCGGCACAGCAACGCCATTTTTCTCCGTCGGCTAATGCGCCGACCGGGAGGATTGTCGCCACCGTCTGCGAAACGCTGATCGCACTGGAGAGCGAGCTGAATAAACTTGATGCCCGGGTGGGGGATGGCGATACCGGCTCAACCTTTGCCGCCGGCGCGCGCAAAATTCTGAAACTACTGCAGCAAAATAGCCTGCCGCTGAATCAGCCGGAACAACTGTTGACGCTGGTGGGTGAGCAACTGGCAGTGGTGATGGGCGGCTCCAGCGGGGTGCTGATGTCGATTATGTTTACCTCGGCCGGACAGAAACTGGAGCAGGGCGAGCCGCTGTCGCAGGCGCTGCAGTATGGCCTGCAGCGCATGAAACATTACGGCGGGGCGCAGCCGGGAGATCGCACGATGATTGACGCCCTGGAACCGGCGCTTAACGCGCTGGCCGCTGGCAACGATCTGGCTGCCGCTGCCGCGGCAGCCAGCGCCGGCGCGGATGCCACTGCGCAGATGACCGTCACCCGCGCCGGGCGCTCATCCTATCTCAATCAGCAGAGTTTGCACGGGGTGAAAGATCCGGGGGCCTATGCGGTTGCGCAGGTATTTGCCGGTTTGAGTCAGGGCTGACAGCGAGCGCAGGCAGACGTCAGCTGACGCCTGCCTGCGCGGGTACTAATCGGGATTAACCGCCACCATCTCCGCCGGCGCCTCACCATCCAGCACCTGTTCAAAGCTGCGCAGACGTTTATAGATCGACATCAGTTCAACCAGCGTCGACCATGAGGTGATCAGATACTGGAAAGAGCCCCGCACCTGGTCAAAGACGTTGGTGATTTGCTGCATCAGGCCGAGTGTAATCGTACCGGCAATAATCGACGGGAAGAGTACAAAGATGCCAAATACCGTGTCCACCTGCAGATAGAGAATGCGGGTGATATTGAAGTAAAGGTAGTGAAAGTAGAGGCGGAAGTAATTAAAGCGCACGCGCTGAAATAGCTCGCTGGCGGTGGCCGGGCTGGCGCGTTGCGCATCATCTTCACCATACACCAGCTCTTTACGATAGGCCGCTTCGACGCGCTGATTACGGAACTCCAGCCCGGGTAATTTGATCCCCACCACTGCCAGTAAGCCGGTGCCGAACAGCGACCACAGCAGGGCGACAATCACCAGCGCATAGGGCACCTTGCCGAGAATTGGTACGCTTTCCACATGCTTTGACAGCGCCACCAGTACCGGCAGGAAGGCAATCAGGGTCATAATTGCCTTAATCAGATTGATGCCCCAGTCTTCCAGAGTACCGGAAAAGCGCATGGTGTCTTCCTGCACTCGCTGGGCGGCGCCTTCAATGCCGCGCAGTTGCTGCCAGTGCGTCATATAGTAAGTGTTCATCGCCGTGCGCCAGCGGAAAATCCAGTGACTGATAAAAAAGGCGCTTAATACCCCAATCACCACCGCAATCAGCGCAATGCCGAGGAAAGCCTCCAGTTGCTGGTAAAATACACTGATTTTAATTGAATTCGGGTGCCCGAGCGCATTCTGAATCAGATCGTAGAACGGGCCATACCAGGCATTAACCGCCACGCCGACCTGCACATCAAACCAGGTCACGAAGATAATTAAAGCACTGCCGAGAATCGACCAGCGTTGCCAGGGATGGGGACTGAAGATAAACCATGCCAGTGCGAACAGTCCGACTACCGCCAGATAGTAAAAATAGAACCAGAGCTGCGCCGGCTGAATAAAACGCAACGCGTTGTCAGGGATAGGTTTATTAGCATAATCCGCCATGCTGCTGAGATGGAAAATAAGATTGCTGCCAATTTCGAACCAGAACAGTATTGCCACCAGGCTCCAGAGCGCTGCGCTACTGAAAAACAGCGCTGGCCGTGGGAAGAAAGACTTAAACATAGGCACTCCGCTGTTGTTGTCTGATAGTTATAGCGCCGTTCGTGTTTACAGTCTGTGGTGGGTTGTATCTGAGAGTAACAAGACGGGCAGTATTAGCAGATTATTCTAATCTGACCGCGGGCAGCGATCGCGAAATGTTAAGTAATTTGTGTGTTTTTGTTTCTGTGGTCTGAAAATTCTGCAGCATTGCTGTTACAATAAATGGCTTTGTTACCGGTAACAATTAAGCGTAACGGCCTGAGACCCACTACTATCCTGATATAACCATAAAAACTGATACTCACTTATCTATGCGTGTCGCGCGGCGATGGCGTGTTAAGGCAATGTAATGTCACAAGAAAAAACAGGCAGCACCAGGAGGGACTTCCTCCTCAGAACTATTTCGCTGGCTCCGGCGGTGGCGATTGGCGGCAGCGGTATCGGTTCGCTGGCGCTGGCGGCGGAGGCTCAGGCGCAACAGAGCAATGCTGCCGCAGCGCAGCAGGCGAAAGATTATCAACCAATATGGTTTACCCGCGAAGAGTACGCTTTTTTGCAGGCCGCGGTTGCCCGGCTGATCCCGGCCGATGAGCGTGGCCCTGGTGCGCTGGAAGCAGGCGTGGCGGAGTTTATCGATCGGCAGATGAATACGCCTTACGCCATTGGCGCCAACTGGTATATGCAGGGGCCGTTTGCGGCTGATGCCGACCCGGCGCTGGGCTATCAGTTACCGCTGGTGCCGCAACAGATCTACCGCCTTGGTCTGGCCGACGCCGATGCGTTTGCTAAGGCGCAGCATGGCAAGGTATTTGCCGAATTATCCCCGCCGCAGCAGGATGCCCTGTTGCAGGCCTTTGAAAGCGGCAGCGCTGAATTTAAGCAGTTGCCGGCCAACGTCTTCTTCTCTTTCCTGTTACAGAACACCCGTGAAGGTTTTTTCAGCGATCCCATCCATGGCGGCAATCAGGGCATGGTGGGCTGGACGCTGATTGGCTTCCCGGGCGCCCGCGCTGATTTTATGGATTGGGTGGAGCGCGGCGAACGTTATCCGTTCCCGCCAGTATCAGTACGTGGGGAAAGGGCATAAGCATGGCAAACGAAATGAAAAAAGTGGATGCGGTGATTGTCGGTTTTGGCTGGGCCGGATCGATTATGGCGAAAGAACTGACCGAAGCGGGGCTGAATGTGGTTGCGCTGGAACGCGGCCCGCATCGCGATACCTATCCCGACGGCGCTTATCCGCAGGTGATCGACGAACTGACCTATAACGTGCGCAAAAAGCTGTTCCAGGATCTGTCGAAAAGCACGGTCACTATTCGTCACAATGCGGCGCAAACCGCTCAACCTTATCGTCAGCTGGCGGCGTTTCTGCCCGGTACCGGTACCGGAGGCGCTGGTCTGCACTGGTCGGGGGTACATTTTCGCGTTGACCCGATTGAGCTGCGGATGCGTAGCCACTACGAACAGCGTTACGGCAAAAAATTTATCCCGCAAGGGATGACTATTCAGGATTTTGGCGTTAACTACGACGAGCTGGAGCCGTTCTTCGATCAGGCCGAGAGAGTGTTCGGCACTTCCGGTTCCGCATGGAGCATCAAAGGTCAAGTGGTCGGGAAAGAGAAAGGCGGCAACCCTTTTGCGCCGGACCGTTCCGGCGACTTCCCGCTGCCGGCGCAAAAACGCACCTTTTCGGCGCAGCTATTTGCCAAAGCGGCGCAGGCGGTGGGTTATCATCCTTACGATCTGCCGTCGGCCAATACCTCCGGCCCCTACACCAATACCTATGGGGCGCAGATGGGGCCATGCAACTTCTGCGGTTACTGCAGTGGTTACGCCTGTTATATGTACTCCAAGGCCTCACCCAACGTGAATATCCTGCCAGCGCTACGTCAGGAGCCAAAGTTCGAGCTACGGGTCAACTCTCACGTGCTGCGCGTCAATCTGACCGCCGATAAACAACGCGCCACCGGAGTGACGTATGTCGATGCGCAGGGACGTCAGCTGGTACAACCGGCGGATCTGGTGATCCTGTCAGCGTTCCAGTTTCACAATGTCCATCTGATGCTGCTGTCCGGTATTGGCAAACCTTATGATCCCTTAACCAACCAAGGCACCGTCGGGCGCAACTTCGCCTATCAGAATATCTCCACCATTAAAGCCTTCTTCGATAAAGACGTGCACACCAATAACTTTATTGGCGCCGGCGGCGCCGGGGTGGGGGTCGATGACTTTAATGGCGATAACTTCGATCACAGCAAATATGGTTTTGTCGGTGGCTCGCCGTTCTGGGTTAACCAGGCGGGGGTGAAGCCCATTTCCGGTCTGCCGGTACCGCCGGGCACCCCAGCCTGGGGTAGCCAGTGGAAAGCGGCGGTGGCCGACCACTATACCCACCATATCTCCATGGACGCTCACGGCGCGCACCAGTCTTACCGCACTAACTATCTCGACCTCGATCCTAACTACAAAGATGCGTATGGTCAGCCACTGCTGCGTATGACCTTTGACTGGCAGGATAACGACATCAAAATGTCGCAGTTTATGCATCAGCGCATGCATACCATCGCCGAAGCCATGAATCCAAAGCTGATCACCGGCGCAGCGAAAAAAGCGGGCACTCATTTCGATACCACGGTGTACCAGACCACCCATATGAACGGCGGCGCGATTATGGGGGAAGATCCGCAAACCAGCGCCATTAACCGTTATCTGCAGAGCTGGGATGTACCGAACGTGTTTGTTCCGGGCGCATCGGCCTTCCCGCAAGGGCTGGGGTATAACCCAACGGGCATGGTCGCGGCGCTGACTTACTGGTCGGCTAAAGCGATCCGTGAACAGTATCTGAAAAACCCCGGTCCGCTGGTGCAGGTATAAGGATAATGATCATGGCGATGAAAAATGGCTTATCAGCCCTGTTACTGTGTGTGCTGGCATCTGGCGTACAGGCGCAACAACCGGATGGCGGCGATCTGATTAAGCGCGGCGACTATCTGGCGCGTGCCGGCGACTGTGTGGCCTGCCACACCAGCAAGGGCGGTAAACCCTTTGCCGGAGGGCTGCCAATGGCGACGCCGATTGGCACCATCTTCTCCACCAATATTACGCCAGATAAACAGAGCGGTATTGGCAGCTATAGTTACGACGATTTTCAGAAAGCGGTGCGTCATGGGGTAGCGCAGAATGGTGACACCCTTTATCCGGCGATGCCTTACCCCTCTTATGCGGTGGTCAGTGATGAGGATATGCAGGCGCTGTATGCTTACTTTATGCAGGGTGTGGCGCCGGTAGCACAGCCCAACCGGGACAGCGATATTCCATGGCCGCTGTCGATGCGCTGGCCGCTGGCGGTGTGGCGTGGCCTGTTCGCGCCGGATGTGAAAGCCTTTCAGCCAAAGACGGGTGAGGATCCGTTGCTGGCGCGTGGTCGCTATCTGGTGGAAGGGCTGGGGCACTGCGGCGCCTGCCATACGCCACGCAGTATCACCATGCAGGAAAAAGCGCTGAATAATGATCAGGGCAGCGACTGGCTCGCCGGCAGCAACGCGCCGATCGATGGCTGGACCGCCAGCAATCTGCGTGGCGACAGCCGGGATGGTTTAGGCCGCTGGAGCGAAGACGATTTGGTGCAGTTCCTGCGCACCGGTCGCAACGATCATAGCGCAGTGTTTGGCGGCATGACCGATGTGGTTGAGCACAGTCTGCAGTATCTGGAGAAAGACGATGCGACGGCGATTGCCCGCTATCTGAAGTCGCTGGGCGCCCGCGATGTAAATCAGAGCGGTTTTAAGCCGGACGACAGTGTGGCAACAGCATTATGGCGCGGCGATGACAGCAAAACCGGTGCGGCATGGTACGTGGACAGCTGCGCCGCCTGTCATAAAACCGATGGCAGCGGCTATCCGCGTTTCTACCCGCAACTGCGTGGCAATGCGGTGGTGCTGGCGGACGATCCCACCTCGCTGATCCATATCGTGCTGACCGGTAATACGCTGCCTGGTGTGAAAGGGGCGCCATCGTCGATCACCATGCCGGCCTTCGGCTGGCGCATGAGCGATAGTCAGGTGGCGGAGGTGGTGAACTTTATCCGCACCAGTTGGGGTAATCGCGCCAGTAACAGCGTAACCGCGCAGGACGTGGCGAAAATACGTAAAGATGAGAGTGTCGCCGCACATCTCGGCGCTGCCGATGTGGAGAAATTAAAATAACCGCCAGGGTTACGTGACCACCTCCTTGTTCTGTAGGGGAGCCATTAATGGCTCCCGTCCCGAAGGTGGCAGCAGTGCAAACCATTGATACGGGCGGCATAAATGCCGCCCCTACAGGGGAATACCTGAGCCCCTGCTGTAGGGGAGCCATTAATGGCTCCCGTCCCGAAGGTGGCAGCAGTGCAAACCATTGATACGGGCGGCATAAATGCCGCCCCTACAGGGGAATACCTGAGCCCCTGCTGTAGGGGGGCCATTAATGGCTCCCGTCCCGAAGGTGGCAGCAGTGCAAACCATTGATACGGGCGGCATAAATGCCGCCCCTACAGGGGAATACCTGAGCCCCTGCTGTAGGGGAGCCATTAATGGCTCCCGTCCCGAAGGTGGCAGCAGTGCAAACCATTGATACGAGGGGCATAAATGCCGCCCCTACAGAAGAATATCTGCCCCCTGATGTAGGGGAGGCATTTATGCCTCCCTCAGCCGGTATCAGGAAAGAAAATCTTCGCGTTGCGGCGTAAAAGTATCCAGCAACGTACCGGCTTCCAGACAGACACAGCCATGTATCACATGCGGCTTCTTATACAGCGTATCGCCAGCGGTCACTTCATGCGTCACGCCATCAATGGTAAAGGCAAAACGCCCTGACAGCACATAGGTCAGCTGTTCATGCGGATGGCTATGTAGCGGACCTACCGCATCCCGGGCAAAATTCACTTCAACAGCCATCATGCCGCCGCTGTGCGCCAGAATCCGGCGGGTCACGCCATTGCCTAAATCTTCCAGGCGGGTCTCTTTTTTAAAGGTAAACATAGGGGGTCCTGTGGATTAAGCGGTTAATGGTGCTGGCAGCGCGGCCAGATAGAGTGCGGGCTGACCTTCATAATCCGAGGTAAACAGCACCTGACGGCCATCCGGGGTAAATGACGGATGTGGATGGGTGACCTGACGATCGCCATTCAGTACGCGCCATGAGCTGTTATGTGCTGCCAGACGGAAATGACGGCGCTGCGGCACATCAAATACATACAGCCAGGGGTCATTCTCAATAGTGTAGCCTTTGGTATCCTGCACATCGACTGGGGTGCCGGAGCCATCGCCAACCAGTAACGAGCCATCTTCATTACTCATCAAATGTGAGCAGGCAGGCATAGTCATCAGTACTTCATTGCTATGCGTCAGCGGATCGAAGCGGCAAATCTGACGGTCAGGGCGATCTTTATGATAGGAAACATAGATCAGCGCCGATCCGTCCGGCACCCAGAACTCATGGGTGCAGCTCTCTCCCACCGCATGATCTTTCACCTTACGCAGATTGCTGCCATCTTCGTTAATCAGCCACATGCGCGCATCCACCAGATCATGCGGGCCTTCGTGGCAGAATGCCACGGTAGTGTCATCGTGAGGGCGGTAAATCGGGTGACCCAGCCACAGATGCTGCTGGTGGATGGTTTGCGCTTCACCGGTTTTCAGGTCGACACGCAGCAGACGACAGTGCGGGTTTTTTTCGAAGAAACGCTGGAAAATATGCCAGTCGGTCAGTGGTTCCCAGTCTTCACGGGCGATTTCAATGCCCACCAGCTGCGTACAGTCACTGTTCGCCACCCAGGTACCGTAACCGACCCAGTCAGCAGGCACCTGATAGATGGTGGTCTCCTGCAGCGTGGCCAGATCAACCCGTTGCAGGCTGCGTTCATTTTTTACATACCAGAGATAGCGATCGTCATCTGACAGAAAGCCGCCAAAGGTATTATCACCCTTGCCTTCGGTAAGCTGCTGCGCTTCCTGTGTTTGCAGATCGAGCAGGTAGTAGTTACGAGGGCCATCGAATTCGGCGGCAAACAGCAGCCGATTACCGTCACGGGTAAAGCACTTCTGGTAGAAGTAGTTACGGTGACAAAGCACTTCCGGCGGCGTCAGACGGGTGATGGCGGCGCCGGTCTCCGGGTCCCTGAAATGATGGAACGGAAGTTTAATTTGTAAGCCCTTCGCCATACTTTTCTCCTTATCAGCCTGGCATTGATTTTTTATTGAAACATCGTTTCATAATTGACGGTAAGCATATCCTTTTAGCGTTCGCTGCCGAGGGAAAACCGACAGAATTGAGAGCAGGATCACAATAAATGGCGCGGGATTGGGTCAGTGGGAGACATCTATCTGGAAAAATGAAACAATGTTTCATAAATATAGTGAGTGGTAAAAACTCACTGTTCCTTAGCCAATGACGTAAAGGGGAGAACCATGAAGATTGCACTGATGATGGAGAACAGTCAGGCGGGCAAAAATGCAATAGTCCTGAAAGAGCTACAGCAGGTCGCTGACAGCAAGGATTACCCGGTTTACAACGTCGGCATGAGTGATGAACAGGATCATCATCTGACTTATATTCATCTCGGCATTATGGCCAGCATTCTGCTGAATGCCAAAGCGGTCGATTTTGTCATCACCGGCTGCGGCACTGGTCAGGGCGCGCTGATGTCACTGAATATCCATCCGGGCGTGATATGTGGTTATTGTATCGATCCGGCGGACGCCTTCCTGTTTGCGCAAATCAATAATGGTAATGCGCTGGCGCTGCCGTTTGCCAAAGGCTTTGGCTGGGGCGCTGAGCTGAATCTGCGCTTTATCTTCGAGAAAGCCTTTACCGGTGAGAAAGGTCAGGGTTATCCGCTGGAGCGTAAAGAACCACAGGTACGTAACGCGGGCATTCTGAATCAGGTGAAGGCGGCGGTGGTGAAAGAGAACTATCTCGATACCCTGCGCGCCATTGACCCTGAACTGGTTAAAACCGCAGTGAGCGGCCAGCGTTTCCAGCAGTGTTTCTTTGAAAACTGTCAGGATAAAGAGATCGAAGCGTTTGTCCGTCAGCTGGTGGCGTAAGCCAAAAGAGCGGCATCGCCAGATGCCGTTGTAATATTCCGGGCGCATCCGTGGCTGATAATAGTGATTTAATTAAATCGCGGGTGATGTCACCACCGCCCGCAACTATTTAACCGGGCAGCTGTGGATACACGCCGGGTCCTATTGGCAGGCCAAGCGCATACCAGGCCAGCAGCAGCAGGATCCAGACGGCGAGAAACTTCAGCGCCAGATCCAGCGCGCTGATTATCGCGGTGGCAATCGTCATGAGTGACGAGCGGCTAGTATAGCGTGGTGGCGCTGGAACTCGATCAGCCGCTGCCAAAGGCGACCTTTTTTCTGATTCAGCGGCGCGATACCGCACTGACGCCGATGGGGGCCTATATGGCGCAGCTGTTTCGTCGTAGTTGCTGACCGCCGGCTGGCTGGGATGCGATGATAAAATCGCCCCAATGTGCGGGCTGACGCCCATTTTATGCTGGCAAGGCTGACTACACTTTGCGCTGAGTGATAATCACGCCATAACACGGATAATCGCCGTGCGGCGTCCTGCCATTATTGAGGAGTCAGCCATGCAAGTGCATCCCTATCTGTTTTTTGATGGTCGCTGTGAAGAAGCGATCGCTTTTTATCATCAGTCATTTGGCGCCGAACTGCTGTTTAAAACCACCTTCGATGATATGCCTGCGGAGCAGATGCAACAGGAAGACTGCGCTTCCGCTTATGACTTTCCGCCGGACAAAATTATGCATGCCCAGCTGAAAGTGGGCGACAGTGAAATCATGATGAGCGACGGCAATATGGCCGCTACTGAGCAGCAGCATAGTGGCTTTGCCATCAGTCTGGCGACCGATGATGTCGACGAAGGTAAAAGCTGGTTTGATAATCTTGCGGCCGGAGGCAATGTCACCATGCCGTGGCAGGAGACTTTCTGGGCGCAGGGTTTTGGCATGCTTACCGATAAATTCGGTATCCCGTGGATGATTAATGTAACAAAACCGGCAGAGTAATAGCGCCAGGCGGCGGCCTGGGGCGGCAGGGAAATACCCGGCTGAATGCCCTATACCCTGGATGTCCAGTTGCCTCAGTCGGGTGTTTTTAAGCGGTGACTATCGGGATCGGGAAAAGTAATCCATTGATGGTTTTTCTATGATCCGGTTGATGATAAAGGCACTTAGGATACAGGCGGTTAAATAACATATCATAACGATTGGGGTGGTGCTGAAGTTCATTATTTTACTGAAAATAAATATCAATACCGGGTGGATCAGATAGATCGGGTACGATATATCACCGAGGAAAACACCTAATTTATTGTTGGTTAATTTAAAAACCGCACCGCTGGCCTTTGAGAGTGAGTAGATAAAAACGCCAAATAGTAACGGAGACAATATTTCATTATTTCTGTTGTACTGCATTTTGCAGAATAAAAAGAAGAAGGCTGAGATACACAGTAGTTGTATCAAGCTCTCCTTTAGATACGATTCTGTACTGCCTGAGCGAATCAGCAGCTGGTAGCAAAGTATCCCGATGGCATAGTCCATTAAGCATCTGAGCACGCCGTAAGGGATAAAACTGTAGGCCAGCCGGTAATTGATATTCATAAAATCAGGTGAATCGAGATTGATCTTCAGGAATGAGAAAAGGATCAAAACCAGTAAAAAAGGTGCGGTAATGGCTTTCGCTTTCTTTTCCAGAAAATAGACCAGCGGGAAAATCAGGATCCCAATCAGCAATTCAGCAGAAATAGTGTTTGCCACCCCCATAGGTTCAATTAGCGGGAAATCGCTTCTGCTATTGGAGGGGATCATTTGTGAGATAGTGATGATTTTGAAAAGATCAAATGCATTAGGGTGAGGAAGCTCTTTCCAGATAATAAACAAGGGCACGCTAAGAATAATACAGGTTATATATACCGGGAATAGCCGTTGATAGCGCTTTTTGGCGAAATTTATTGCATCAAAGTTATCATTATTCAACACCGATGCGGCGATAACAAAACCACTCAGCACTAAAAAGAAATCAACCGCTAAGATAAACGATAACGGCATGGCGATATTATGGTTCCAGTAATACATATGACCAATGCAGACGAGCAGTGACATAATGCCACGAAAAAAATCAAGGCTAACGTTTCGCTGTGTCAACTTCATTTTGTTTCCCTGTTTTACCCAAAGGCAACATCAATATTACTCAGGATGCTCTCATGACTATCCCGATAACTTCAATATCTGAATGCCGGTGGGACTAAAACAGGTGGTGTGGTGTGACATGGATCGGCAACGGGACGGCATTAAGTTACCCCAGGGGAGGGATAAATGCCGCCCGCTGCCGGGTCAGAATCAGAAGTTGTAACCCACCACCAGGTAGTAACCCCAGCCGGTCGATTTCACGGTAAAAGGTCCTTTACCGAAGTCCAGTTCCGTACCGTCCGCCCACTGTCCACCGTTGTGGAAATAACGCGCCACCACCGAGTAGTGCCAGTGATCGTAACCCAGAGACAGGATATGGCTGGAGGCGATGGAGTTATTGGTACGCGCGTCACCCGCTTTATCACGCAGCTCGGAACCAAAATCGAAGTTAGTAAAGCCGATATAGTTCAGGTTGCCGCCCCAGAGCGCGGTCAGTGGTACGAAATATTTGATTTTAAAGCGGTAGCCATCCCAGCTGTCCTCATTTGCCGCACCGTAGTTTTCCCACTGGTATTTGGCATAGATATTCGCTGACAGTGACACTTTGCTATGGGTATCGATATCGGTGCCCAGACCCATATACCAGGTGTTCTGGCGGTTGGCTTTGTTATCGCCCATATCGTAGATATAGTTGTTGGCGAAGTACCACTCTTTAAATGGCCCAAAACTCAGATCGCTATTGGTCAGTTTATCAATTGAGAAGCGCGGTTCGATCTCCATAAAGAACGGTGAGCCGTCGTCCCAGGCGCCGGTATCGTTGCCATTCCCCGCGCCAAACACTTTGGGAACGTCGATATAACCGTAAAAATCGAACCAGTCTTTATGGGCAAAAGCTTCGTATTCCAGATAGACGTCATTATTCAGCTGCGGCCCAAACCGTGTGTGGTAGCTACCCACTACGTTAGCGCTCTGATGCCACCAGTCGGATAGGTACTCTGCGTTATTGGTTTCGGCAACTGAAGATGCGCTGTATGACATCGCCAGCAGCGTACTCGCCGCCATCAACATTTTTGTTTTCATTTGATTACCACATGCTTAATGACCATTCGCTGTACAACAATGATGGTCTTGTTATGTAGCCCCTGCAGGACAGGAGGGTGATTTTCGTCGTCACAAAACAGAGCCAACGCCTGTTGAAGAATGTCCGCGCATCGTGCCTGTAACAGGGGAATAGAAAATAGATATTACTCACATTTGTCAAAGTTTGTTTCATAATGATTCAGAAGTTATGTGATCTTAATCACAAAATTGCCGGAGTTAACGCAAACGATTGTTCGCTGAAAAAAGCAGCGGGGAATTCGTCCGGCGATTGAGCGCTGCCATAAAATGATCAACTATGTTATTAAATTGAATAATAAATCGTTCATTGTTTACCTTTCTTCCCGGGGATCCTGTATGAAAAAAATCGCGCTCTCTGTTTTGCTGGCTCTGACCGCCGTCAGTCACGCTGCTTTCGCGGAAACGCAGTTGCGTTTTGGCGTCGATCCGACTTTTCCGCCGTTTGAATCGAAAGCCGCCGACGGCTCGCTGCAGGGTTTTGATATCGATATGGGCAACGCCATTTGTCAGCAGTTGCAGGTGAAATGTGTCTGGGTGCAGACCGGCTACGACGGCATTATTCCGGCGTTAAAAGCGCGTAAGTTCGATGCCATTCTGTCGGCGATGTCGATGACGGAAAAACGCCGTCAGCAGGTAGCGTTTAGCGATATGCTGTACATTACGCCAAGTGCGCTGGTGGCGAAGAAAAACAGTGTGTTAAGCCCGGATGCCGCTACCCTGAAAGGGAAAGTGATCGGCGTGGCGCAGGGTACTACGCAGGAGTCTTATGCGCAGGCTGTCTGGGCGCCGCTGGGTATTCAGGTGGTCTCCTATCCAAACCAGGAAGAGATTTATCCCGATCTGGCTTCCGGTCGTGTCGATGCCACCCTGACTAACGCCGCCTCTGCGGAAACCGGCTTTCTGAAAACCCCGCAGGGTCAGCAGTTTGCTATCAGCGGGAAAACGCTGCTGGATAAAAAATGGTTTGGCGAAGGCACCGGTATCGGCTTACGTAAAGACGATGAACAGCACCGTCAGATGATCAACAGCGCGCTGGCGGAGCTGCACAAAAACGGCACTTATGACAAGCTGGCGAAGAAATACTTCACCTTTGATATTTGGCACCAGCCAGAGTAAGCCTGATGAGCAGCAGACAGCAGCAACTGCCGGATTTTAACGCGCAGCGTGCGCGTTTCCTTGCGGCCGTCGCCCGGCTTGCGGGTGAGGTGATCTGTTATCCCCACCCGCTGCCCGGGCCGCACGGCGAGGCCCTGGCGACCGATGTCGCGATCATCGGTCGGCCTGAAGCGCGCAACCTAATGGTGGTGGTTTCCGGCACCCACGGAGTTGAGGGCTATTACGGTTCTGACAGCCAGATTGCCTGGCTGGACAGTCTCACCGCCGGCGCAATGCCTGACGATATGGCGCTGGTGATGGTGCATCTGATCAACCCGTGGGGCAGCGCCCATCTGCGACGTGTTAATGAAGATAATGCCGACCTGAATCGTAACTTTATCGATTTCAGTCAGCCGTTGCCGCACAACACCGCTTATCCGGCGCTGCATGATATCTATCTGTGTCGTGACAGTAACGGACAGCAGCGTCAGCAGGCGGATGCCCGGATGCAGGCGCAATGCGCGCAAATCGGCTGGGTTGGGGTGAAGCGTATTGTCGAAGCCGGACAGTACCAGTTTGCCGACGGGATTTTCTTCGGCGGCACGGCAGCCAGTTGGTCGCACCTCACCCTGAAACAGATTATTCAGCGTCATCTGTGCCATGCGCAGCAGATTATCAGTTTTGATCTGCATACCGGCGCCGGTGCTTATGGCCACCCGATGTTGATGGCGATTGCCGAACGTAGCTATCCGGCGCTCGATAACGCCCGGCAGCTGTTTGGCCCCTGGCTGACAGTGCTGATTACCGGTAAAAATCGTGACAGTGAAACCGGCGTCACCGCCACGGCCACCGGGTATTTATCGCAGTTTATGCTGGATAATCTGCCGGATGTACGGCTGATGCAGTTGGTCATTGAGTGTGGTACCTATGACGGGGAAACCATGCATTCGCTGGTACGTGACGACCACTGGCTGCATCTGTATGGCGACCCGGCCAGCGCCGAAGGCGAGGCGATTAAACTGGCGCTGTATGAAGGCTTTTATCCGGCGGATAGCGACTGGCAGGCGCTGGTGGCATTACGCACCCGGCAAATTTTTGCCAGGGCGTTTAATGCGTTACAGGCGTCCGTAGAAGGTCATTCTGGCGGTTTCTGATAAGGCGATGTCCGGCCGGGCATTATAGGCCAGCACCACCAGCATCCGGGTGGTAGCGCCGGCGGTGGGCGTGACGCGGTGCAGGGCGTTACGCCCGCGGAACAGCACCAGATCGCCCGGGTCGATAGCTAACTGATCCACTGTCCGTTCGCCGTCCAGCACCTGCTGTACCCCGGCGAAATTCATCTCGCCGCGGTCAGCATCGCGCAGATTGCTGACGTACTCAAAGACGCCACCGGCCTGCGGTTTCTGGATCAGCAGGGTGATGGCAAATGACGAGTTATCAAAATGCCAGCCCAGCTCCTGCCCGCGATGAGCGTAGTGCAGGTTGATTGACGACAGCGAATCGCCATAGGGGTAAAGCTGTGGTTCACCGAGTACCCCACAGAGAAAGTGTTTAAACGACTCTGCATTGTAGAGTGTGCGCAGCGGCGAACTGGCCGGGATCTCCTCATCGGTAATGCAGCCTTTTGACGAAATCACCTGACGATTGCGTGGATGGTCGGCAGGCAGGCTATCATCGGGTTTGCTCAGATAAACATTGTGGCTGCTGCTGGCATAGAACGCCTGATGGCTGTGGGCCTCGCCCTCCTGCTTAATCGCCTGCAGGGCGCTGGCGGTGAGAAAATCGCGCAATACCAGCGCGCCGCTCTGGTCAAGGCGTTGCTTACAGGCGGCGATATAGTGCTCGTCGCCAAGCGGATGACATAACCGGTTGACGACAGGGTCCAGGCTGTTCATGGATACTCCGGGGAAGACGGATAATCGTTCCACTGTATAAGAGTTCTGGCCGCGAGCCGTAACAATAAAAACTTAATCCGGTGCATAGCCAGGCTTAATGCCTGACAGGATCCTGCTCTATGATGAAATCGGCGAAACTGCCGCGTCTCAATGCCATCGTGGCATTTAAAACCGCTGCCGAAACCGGCAGTCTGGCAAAAGCGGCAACCCAGCTGGCGCTGACGCCTGCGGCTGTCAGCCAGCAGATTCGGCAGTTGGAACAGCAACTCGGCGTGCTGGTGTTTACCCGCTCGCAATCAGGGGTGCAGCTTACTACTGCCGGGCGGGATTATCTGCGTTATGTTATTGAAGCATTCGATATTTTACAGCTGGCGCAGCAGCATCTGCAGGCGGCGCCGCAGCAAAATCAGCTGACGCTGGTGTCGTTGCCGGCGCTGGCGTCAAAATGGCTCACCCCGCATTTAGGCGAGTGGCTGCGGCAGCATCCCGCTATCAATATCGCCGTGCAGGCCACCCATGCGCGGGTGGATTTCACCTCTTCGCCGGCAGATTTCGTGCTCTGTTTTGGCGACCATCACTATCCGCAGTTGCAGCAGCTGCCGTTGTTTCAGGATCAGGTGCTGCCGGTGTGCAGCCCGCAACTGCTGGCTGCCGCGCCAGAGAGCTTTAATCCACTGGCTTATCCGCTGATTCACCTCGACTGGGGCAATGATGGCCGTTATCTGCCGGGCTGGAGCGACTGGCTGCAGATGGCCGGTATAACAGCGGACAGACCGTTAAACGGACTGACGTTTAACCTTACTTCGCTGGCGATTGAAGCGGCGGTGCAGGGCAATGGTCTGCTGCTGGGGCAGCGGATGCTTATTCAGCAGGAGTTGCGGCAGGGCACTCTGGTGGTGCCCGATAGCCGCGCGTTGCCGTTAAGTAAACCCTATTATCTGGCCTGGCCTGAACGCACCCTGGCAAAACCGGGTGCGCAGGCGATGATCGGCTGGCTGCAACAGCTGGCGCAGCACTAACTATCCGGCCGCCCGTGCCGCCATTTCGCGGCTGTAGTGGCGGCTGGCCTCCAGCAACCGTTGACTATATTCAACCTGCGCGCCGCCGCTGAGTAGCGTATCGGTATCGAGGGCTTCCACAATCCTGCCGAACTGCATTATCGCCACCCGGTGACAAAGGTGAGCGATAACCCCGAGATCGTGGGTCACCATCAGATAGGTTAACCCCTCTTCCTGCTGCAGGTCGCTAAGCAGGTTGAGGATCTCCGCCTGTACCGAGACATCCAGCGCCGAGGTCGGCTCGTCCAGCAGCAGCACCTGCGGCTGCAGGATTAAGGCGCGGGCAATCGCCACGCGCTGACGCTGACCACCGGAAAGCTGATGGGGATAGCGCGTACGGAAGGCACGATTCAGCCCGACTTTTTCCAGCATATCGTTAACCCGCTGATCACGCTGGCCGATAGCATGGATCTCCAGCGGCTCCTGCAGAATATCTTCGATGGTATGGCGCGGATGCAGTGAGCCGTAGGGATCCTGGAACACCATCTGCACCAGACGACAGCGGTCGTGGCCGATATTGTGCTCCAGCGGCTGACGGTTAATCGCCAGTTCACCCTGCCAGTGGGTAAACAGTCCGGCCAGACACTTCAGCACGGTGGTTTTGCCGGAACCAGACTCGCCGACCAGACCAAAAATTTCACCCTGCCGCACGGCAAAGTTGACGTCGAACAGCACCTGACTGGCCTTTTTCCCGGCATTAAATGTCAGATTGAGCTGCCGGACGTCGATCATAGTGGATGATTGCACAGGAGCTCCTTAATCGGTTAGCCAGCTGGATTGCCGCTGGAGGACGGGAAGGCGCGGACGACGATGCTGCATATCCGGCAGCGCGCTGAGCAGCCCCTGGGTGTAGGGGTGTTGCGCCCGATCGAGATCGGCGGCGGCGATTGATTCCACCACCCGCCCGGCATACATCACCAGTACCCGGTCGCAGAAGCTGCGGACCAGGTTGATATCGTGGCTAATAAAAATCAGCCCCAGCCCGCGTGACTGTACCAGGTCATCCAGCAGCGCCAGTACCTGCAGGCGGACTGACACATCGAGGGCGGAAGTGGGTTCGTCGGCGATCACCAGCTCAGGATCGGTAATCAGCATCATGGCGATCATAATGCGCTGTCCCTGGCCGCCGGAGATCTCATGGGGATAGAGATGATAAACCCGCTCCGGCTGACGGATCCGCACTACATCCAGCATGTCGATCACTTTGCTTTTGGCGGCGGCATGGGAGCAGGGATGGTGCGAGCGCCAGGCTTCAGCAATTTGATCGCCGACGCAGATCACCGGATTCAGTGAATATTTGGGATCCTGCATGATCATTGAGATTCGTTTACCGCGGATCTGGCGCATTTGCGCTGCCGAAGCGTGCAGCAGATCGATATCGGCAAACTGCATACGTTCGGCGCGGATCTGCGCTTTAGCCGGATGCAGCTGCAACAGCGCGCGCCCCACGGTTGATTTACCGGAGCCAGATTCACCGACAATCGCCAGTTTTTCTTTGCCGAGCTGAAAGGAGACGCCACGCACCGCCGCGGTTTCCTGACGTCCGTTAAAAAAGCTGACGTGCAGGTCGCGCACGTCCAGTAACGCCGGAGCGTTATTCACTGCGGGGATCGAGTATGTCACGCAGGCCATCTCCTAAAAAGTTGAACGCCAGACTGTTGATCAGAATCGCCAGTCCCGGAATCGTCACCACCCACCAGCACTCCATCATGTAGGTGCGGCCGCTGGAGATCATGGCTCCCCATTCCGGATCCGGCGGCTGGGCGCCGAGGCCGAGAAAGCCGAGGCCCGCAGCGGTGAGAATGATCCCCGCCATATTCATGGTGATACGGATAATGACCGACGGCATGCATAGCGGCACAATATGACGCCATAACACCCGTAGCGATGACGCGCCCTGTAGCCGCACCGCAGAGATAAAATCCGCCTGCCGCAGTGACAGGGTTTCCGCCCGCGCCAGACGGGCAATCGGTGGCCAGGCGGTAAGAGTGATGGCGATCACCACATGTTCCAGGCCGGGGCCAAGCGCCGCGACAAAGGCCAGAGCCAGTACCAGACTGGGGAAGGAGATAAAGATGTCGGTAATGCGCATCAGCAGCATATCGACCTTACCGCCAAAGTAGCCAGCGGTGACCCCCAGCAGCAGGCCGAGCGGGCCGACGGTAATCGACACCAGCAGGACGATATACAGGGTGATGCGCGCGCCATATACCAGACGGCTGAAAATATCGCGGCCAAACTCATCGGTACCAAACCAGTGGACGGCATTCGGCGCTGTCAGAGCATTATTTAAATCCTGCACCAGCGGATGAAAAGGGGCAATCCACGGCGCAAACAGCGCAACAATCATCAGCAGTAGCACAATGCCGCCGCCAATGGCGGTCAGTGGGTTTCGCGCCATGCGCAGCAGGAATTGACCTATTCTGCCGGCACGGCGACGCAGGTTTGCCAGCCGCTGCGCGCTGCTGCCGTTGGCGGGAGAAGCGAGCGAGATAGTCATGCTTTCGTCCTCGGATCGAAGACCTGATACAGCAGGTCAGAGAGCAGGTTTAGCATCACAAAGATGATGCCTACCACCAGTACGCAACCCATTACCGCATTCATATCCCCCAGCAGCAGGCTGCCGGTAAGATAGGAACCAAAACCCGGCCAGGAGAATACTGTTTCAATTAACACCGCGCCTTCCAGCAGCGAACCATAGGCCAGCGCCACCACCGTCAGCAACTGCACCAGAATATTGCGGAAGGCGTGCTGCCAGATCACTTGCCACTCGGTCAGTCCTTTAACGCGCGCGGTGATGATGAACTCCTGTGACAGCTGAGCCAGCATAAAACTGCGCGTCATACGGCTGATATAAGCCATGGAGTGAAAGCCGAGCAGCGAAGCGGGCAATATCAGATGGTTCAGCGCATTGCGGAACACCGTCCAGTTACCTGCCAGCAGCGAGTCCAGCAGCAGCAGGCCGCTATGGTTAGTGACCTGACCATCCAGACTGAAATCCAGCCGCCCGGCGCCGCCGACCCAGCCGAGCCAGGCGTAAAACAGCAATAAGCCCATCATCCCCACCCAGAAGATCGGCGTGGAGTAGCCCGCGAGGCTGATAATGCGTACCACATAGTCACTCAGGCTATTACGCCGGGCTGCCGCCAGAACCCCCAGTGGGATGCCCAGACCGGTGCCGATAATAATCGCCAGCGTCGCCAGTTCGAGGGTCGCCGGGAACACACGCAGAATATCATCCGCCACCGGCTTGCCGGTCAGTAGCGCATTGCCTAAATCGCCGTGTAGCAGGGCGTTGAGATAGATAGCAAACTGTACCCACAGCGGCTTATCAAAGCCCAGCTGATGAAACACCTGCTGATAAGTGCTGTGGTCGGCATCCGGCCCGACGATGGCCAGAACCGGATCGATTGGCATCACGCGCCCGATAAAAAAGGTCAGCAGTAGCAGGCCAAACAGGGTGATCGCCACCTGCATCACGCGGCGTCCCACCCGGCGGACGGGACTGTCCGCTAACAACCATGCTGTGGTCATGGTGCGTTCCCCTCTGTGGCTGGTACGGACTTGGATACATCACGCAGAAAGGTGGTTGCCGAGGGGTGCGGCTGATAGTGCTGCACTTCATTCCGCACCACCACCGAATCCACCATTTGCGACAGCGGGATAAGCGCCGGGATCAGGCGGTCATAGCGCTGCTGAATAGCGTAATAGTCCTGCTGTTGCCGGGCCGGGTCGCGCTCCAGCAGCGCCTGATCGATCTCGCTATTGAGTTGCGGGTCATAGAAACTGGTGCGCCAGCCCTGGAAGTTGGTCAGGCGTGCGGCGTCACTGTTATTGGGGTTGTAGACCAGCGAACGCAGGCTGGAGTGCGGGTGAGGCTCAACTCCGCTGCCGCCGCGGCCCACCAGCATATCGAAGCGGCGCTCACGCATTGCGCCGTAGATCTGGTTACCGGTGCCGGTGATGATTTTGGCGCGGATCCCGGCCTGCATCAGCGTCGACTGCACGGCAATGGCAATATTGAGGAAGGGTTGATCAGCCAGCACGCGCAGGGTGGTATCAAAACCCGCCGGGTAACCGGCCTCCGCCAGCAGCGCTTTGGCGCGTGGGATATCCAGTTTATAACCCGGATCCGGCAGGGTGGCGGGCATGCCGGACTGAATCGGACGCTGGTGCAGAATGCCATATCCCGGCATCAGCGCCTTGTTAATTCCCTGGTAATCGATCAGGTAGCGCACCGCTTCGCGTACTTTGGCATTGGCGAAATGCGCTTCCTTCATGCTCATCGCCACATAATAGATGGTGCCTTTTTTCACCGCATCGACGGTCAGATTCGGGTCGTGGCGCAGGGCATTGATATCGGAGACCGCCATACTGCTGGCAATATCCAGATCGCCTTTTTCAATCATCAGGCGCAGGGTTTGCGACTCCTGAAAATGGCGGAATACCACACGATTTAGTTTTGCCGGGCCACGCCAGTAGTCGGGGTTACGGCTGATGCGCAGAACATCTTTTGCCTGCCAGATATCAAGGCGGAATGGCCCGGATCCGGCTTCATTGGTGGTCAGCCAGTGATTGCCCCAGTCGCCATTACGCTCGTGGGACTGTACGGTTTTGCGATCCAGTACCGAACCGCTGCCCAGCGCCGCAAGAGAATAGATCACCAGCTGCGGATCGTTGGCTTTCGGCAGCGCAATTTCTACCGTCCAGGGATCGGGCGCGCGCACCATCTGATCGACATTCTGTTTGCTAAAGCCATAAGACTTCCAGACTGAAGCCTGCGCCAAATTGAGATGCAGAATACGACGCATCGACCACACTACGTCTTCTGCGGTCAGCGGGTTGCCGGAGTGGAAAGTGACCCCCTGGCGCAATGTAAAGGTCAGCAGATTATCGTCGCTATTCACCTGCCAGCTGGTGGCCAGCGCCGGGCGGACATTCGTCAGCTGGTCGGGATCCAGTTCGACCAGCGAGTCATACAGATTAACGACAATGCCCACGACTTCATTACCGGTCATTGCCGCCGGGTCGAGAGTGAGCAGGTTATTCATATTCATGCCGATGATGAGCTGGTCGGGCGGAGTTTTCGCCTGCGCCGCACCGCCATGCATCAGCAACAGCAGCGCAAACATCCACGCGGCTGTCAGGGTGCCAGTGTTCATATTGTACCTTCCGGGTAGAGTCAGAGGTTTATTCCCCCTTCGTTGCTGAAGCTGTCGCTTCGGCTGACTTGGGGGTTATTGTTTTTCTGCCCGTAGATCAGTCGCGACTGACGGTATGGGTCTCTATGTAATCAAAGTTAATGTCCTCCCCCAGTCCGGGGCGATTCGACAGATGGACGAATCCCTGCTCATCCATGGGATCAACCAGGCTGTGGAGATAAGCCGGGGGCTGATCGTAATCAAGGAACGGATGCAGCAGACCGCGTTCGTACCAGCGGCAGTTACGGATCGCGCCGACTACCGCCAGGCTGGCAGCGCCGTTGCCATGGACCTCACAATCCATACCGAAGGCTTCGGCGAGGCTGGCCACTTTCATGCAGGGAGAAATGCCGCCAACGCCATTGGCGCCGGCGCGCAAAATATCGCAGGCGCCCGCTTTGACCCAGTCGGCACGGCTGTGGTGTTTCCCGCCGAGGCTTTCCGGACCAATCACGTCAATCGACAGATTTTCCGCCAGCCAGGCGTAGGACGCCATACTCTCCTCTTCCATTGGCTCTTCAAACCAGGCAAAGTTGAGTTTTTCCAGCGCCTTACCGATGGTCAACGCCTGACTGCGGCTGTACCAGTGATAGCCATCCAGCATCAGTTCAATATCCGGCCCTACCGCTTCGCGCACGGCGGCGCAGGCTTTGATATCCATTTTGGGGTCCGGCGCAAAGGCGACTGGCGGCATCCAGGTATGCAGCTTGATCGCCTGGTAACCACGCGCCACCAGTTTTTCCGCGAACTGAGCAAATTCATCCGGGGTCGACAGCCCGCCCGGTAGTTCATCACCGCACATGGTGCTGCCATAGGCCGGGACTTTTTCGCGATAGCCCCCCAGCAACTTATGTACCGGCATCTTCAGCTTACGGCCAATCAGATCCCACAGCGCCTGTTCAACAAAAGAGAGCGCGCGTTCTGTCAGCTGGTGGGCGCTACCGCGTTGCCAGTGCACCAAATCCTGCCACAGGCGTTCACGGTCAAAGGGGTTCTGACCAATCAGTACTTTTTTAAAGAAGGCGTTAACCACATGGGGGCGTACGACTTCCGGCGGTGCAAAGGAGTAGCCGCAATCACCTTCATCGCTGGTGATGGTAAGCATCGCCATCGTCGCCAGGCTCTCTTCACCGGGGTGTGAATGACCAGCGCTGTCCGCGACGCGTCGGGTAGGGTAATTAAAAACGGTGACATCAACAGAGCGTATTTTCACAATAATTCCTGCCGTCAGAGGGTTTCCAGGGAAGTAACCGCCGGGCGATGACACCGCCTGCAGGTGAGTGTCGCCCGGGTTTTGCTATACAGTGTGGTGCTTTTTAATTCTAAAACACCGTTTCAATTATACACTGTATAGTTAACAATCAGTTCTCGCCCTGGTGAAAGCGGAGTAAATACGCATCATTTTTCGGGCAAATGCACAGGGTAACGTGAGCATAATCACCATAATGTTGTGAAATGTGATCTGTATCGGCTCCCGGCGTATACCGCAGAGCTCCGGATATCCGGACGATATCCGGAGCTAAGCCGACGGCTTACCGCCAGTTTCGAAGGCATCAATAGCAGGGGAATAGACTGATATTTAGCGCTTCACAGGGCCAACGATAGCTGCTAAATAATGTTGTTAGCCGGAAAAAAAGAGAAAGAGAGTTTAACGAATAGCTAAAGATGATAAGTGCATTCGTGGATCATCTGGCCTAACGGTTTTTTTTTAGTTCATTAAGCAAAATATTTTTATCCTGCTCCAGTTCTCTTATCCGGGTCATTAAGCGTTTATTCTCCATCTCGAGCATTCTTACTTTTTTCTGGCTTTCAACTTTCTTTGGACTGTATTTATTCCTCCAGTTATAAAAAGTGGCTTGTGATATTCCCATGATCTTACATACATCCTGAATATTACCACCGACTTCGACCTGCTTTAGCGTAAAGTGGATTTGTTTCTCACTGAATTTTGTTCTGTTCATGACCGTCTCCCACTAGCGGAATGTACTTTATTGGGCATGGCTTAACAAATTCAGAATCAAATAATGGTAATAAATATTTATCTAAAAAACCGTTATTTAATCTGATGATTTTTGAACATCACATGGTGATATTTAATTAATATTAAAAGTAGTTTTTGTTATAGTGAAGATGACGATGCCTGCGATATCAAAAGATGCACATTAAGATATTTCCTATAAGAATTGATAAAGTCAGAATAAATTCAAATAAAACAGAGTGATGTTAATCATAGAACAGCGGTTTTCATTTGGCACCGTTGGTTTTTGCTACCCCACTCTGTCTTGATGTTATCTCCTTGTTTATCAACTGATATGAGAGAGAAAGCAGGTAACGGAAATCCTCACGCCACGAGTCCAGATCACCATTATTGTAAATATCATTTAACCAGGCGATACAGAGGGTATTTGCACCATCGCGAAATAGCTCTAACCCCTGGGTACGATCGAGAATTGCAGAGAGTGTGAAGGACGACTCTTTCGACATTTGTGTTTCAGCGTTTTGTCTGGCAACCGGATTGGCATTCGCCGCTTCTATTTGTGCTTTAAACGCGTTGGCGATGTCCGAGGCCGCATCTGCCGGCGGTTCCGGGCAGACTCTTAAATCGGCATTACTGCCGTTCAGGGCGCCGGGAACCACCACCACGGCACGCTGTTCATCGGTCATGGTTATAATCCCGGCTCTTTTATCCTTTATTATCTGATAGTCAACGGGATAGTCTCTGGGGTTATTCCATGGCGGATAAAATGAGGAGCAGCCTGCCAGGATAATTCCCGGGCAGAAACAGAGCGAGGCGATGAGACAGCGCTTCATAGGACACCTCAGACCGTCATGAACAGAGTAGAGGTGATTATAGGTTTACTGGCGGGGTTTATTTATTTTGGCCGGTTATTCTAAAATTAAAAAAGCATTAAGAATGCTACCCTTTTTTACTGAGTTGTTTACTGTTTTTTTTATTGATTTTACGTATATATTAGTGTCATTAACAGAAGCAAACGATAGTTATGGTGGCGACTAACTCTATTTTTAGTTAAATGAACTTTGTATTAATTTAAAATAGAAGATTGTCTGGCCGGCAAGCGGCACAGTACGAAAGGGGCTACCCCAGGCGAGGGAGAATAAAACTGATAACCAGCGCTACAGTAATAATGCATCTTAACCTGTATAGCAAGCCGCAAAAATGAGTAATGGTTAACCGTAGTGGAGCCTCTGAGGCTAATATCCGCGGCCAGAGGTGACTAATAAAAATTCTGATATAACCCTTCACTCATCATAATCAGCTGACTGGTTCTGGTGATCCCCAGCTTGCGCATCACGCTGCGTTTCTGACTACTGATAGTTTTTACGCTGCGCTGGGTGAGGCGACCAATTTGCGCCGGGGTTTTCCCCTCCAGCAGGAAGCGCAAGATACGGCTCTCCGCTGGTGTCAGGGCGGCGGCGCAGGCTGTTGGCGCCAGCTGCTCCGCCTGGCGGATAAAGCTGGCGCTTAACTGACTTTTGTTGCCAAACAGCAGCAGCTGCAGACTTTCCGCCAGCGGCAAAAGCGGCTCGCGGCGTGACAGAAACCCATTGATTATCAGCATCTGGGACATTCTTAATAGTGACAAAGAGAAATGGCTGGTAAACACAATCAGCTTAATCTCAGGTTGTTTTAAACGTATTTCTCGCAGGAACGCTTTAGTACTGGAAAGAGTAACATTATTTTCACTGTCTAAAATAACTGCGTCAATTTTTTGGCTATAAATAAATGATCTTGCCTGCGCCAGCGAAGTTGCATAACTGAAGCGGAAACTATGCGGGTTTCTCTCTTCTAATAAGCGGGTGATCCCCAGACATGACAGGTAGCACTCATCAAGGAGTAAAATATTGTAATCGCTTTCCATAAAAAACCTCCATCAAACCAGATGAAAACATTGATATTATTCGCCGCCATTAATGCGTTATTACCGGGATGAAAATAGCAACGGCGCAATGCCAGTTATTACGCCAGTTGCAGATGGCGTAATCCTGTTGGTCGCTATATTTTAAAATTGATTTTTTTCAATTTGTTATCGGGTTAAATTGCACCTTATTCACATAGCCTCCGGCGGCGGAGGAATATATAAACGGCAGCGCCTCATTTACTGACGTTTGGTGTTCGGCAACTGAGAATCGCCCCGCATCTGACTGGCAGGGGTATTAACGCATTAAAATGAAATGTGTTTATATCAGTGCAGTCATAAAGTTACGCAGTCTCACTCTGGCGCATAGCAGGTCCATTTTCGGTAAATTGGTCGTGCACTACTGCGATAACGATGCATGTTGACAAATGAATGGTGCAATAAGGCGTTGTATTTTTTTCGGACGATGACGGTATAAATTGTAGATAGTGGTGAGAAAAAAACCATCTGCTGTCGGCGGCGGCGGCGGGTATTTCCCTGCCGGCGGAGACCCGGTGTTTAGTGCGGAGATGTCCCCAGTTATGGCTGGGCCGAAATGCAATCTGCATCCGGTCGAGCCAGCAACTATGATGGCAGCCGGGAAGGACGCCGATCGAGAGACTGTCGCATCAGCTGATGGAAGTGTCAGGGGTATCATAAGGTATATAAATCAAAACAATATAATTAGACTGTTATTAATTTAATGGCTTTGTAACCGCTTTTGTATTCTTTTATTCCTGAATTATAAGTATGCGTAAATTTCATTGCCTAAATAAACCAGGGGATATTAAATGTCCTTGCGTTAATTAATCAAGGATGTTTTTAATGAAAACCCGTATTGCCCTTTTTATGCTGGCATCATCAGTGTCAGCTTCTGTACTCGCCAGCGACAACAAATGTGAGCCTGTCGATCAACAACATATTGCCGGACTGTTTGACCGCTGGAATGACGCACTGAAATCCGGAGACCCGCAGAAAGTCGCGCAAAATTATCTGACTGACGCGGTGTTATTGCCAACCGTATCTAATACGGTGAGATTAACCGATGCGGAGCGCAAAGAGTACTTTGAACATTTTTTACAAAAGAAACCAGTAGGGAAAATTGACAGTCGTACGATTCGTATCGGTTGTAATAAGGCGATCGATGCCGGGACCTATACTTTTACCTTTAAAGATAATACCGCAGTATCTGCCCGTTATACCTTTACCTATGCCTGGAATGGCCAGCAATGGTTGATTTCAACTCACCATTCGTCAGCGATGCCGGAGTCTTAATCGCGGATAACGGCGTCAGGCCGTAAAAAAAACGGGGCCGGTCAGTATTGACCGGCCCTCTGTGCATTTACGCCGTGCCTAGCTGTTCAGATTATCGCGCAGTATTTCCAGTTGCTGCTTGAGTCCCTGTAAGGTTCCGACATCACAGGCCGCCGCACAGCGCACCGATTCCGGGATCGCCAGCGCTTTCTGCCGTAACAGACGACCAGCTTCACTTAACGTGACGACCACCTGACGCTCATCCTGGCGCGAGCGCTGCCGGTGCAGCATACCGGCGGTTTCAAGACGCTTCAGTAGCGGCGTCAGGGTGGCGGAATCGAGAAACAGCCGGGCGCCAATGTCGGAGACCGTAACATCATCCTTTTCCCACAGCACCATCATCACCAGATATTGCGGATAGGTCAGATCCAGCTCTGCCAGCAGTTGCCGGTAAAGCTTATGCAGCGCCAGATTGGCGGAGTAGAGGGCAAAACACAGCTGTTGATCGAGCAACAGGGGCGCGTCAGCCGCTTTTGGGTCATTTTGCGGTGTTGTCATGGTTGAAATATAGATAGGGCACTACCTAATTGCAAGCAAAGATGCCACGCAGGAGCCAGGCGAAACCCTGACTCCCGCCGGTAATTATGGCTGGCGCTTATCCTCAGTTTGCCGCTCGAAATCCGAGGCGTCATGACGTTCATGCAGCTGTTCGGCTGGTTCGCCCCAGGTGCGGTTAACCATACGACCACGCTGTACCGCCGGACGCATGGCGATCTCCTGTGCCCAGCGCTGCAGATGGCGGTAGGAGGCAACATCAAGGAATTCAGCCGCCGTACCATATATTTCACCCAGTATCAGGTTGCCATACCAGGGCCAGATGGCGATATCGGCAATCGAGTAGTCGTTACCGGCAATATAGCGATGCTCTGCCAGCTGGCGATCCAGCACATCCAGCTGTCGCTTGGCTTCCATGGTAAAGCGGTCGATAGCGTATTCGATCTTCACCGGCGCATAGCTATAGAAATGGCCAAAACCACCGCCGAGATAGGGCGCCGAGCCCTGTAGCCAGAACAGCCAGTTCAGCACTTCGCTACGGGCCGCCAGCTCTTTTGGCAGAAAATGGCCGAACTTCTCTGCCAGATACAGCAAAATCGCCCCCGATTCAAATACCCGCACCGGCGTCAGGGCAGAGCGGTCGAGTAGCGCCGGGATTTTTGAGTTGGGATTGACCGCGACAAAACCGCTGGAGAACTGATCGCCTTCGCTGATGCGGATCAAATGCGCATCGTATTCCGCCCCGCTGACATTAAGCGCCAGCAGTTCTTCCAGCAGAATCGTCACTTTCTGCCCATTCGGCGTGGCGAGCGAATAGAGCTGCAGCGGATGCTTACCTTCCGGCAGCGTGGCCTGATGAGTAGGTCCGGCTACCGGACGATTAATTTTGGACCAGTTGCCGCCGTTCTGTTGGTTCCATGTCCAGACTTTGGGTGGCTGATAGTTATTTTCCGACATAGTAATGGCCTGCCTTTGCTAACAATGGAAGTGGTCAATTTTCGTCTCTGAGTGTAGCAGTTCGGCAGAATGTGACTTAACCGGATGAGGGATGGCAGGTGTCCAGCCTCAGACGGTGCTGGTAACATCTTTTTACATTGCTAATCAAAATGATTATACTTCTCATTCGCTTTATGTTGACGAGTAACATTACAGTGGCGTTGCTCGCAATCAGCGAAGGTTTGCAGGGAAAGATATCACCGCCAGAGCTATTGCTGCCGCAGTAACTTATTGCTGGTACAGGGAAAATATGCCCGAATGTACGGCATTTATCCGGTCAAAAAATGCCTGTTCATTCCGTTAACTGAAAAATAATAAAATCTCCTGAGGATGAATAATGTTTTTTGCTCCACGCCATAACAGGGAAAGTCGCGTTCGCGATTTCGCATCCGCCAGCATCAATCCCCCGTCTCTCTCCCTGCTGACTGTAGTGATCGCCACTGCGTTGCAGGTTCCTTACGCAGCAGCGGCTGAAACAACCAATAAAGAAGAAACGCTGGTGGTTGATGCGGCGACGGAAAACCCGGACAGCACGCAGCAAAAGAGTGATTACAATGTGCCGGTTACCCGCTCCGCCAGCAAAATGGCTTTAACCGCGCGTGATACGCCGCAATCTGTCAGCGTAATCAGCCAGCAGCGGATGCAAGATCAGCAGCTGCAATCGCTGGATGAGGTGCTGAAAAATACCACTGGCGTTACCGAGTTCAATTCCGGTAATAGCCGCAGCACCTTCTTCTCACGTGGTTTCATGATTGATAACTACATGGTTGATGGTATTGCAACCAGCTTTGATGGCCAGTGGAATTTAGGCGATGCGCTGGCTGATACCGCTATCTATGAGCGTGTGGAAGTGGTGCGCGGCGCCACCGGGTTAATGACCGGCGCCGGCAACCCGGCGGCATCAGTGAATATGGTGCGTAAGCATGCGGACAGTAAGGAGTTTGTCGGCAATCTCTCTACCAGCTATGGTAGCTGGGATAAACAGCGTTATGTCGCCGATCTCTCCGCGCCTCTGAGCGAGTCAGGGAATGTCCGCGGCCGGGTGATCGCTGGTTATCAGGATCAGGACAGCTGGCTCGACCGTTATAATTCGACTAAGAAATTCCTCTATGGTGTGCTGGACGCCGACCTGACCGACTCTACCACGGTATCGGTAGGCTATGACTATCAGCAAACCAACACCAAAGGCGCCACCTGGAACGGCTTGCCGGCCTTTTATACTGACGGCAGCAAAACCCATTATGACCGCAGCACCAGTACCGCGCCAGACTGGGCCTATAACGATAAAACCTCGAAAAAGATCTTTGCCAGCCTGAAGCAGGATTTCGCCAACGGCTGGAACCTGACCGTTAACGGTGCCCATACGGAAGTCGATTTTGACAGCAAAATGATGTACATCGATGGTTACTTTGATAAAACCACCGGCATCGGTGTCAGCCCGTATGCTAATTATCCGGTGGTTGGCGGCACCGGCTGGAACAGTGGTACCCGTAAAGTCGATGCGGTTGATGCTTTTGCCAGCGGCCCTTATGAACTGCTGGGACGCCAGCATGAGTTAATGGCGGGGGTCAGCTATAGCCGCCAGAATAACCGCTATATAAACACCTATGCCAACATCTCAGCGGAAGAGTTGGGCAATTTTAATAACTGGAACGGCTATTTCCCGGAGACGGTTTGGGGTGAGCAGAGTTTAGCGCAGGACGATACGGTGCATCAGAAGTCAGTTTACACCGCCACCCGTATTTCACTGGCCGATCCGCTGCATCTGATTGTCGGCGCCCGCTATACCAATTACAGCACCAGCACCCTGACGCAGAATATGGAGAAAAATAACATCACGCCATACGCGGGTCTGGTGTATGACTTCAATGACACTTATTCTGCTTACGCCAGCTATACCTCGATCTTTAAGCCGCAGGCTTATCGTGACAGCAACGGCGCCTATCTGACGCCGGTTACCGGCAAAAGTTATGAGACCGGTATCAAAGCCGACTGGCTGAATAGCCGTCTGACTACCTCGTTAGCGCTATTCCGTATCGAGCAGGATCATCTGGGCGCCACTGATTACAGCCTGATTCCGGGGACCACTGAATCTGCCTACTATGAATTGCATGGTACGGTGAGCAAAGGGATTGAGTTCGAAATTAATGGCGCGGTAACCGATAATCTGCAGATGACCTTTGGCGCCACCCGTTATGTTGCGGAAGATGCGGAAGGCGCAGCGGTGAATCCAAACCAGCCGCGCACCACGCTGAAACTGTTTAGCCGCTATCGTTTGCCGATGCTGCAGCAGCTGACCGTCGGGGGTGGCGTTAACTGGCAGACCCATGTCTGGGACAATGTTGCCGGTCCGGATGGCAACGGCACCTTCTATTCAGAGCAGGGTAGCTACGCACTGGTGGACCTGTTTGCCCGCTATCAGGTCACCAGACAGCTGTCAGTACAGGCTAATCTGAATAACCTGTTTGATAAAACCTACAATCTCGATGTCAGCAATACCCTGGTTTACGGTGCGCCACGTAGCGTCTCCGTTTCCGCCAACTACAGCTTCTAATCCGCGGTCTGGCATACCTCAGCAATGGGGTATGCCACTTCGCCTTATCTGGGGGATGATTTCCGCTTTCTGGAAAAGCAGCCTGGCAGCAATCCGGCGCTGGCGCATTTCTACTGCTTTACCCCTCAACCCTGACACACGGCAAATTATCCAGGGGGCGAGACGCCTGGCGCAGGGGATTGTGCGCAGTATTTTCGTTGAAGATCGTGAGCTGCATTATGCCAGTCTGGTTGCCTTTGACACCCCGGAACGGGAAGGTGATGAGTGGCAGGATGCAAATGATCAATAGTCTGTCATATCATTGCTGATGCCGTTGCGGAATAAGACGGGGCCTGCGATGGCCCCGTTTTGTTTGGTGAGTACCCGCAGATTAAGGTTTTCGCCAGCTAAGTGTGACTCGTCTCCCATTTCATACCGAAACGACGGGTAACTATAAAAGTAATCGATTACATTTCATTTCGACAAGATTGTAATCGATTACTTTTGCGAGGGACATCATGGTTTCTTCAGTTGATAGTAACAATGCAGCGAACGTCCGGCGCGGCGTGATGGTCGTGCCCAGGCTGGCGCTAATGATGTTTTTAGAGTTCTTTATCTGGGGTTCATGGTCCGTCACCCTCGGCCTGGTGATGACCCAACATCATCTTTCCCACCTGATCGGCGACGCCTTTTCCGCCGGACCGATCGCCACCATTCTGTCACCGTTTGTACTGGGTATGGTTGTGGACCGCTTTTTTGCCTCGCAGAAGGTGGTGGCGGTGTTGCATCTGCTCGGCGGCGTGATTCTGTGGTTTGTGCCGCAGACATTGATGAATGAAAACGGCGCGCAGCTTATCGCTCTGCTGTTTGCCTATACCCTGTGTTTTATGCCGACTTTGGCGCTGACTAACAATATTGCCTTTCATAGTCTGGCGAATAGCGAGCGCAGTTTCCCGGTGGTCCGCGTCTTTGGCACCATTGGCTGGATTGTCGCCGGGGTATGCATCGGCATGCTCGGCCTTTCCGCCAGCGTCTCTATTTTCTATGTGGCTGCGGGTTGCTCGGTGCTACTGGCGCTTTACAGCCTGACTTTACCGCACACGCCGGCACCGGCGAAGGGACAAAAACTGGCGCTGCGCGATCTGTTCTGCGCCGATGCTTTTGCCCTGCTAAAACAGCGCCATTTTCTGATCTTTATGGTCTGCGCCATGCTGATCTCGATTCCGCTTGGCACTTACTACGCTTATACCGCGACGTTTCTCGCTGATGTTGGCGTGCAGAATGTCAGTACCGTGATGTCCTTCGGCCAGATGTCCGAGATCTTCTTTATGTTGATCATCCCGCTGTTGTTCAGAAGGCTGGGGGTGAAATACATGTTGCTGGCCGGCATGGTGGCATGGTTCGTTCGCTATGGCATGTTTGCCATTGGTATTAACGAGGAGTATCGCGGGTTGTTGTATGCCGGAATTATCATTCATGGCATCTGTTATGACTTCTTCTTCGTTATTGGTTTTATCTATACCGACCGGGTGGCGGGCGAGAAAATTAAAGGTCAGGCGCAGAGCCTTATTCTGATGTTTACCTACGGTATTGGCATGTTTCTGGGCTCGCAAATCTCGGGTGCCCTGTACAACATGTTGTTCGCAGCAGGTACGGCATCAGCGGTGCAAAGCTGGGCAACGTTCTGGTGGATCCCGGCGATCGCCGCCGCCATCATCGCCGTGATCTTTATGCTCTCATTCAAATATAAAGATCCGACCGTGACCAGGGCGTAATGGCTGGAGGTAATAATGAAAACGTTAAAAGGCCCGGGCATCTTCCTTTCGCAATTTATCAGCGATAGGGCGCCGTTTAATTCCCTGGAAGGTTTGGCCGTGTGGGCGGCAGGGTTAGGCTTTAAAGCCGTACAAATCCCCTGCAACCATCCACATATCTTTGATCTGGCTCGTGCCGCAAGCAGCCAGACTTACTGTGATGAAATCAGCGGAGTGCTGGCGGGCCATGGGTTGGCGATCAGTGAATTATCGACTCATCTGGAAGGGCAGCTGGTGGCGGTACATCCAGCCTATGATGCGGCATTTAATGATTTTGCCCCGCCGCAGTATCGCGCAAATCCGCAGGCGCGCCAGCAGTGGGCGATTAATACGCTGAAGCTGGCGGCGTCAGCCTCTGCGCGTCTGGGACTGGCGGCGCATGCGACTTTTTCCGGCGCGCTGGCATGGCCCTATTTTTATCCCTGGCCGCCACGCAAGGAGAATCTGCTTAATGCCGCGTTTGGTGAACTGGCGCGTGTATGGCGGCCGATCCTCGACAGTTTTGATCAGCATGGGGTGGACCTCTGTTATGAACTACATCCCGGGGAAGATTTGCATGATGGCGTGACTTTTGAGCGCTTCCTGGCGCTGGTTGATAATCACCCACGCTGCAATATTCTCTATGACCCCAGCCATATGCATCTGCAACATATGGATTATCTCGGCTTTATCGACCGTTACCATCAGCGGATTAAAGCCTTCCATGTCAAAGATGCGGAATTTAACCCTGCGGCACACAGTGGCGTCTATGGCGGCTATCAGGCATGGATCGATCGTCCGGGACGTTTTCGTTCGCCGGGTGACGGTCAAATTAACTTTAAAGCTATTTTCAGCAAGCTGGCCCGCTATGACTACGCTGGCTGGGCGGTGCTGGAGTGGGAGTGCTGCCTGAAAGATGGCGAATGTGGCGCGCGCGAAGGTGCTGAATTTATCCGGCAACAGATTATCCCGGTTGCCGCGCGCGCTTTTGATGATTTTGCTGTCACCTCCGATGACAGCGAGCAGATGCGTACCATGCTGGGTTTATCGCCAAAGGAGCAGTCGTGTGATTAATGTGGGTATTATCGGTTCCGGATTTATTGGCCCGGCGCATATTGAAGCCATGCGTCGGCTGGGTTTTGTCAATGTGGTGGCTCTGGCGGATTACTCCGCCGAAGCCGCGCAGCAAAAAGCGCGACAGCTGAATATTTCTCATGCTTACGGCAGTATTGAGGCATTGCTGGCGCATCCGGGTTTGCAGGTGGTGCATAACTGCACGCCGAATGCGCTGCATGCCGCGATTAATGAAAAGATTATCCGCGCCGGTAAACATGTGTTCTCAGAGAAACCGTTATGTATGAGCAGCGACGAGGCGCGGCGGCTGGTGGCGCTGGCGGAGCAGTACGGCGTGGTGCATGGCGTCAGCTTTGTCTATCGCCAGTTTGCGATGGTGCAGCAGGCGGCCAGTATGGTGCGCCGGAATGAGATTGGTCGTCTGTTTGCGGCGCATGGCGGTTATTTCCAGGACTGGATGCTGTTTGATACCGACTACAACTGGCGTATTGAACCTGAAGTAGGCGGGGAGTCGCGTGCGGTGGCTGATATTGGCTCGCACTGGTGTGATACGCTGCAGTTTGTCACTGGCCGCAAGATCGTGGCGGTAATGGCGGATTTCTCCATTGTACATCCACAAAGAAAAGCGGCGAAAAATGGCGCCGCTACCTTCACTTCCGGCACGGTATTGCCGGAGTATGATGAGAAGCCGGTGGTGACCGAGGACTTTGCCGCAGTATTACTAAGATTTGATGACGGCAGCCGCGGCTCGTTTAACGTCTCGCAGGTGAGTGCCGGACGTAAAAACCGGCTGATTTTTGAAGTTAATGGCAGCGAAAAGTCACTGTGCTGGGATCAGGAAGTACCGCAAAATCTGTGGGTTGGCGCCCGTAACCAGCCTAATCAGCTACTGAGTGACGATCCCGCCCAACTGAATGCCGACGTGCAGGGGGCGGCGCATTTCCCGGGGGGACATATTGAAGGCTGGCCTGATGCCTTTAAAAATATGCTGGGTAAGTTTTATCAGTTTATTGCTGCAGGTAAACAGCCGGGCGTGGATATGGCGGAATTCGCCACCTTTTATGATGGTGCGCAGAGTATGTTCATTCTTGACGCCATTCTGCAAAGCCATCGCCAGCAGTGCTGGGTTGAGGTGTCGCAGTCATGAATCTGCCGTAAATCCGATACCGTGCACCCGGCTGGAGCCATTAATGGCTCCAGCCGGGTGGCATTCTTCGCTGATATAGCCCCCGTAGGAACTGTGTTACTCTGTCGCAATCAGTGGATTAGCGTGAGATAGTTTTGAGTATGTCGATTCAAAAAATCGCCCGTCTGGCCGGTGTCTCGGTAGCAACGGTATCCCGGGTTCTGAATAATATTGATACGGTAAAACCTGATAACCGGCAGCGCGTGCTCGCTGCTATCAAAGCCAGTAACTATCAACCCAATCTGCTTGCACGCCAACTGCGAACCGCACGTAGCGGTATGTTGCTGGTGATGGTATCCAATATTTCCAACCCCTTCTGTGCCGACGTGGTACAGGGAATTGAAGCTGAAGCGGAGAAGAACGGTTACCGTATTCTGCTGTGTAATTCCGGTTCCGATATTGTGCGCTCACAGTCCAGTCTGCAACTGCTGTCAGGCAAGATGGTGGATGGGGTGATTTCGATGGATGCACTTTCGACCTTACCTGAACTACAAAACCTGATTGGCGATGCGCCCTGGGTACAATGTGCTGAATATGATGATGCTTCGTCAGTTTCTACGGTGGGCATTAATGATATTGAGGCGTCGCGCTTTATTATTGACTACTTGCTGCAGCAGGGCCGGCAACGTATTGCGATGATCAACCACGACCTGAGCTATAAATATGCCAATCTGCGTGAAAAGGGTTATCGCGACTTATTGCAAGAGCAGGGTAATAGCTATTGCCAGATCCGCTATGCTGAAAAACTCAATTATGAGAGTGGTAAGGCAGAAACTGCGCATCTGCTGAGCTGTGAGCCACGGCCTGATGCGATTTTTGCCGTCTCTGATACGCTGGCGGCGGGCGCTCTGTCCGCTATTGCCGCTGCCGGATTGAACGTGCCGGATGATATTGCGGTGGTGGGGTTCGATGGTACTGAATTAGGTTTTATTACTACCCCGCAGCTGACGACTATAGAGCAGCCGACGACCGAGATCGGTAAACAGGCAGTCAGCCTGCTGCTGCGTAAGATCAACGATCCGCAGAGTAAACCGGAGAAATCGATTCTGGCGTGGCGTTTTGTGCAGAGAGCCTCTGCCTGACCACATGCGGTTGGCTGGCGTTCGCCAGCCAACTCAACGCGACATTACTTCAGGTTGTTCTCTAAATAGCGCCTGGCGCTGGTGATAATTGCGCGCGGATCTTTTGGCAAATCGTGTTCCACTATGTACCAGCGCGTACCGGCTTTTTCTGCTGCCGGTAAAATCTCATCCCAGGCCAACAGGCCGGCGCCAGCGGGGGCAAAGTTCATCTCATCATCGCGAACGCCGATTGCGGCGTTATCTTTGGCATGAATGGCAAAGATGCGCCCGCGATATTTCTGCAGAAAGCGTACTGGATCCTGGCCACCGCGCGAGATCCAGGCAACATCGGCTTCCAGCATCAGGTTTTGTGGGCTGGCGTTATCGAGAATAATTTCCAGCGCGGTTTTTCCGCCGTATTTTTTCATTTCAAAATTATGGTTGTGGTAACCCAGCTGCATTCCCTGCTTTTTTAGTGCCGCACCCAGTTTATCCAGCCGCTGCCCCATCTGTTTCCAGCCTGCGATACTATCCGGGCGCTGTTCTGGTTTCAGCCACGGAACGATCAGGACGTGGTTATTAATCGCTTTATTAAAAGTGACGATCTTGCCGGTATCGGCTTCCAGGTCAGCGAGCTGAACATGATCGGAAGTGACCTTCAGCTGATATTTTTGCAGCAGGGCACGCATCTGCCCGGCACTAACTCCCTGATCGCCGACAATCTCAATCGCTTTAAATCCCGCCTCATGGGCCATTGCATATTGCTGTTCCAGCGTGCCGACATTGCGCAAGCTATAGCCTTGCAGAGCGATCTGATCGTCCGCCGCTTTGACGGCAGTAGCAGAAAAGCTGACTGCCGATAACAGCAGCAATGAGCTGAGTAACCAGCTCCCGGACGGTTTTCTAAGCAGCATAGTGATCTCCAGGGTGATTTGAATCAGGTTATTTGTTAGGTAATCGATTACTTTTAACTTGCCACTTAAAGTAATCGATTACAATTTATCTGGCAGCGTTCAGGCGACTAACTGTCAAAAATGAGATCAGAGTGGAAATTCAGTGAGATTTGGCAGAAGTTGATTAGCGGGTGAACGGCTAATCAACAGCGGATCTGTTACTTCAGATAAGATCGGATCACCGCGACAATATCTTCCATATCCGCTTCACGCTGGCTGCGGGATTCGGTCTCATTCATCAGATGTTCTCTGATATGTCCTTCCAGCACTTCACTCATCAGGCCATTAACTGCGCCTCTGACCGCCGCAATTTGCTGCAGTATCTGGATACATTCACTGCCGGTTTCCAGCGATTTTTCTAAGGCTTCAGCCTGACCCTTAATGCGGCGAATGCGTGTCAGTAACTTTTTCTGATTAGCAATGGTATGCGACATGGTGGTCTCCACATTGTATTTAACTATACTGGGGTATAGTATATAGCAATGGTATAAGAAGTTGAATTCACCGCATTCTACCATCCCGGATACTGAACATGACCGATTTTGCCGCGTTACTCAATCAGGGCACCACCAGTGCATGGCTGTTTATTCCCAGCGCCATTTTGCTGGGGGCGCTGCATGGCCTGGAGCCGGGTCATTCGAAAACCATGATGGCGGCATTTATTATCGCCATCCGCGGCACGGTAAAGCAGGCGGTGATGCTTGGCCTGGCAGCCACGCTTTCCCATACGGCAGTGGTCTGGCTGATCGCCATGGGCGGTATGTTTATCAGTCACAAAGTCAGTGCTGACACTGCCGAACCCTGGTTCCAGCTGGTTTCCGGCATCATTATTCTCGCCACTGCGGTATGGATGTTCTGGCGTACCTGGTCTGAAGAGTCTCAGTGGAAAGCCGGGCAGGCACATAACCACCATAACCACCATAACCATCATGACCACCATGACCACCATGACCACCATGACCAGCATGCCGGACTTGCAGGGCTGGAAGCGGGCTCACAGGAGTTTCAGGATGCCCATCAGCGGGCGCATGCCGATGATATTCGCCAGCGTTTTGCCAATCGCCGTGTCACCAATACGCAGATCCTGTTGTTTGGTCTGACCGGTGGCTTAATTCCCTGTCCGGCGGCGATTACTGTGCTGCTGCTCTGTATTCAGGTGAAACAGTTTTCCCTCGGCGCGGCGCTGGTGTTTTGCTTCAGTATCGGTCTGGCGTTGACGCTGGTGATTGTTGGCGCCACTGCGGCGCTTAGTGTTCGTCATGTTACGCAGCGCTGGTCAGGTTTTGCCACCTTCGCCCGGCGCGCGCCCTATTTCTCCAGCCTGTTGATCGCTATTGTTGGTCTGTATATGGTTTTTCATGGGGTAAGCAGTATTCATTGAGTGGATAAAGAAATAATTTGCCGGGAAATCCGGGCGACAGTATCGACATCGGCAGATCTGCAACCACTGTAGGGGGCCATTTATGGCTGCCGTTATGATGATTTGCCCCCGGTCCTCAAGCTGGCGGGTTATATAGTTTTTGGTTATGACGCCATCACCAACTCCTGCAAGCCGCCACCGCCCGTTTCCCGTAATCTGGCCCCCGGTTTAACGTCTCAGGTCATCCTGTCCTTAATATTTTTAATTATTGTCGCTGCCATCCTGATTGGCTTTTTCCCCTGTTAATGGTTCCGGCGACAAATTTAAAACGGAGGTTAACATTGTCAGCACTCTCTTATGTCAGCGGGGACCACAATTCGGCATGGTCCACCTATCTTGCGCAGGTTGAACGCGTTCTGCCGTTCCTTGGTGAGCTTGAGCGCTGGGCTGATACCCTGCGCCATCCGAAGCGCGCCTTAATTGTCGATATCCCGCTGGAGATGGACGATGGCAGTGTGCGCCATTTTGAAGGCTATCGTGTACAGCACAACCTTTCGCGCGGCCCGGGAAAAGGCGGGGTACGCTTTCATCCCGATGTTACGCTGGAAGAGGTGATGGCGCTGTCGGCATGGATGACGATTAAATGCGCCGCGCTGAATCTGCCCTTTGGCGGCGCCAAGGGCGGTATCCGCGTCGATCCCGGCCAGTTATCCGGCAAAGAGCTGGAGCGCCTGACCCGCCGCTATACCAGCGAAATTGGGGTGCTGATCGGCCCGCAACAGGATATTCCGGCGCCCGATGTTGGCACCAATGCGCAGGTGATGGCCTGGATGATGGATACCTATTCGATGAATGTCGGTGCCACCACCACCGGGGTGGTCACCGGCAAGCCGGTGCATTTAGGTGGATCCCTCGGGCGGGTAAAAGCTACCGGGCGCGGCGTATTTGTTACCGGCTGTGCCGTTGCGGCGAAAATCGGCATCGAGATGACTAACAGTCGGGTGGCGGTTCAGGGATTTGGTAATGTCGGCAGCGTCGCGGCGGAGCTGTTTTATCAGCATGGCGCCCGTGTGATTGCCGTGCAGGATCACAGTGGCACCTTGTTTAATGCTCAGGGCATCGATATTCCGGCGCTACAGGCCTGGCAGAGAGCGCATGGCAGCATCCGCGCGTTTCCCGGCGCGGATAATATCGACGACAGCGCATTCTGGTTACTGCAGATGGATATTCTGATCCCGGCTGCGCTGGAGGGGCAGATCACGGCGCAAAGGGCAGAGGAGCTCACCTGCCGGTTAGTACTGGAAGGCGCCAATGGTCCAACGCTGCCTGAAGCCGATGATATCTTGCGTCAGCGAAACGTTATCGTGATACCGGATGTGATCTGTAACGCTGGCGGGGTAACGGTGAGTTATTTTGAATGGGTACAGGACTTCTCCAGCTTTTACTGGAGTGAAGAGGAGATCGAGAAACGACTTGATACCATTATGAAACATGCCCTGGATGCCGTCTGGGATAAAGCGCAAAACCTGGCGGTAACGTTACGCACGGCAGCTTATGCGGTAGCCTGCGAGCGTATTCTGATGGCACGTAAAGATCGTGGATTGTATCCGTAAATGATCACCGGGCCAGCAGGCTGGCCCGGTGTTACATCAGAACTGATAAACCAGTGCCACGGCAACCTGATCGTCGCTCGCCAGCCCCAGTTTATTATTGTCATTGAGCTGATTAATCTTCCACGCTACGTAAGTCTTCATATTCTTATTGAAGTAATAGGTGATGCCCGGCTCGATAAACTTCAACAGATATTCATCACCCACACCTTCAATATCTTTGCCTTTGGTTTGCACGTAAGCAATTGAAGGGCGAAGGCCATTAAGGAACTGGTACTGAAGGGTGGCTTCAAAGGTTTCCGACTGGTTAGCAAATCCGCTTTCACTGGTGTTGCTATTGGTAATCGCATAGGCATTACGCGTCTGACCGTAGATGGCGGCGAAATACCACTGGTTGGCATCGTATTTACTTCCCAGCGTCCAGCTTTCGCCTTTGTTGCCTTTGCCATAAACGCCGGCGGCATTTTGTGCATCGGTACGATCAAGGCTGGCATAACCACCGGCAAAACTAACCCCGAAGTCAGTATCATAGCTTACCGAGCCGGCCCAGCCATCGCCGTTGGCTTTGGTGATATTATCGCGGTCGTTTTTACCCTGGTATTGCAGCCCGAAATTTAAGCCGTCAACTAAGCCAAAGAAACTACGGTTACGATACGTGGCGACCCCGGTCGAACGACCGCGCAAAAAGCCGTCGGCAGAACCGGTTGGGCCACCAAACTCAGGCAGCATATCGGTATAAGCAATCGCGTCATACACCAGGCCATAGTTACGGCCATAGTCAAAACTGCCATAATCGCCGAATTTCAGACCAGCAAAACCTAAGCGGGTTTTGTTGTTGTTATTAGCATCAGAGCCTTCGCTGTTATTGGCCTGGAACTGATATTCCCATTGACCGTAACCGGTTAACAAATCATTAATTTGCGTCTGGCCCTTAAAGCCGATACGCACATAAGTTTGATCGCCTGCAAGGCTGTCATTATCGGAGAAATAATGCATTCCCTGCACTTTGCCATAAAAATCCAGTTTATTGGCATCTTTATTGTAAATCTCTGCGGCCTGACTTACACCAGAAGTTAATAAAAGTGCAGCCACATATGCTTTATTTATACGTATCATCATTTTATTCCTGGTTTTCATTGGTTGTGATTAACAGCATGAAAATCGGATATCGCTTGCAATATAAAGGCGAATTTTATTTTTACTGACAATAAAGTTTTTTAATTATTATGCTAACAGTGACGATAGTGCTGATGACCTCCTTAATTAATGCCACGCATAATACGTGGCTTGCGTTGACGTTGCTCACTCCAGACGGTAAAAATACCGGCGGTTGCCACTATCGCTGCCCCGATGACAGTGGTGGAGGTAGGGAGACTGCCTAAAAAGAAATAACCAATCAGCATCGACCAGACCAGCGTGGTGTAATCAAAAGGCGCCAGCAGGGATGCATCGGCATAACGCAGGCTGAGGGTGATCAGTATTTGTGCCATACCGCCAAAAAAACCGCAGCCCGTCAGCAGTAATAGCTGCATCGCATCGGGCACTTCCCAGCCGAAAAATATCGTCGCCATACCAATTAGCATGGTCATTAACGAGAAGTAAAAAACGATGGCGCCGGGTTTTTCCACACCATTCAGAAAACGGATCTGCACCGAGGAGGTGGCAGAACAAAATGCGGCCAGCAGCGCAAAAATAACGCCAATGCCGGAAGTGGTAGTGACCGCTGCACCGGAAAAAAAAGACCCGCTGGCATTCAAATGAGCCGAGAGCATAACAATGATCCCGGAGAATCCAACTAGAACTGCCAACCAGCGGGAGAAGCGCACACTTTCTTTCAACAAAATTGCAGCCATAATTACGGTAAATAACGGGGCGGCATAACTAATGGCGGTAGCATCAGCCAGGGAGATATAGACTAACGCCAGATAATTAAAATACATACCGCCGGTGCCGGAAAATCCACGAATTAAATGGCCAAAGATATTTTTGGTTTTAATCAGATCAAGGATGTTTCCCTGAAACTTTAACCAAATCAGCAATGGCAGTAAGGCGACAAAGGATCGAAAAAAGATCACCTCGCCGGTAGGAATTGCCCCACCCAGACCTTTAACACATGCCAGCATTAATGTGGCGCACAGGGCCGCCATAATCTTCAGCAGAACACCCATTCTGGAATTCATCTTCAACCTTACATCTCGCTTCATCACTGGAGTTATCTTTCCATACGCTGGAAACCATCCATACCTTAGAGTGGTGTTCTGCCAGAGGGTTAAGATAATTTTGTTCTGCCCGGATAGTTTTTGCTTATAGCGCAGTTTACGCGGCGGTATGGGCCTTTTCAGTCATACAAAATGCATATCGCCATACAGGGTTTACCTCTTATACAAGCTAAATTGCAGCTTATATAGTCAGGTGGTGGCGTCAGAAAAGACACTGCAGTGAGCGCGCTTTGTTTCTATATTGCTTCATTCGCCAGTCTGGTAGTGAATGAGCCAGGGGATGTTTCAGTCATACACTTTTAAATAAAAATCTCGGGGAAATATTAATGAAAATGAAGATGAAGATACTGTCTGGCACCATACTGGCCCTGCCATTGATGATGACCGTCTCTGCGGCACAGGCAGATGCGCTGGCGGATATTCAGGCTCGCGGTCAGTTAAATTGCGCGGTCTATTCTGATGTTCCCCCATTTTCCTCTCCCGATCCGCAAACCCGCCAGTTAGTAGGGATGGATGTGGATCTCTGTACCGCGCTGGCAGACAAGATGGGGCTGAAACTCAATCTGATGCCTACGTCTGTTGAAGCGCGTATTGCGGTTATTGCCACCAAACGTGCCGATGTTCTGGTCGCCAACCTGGCGTATACCAAAACCCGTGGTAAACAGATTCAGTTCAGCGACCCCTACTATGTAGCGAAAGAGATGTTGTTGGTGAAAAAGCCAAACGTTGATAAAACCCGCGCCGACTTTAAAGGCAAGCGTATCAGCGCCACCAAAGGCACCACTTCAGAGCAGTCGATCTATCTGGCAGGGGCGAAAGCGGTCACCTTCCAGGACTCTGCGTCCGCCTTCCTGGCGTTAGAGCAGAATAAAGTGGTGGGCTTTGTGACCAACACCATGACCGCTATCAAAATGATTTCGCAGGCGAAAAAAGATGGTGTTGAACTGGGGATGATCAAAGAGCCAATGGCGCTGGAACCTATCGGTGTCGGCATGCAGAAAGATGAGCCTGCGCTGCTGGCGAAGGTCAACGCCGGCCTGAAAGCGATGGATGACGATGGCACCATCGACAAAATCTGGGATAAGTGGATTGGACCGAATACCGAATACAAAATGATTCGTGCAGAGAAGGTTCAGCCGTTATCCAGCCTTAAATTCGAACCTCTGGAATAATTGATGACGATGCTGTCTGGTGAGGCGCCTTCCCGCGCCTCTTTTATTCTTGCCGGCCATGGCGATAAGGTAAAAATTTCTACCATCGGTAGTCGGGCATGGCTGGTGGAGGCGCCGGGAGATTTCGATCTGCCTGCCCAGCGCCGTATCTGGTCTCTGGCCGCCCGGCTGGCGTCCCGTGATGATGTGGAATCGCTGATCCCCGGCGTGACCAACCTCCTCGTTCTGTTCCGTCAAACTCCAGTTGATTATGATGCCACCCTCGCGCTGCTAAAAGGGCAGTGGGAGCAGGCGCAGGCGGTGGATCCGGGCGGGAAATTAATCGAAATTCCGGTGATTTATGGCGGCGAACACGCCACCGATCTGGACGCGGTCTGTCAGCATACCGGGTTATCCGCCGCGGAAGTGATTCGTCGTCATTCTCAGGGCAGTTACACGGTGTTTGCGTTGGGCAGCGCGCCGGGCTTTGGTTATCTGCATGGCCTCGACCCGACCATCGCCACACCGCGTAAGAAAGTCCCCTCGCTGAATATGTTGAAAGGCACCGTCACCATTGGCGGCGCCCAGGCGGGAGTCTCGGCATTAACCGGGCCCAACGGCTGGAACGCCATTGGCTTTGCCGAATTAACGGTGTTTGACCCGCTGGCGGAGAACCCGGCGCTGATGGCGCCGGGAGACAGCGTGCGGTTTTTAGCCGAAAGGATTGAACTGTGATTGAGATTATTAAAACCGGCGCGCTTAACACGGTGCAGGATTTAGGGCGCAGCGGATATCGCCATATTGGCGTATCGGTCAGTGGCGTGATGGATCCGCTGGCGCTACGCGCGGGCAATATACTGTTGGGCAACGATGAGAATGCCGCCGGTATCGAGATTCAGCTGTTTCCATTTCGCGTCCGCTTTTTGGCGGATACCTGTATTGCTCTGACCGGCGCCGATTGCCGCGCCCAGCTTGATGGCGTCGCGCTGCCGCCCTGGTGGGGCTGCGCGGTCAAAAAGGGGCAGCAACTGGAGATGCACTTTCCGCGCAGCGGCGCCCGCAGTTATCTGTGCGTTGCCGGCGGTATTGATGTGCCGCTGGTGATGGGATCGCGCAGCACCGCGTTGCGCGGCAGCTTTGGCGGCCATCAGGGGCGTTGGTTGCAGAAGGGCGATCGGCTGCCAATCGGCGAGACTACGGCGTTACCCTTACCGGTTAGCGGTATGGGTATCGAACCGCCGACCATCGCCATGGCACAGGTGTTTCCCTGCAATGCCGCTGGCGTGGTTCAGCTGCGTGCCATTCCTTCCGGTGAGTATGAACTGTTTTCTGCCCATCACAGTCGTTTCTGGCAGCAGCTATGGCAGGTGTCGATGCAAAGTAATCGCACCGGCTATCGCCTGTCTGGCGAACCGATTATGCCCGCCAGAGTGATTGAAATGCGCTCCTATGGCCTGGTGCCGGGAATTGTTCAGGTGCCGCCAGCCGGTGAACCGATTATTCAGCTGAGTGACGCCAATACCGCCGGCGGCTATCCGAAGATTGCCGGCATTATTGAAGAGGATTTATGGCGTCTGGGTCAGGTGCAGCCTGGTCAGTACATTCAGCTGATTAAAAGCGATGCGCGCGAAGCAATCAGCGTCGCCGGCGAGATTAATCGCTGGCTGATGCGCCTGCGCGACAGCTGTCTGCCAATGAAAAAAGCCGTCGGTCTCTGACCGTCGCAAACAGTGAGTGAATCCAGATGAAGATCGATGTGAACTCCGATATGGGTGAAGGTTTTGGTGTCTATCAGCTGTGTGATGACGCGGCGCTGATGCAGGTGGTCTCTTCCGCCAATATCGCCTGTGGCTTCCATGCTGGCGACCCGGACATTATGACGCGGATGGTTCGGCTGGCGAAACAGCATGGCGTGGGGATTGGCGCTCATCCGGGGCTACCGGATCGGCAGGGATTCGGGCGTAAAGAGCTGCCGTTTAGCGCGGATCAACTATGTCAGCAGGTGGTGTATCAGCTGGGCGCACTCAGCGCTATCGCCCGCGCCGAAGGGGTGAAAGTGGCGCATGTCAGCTTTCATGCCGCGATGGGGAATATGATTAACCGTGATGCAGCGCTGGCGCAGCAGGTGATGCAGGCGATTGCGCGTATCGATCCGCAGCTGATTATCTTTTCCCAACCCGACACCTTTGTTGAGCAGGCAGCCAAAGCCTGCGGCTTGCCGACCCTGACCATTTTCCTCGCCGACCGGGCCTATGATGCGCGCGGGCAGCTGGTGCCAAGAGGGATCGCCGGATCGGTCATTAAAGAAGAGTCCGCAGTACGTGCCCGGGTGCGTCAGTTTTTACTGCATGGCACGGTGACCACCTGTGAGGGGCAGCTATTGCCGGTGCGCGCCCGATCGATCCTGATCCACAGCGATACGCCGGGATCGGTGGAACTCGCCAGCATGGTCCGCAGTGAAATCGAAGCCAATGGCGGCATGGTCGCCCCGGCATCAGAGGTTGTTGCGTCATAAACCGTTAAGAGGTGCAGATGAATACCCGGCGACTGAAATCATTTATCACCATCGTTGATATGGGCAGTATTACCCGGGCGGCGGAAGCGTTGCATATTGCCCAGCCAGCGCTGAGTCAGCAGCTGGTGTCGCTGGAAGAGCACTTTAAACGCAAATTACTGATCCGCAGTCAGCAGGGCGTGGTGCCGACTGAAGCAGGGAAAGTGCTGTATGGCCATGCTAATGCCATTCTGCGCCAGCTCGGCCAGGCGGAAACCGATGTGCTGGTGGCCGGTCAGGCACTTTCGGGACGGGTCTCGGTCGGTCTGGCGCCTTTTAGCGTCGCGGCAACCTTATCGATGCCGCTGTTAACGGAAATGCGTAAACGCCATCCGGGCATTCTGTTGCATCTGGTGGAAAGCGTCGGGCAGGCTTACAGCCAGCTGGTGTCCAATGGCCATCTGGAAATTGCCTTATTGCATGGCAGTGGCGGTATTAAGGGATTGCATTACGAACCCGTGCTGGTCGAAGAGTTTTTCTTTGTTGCCCATGCGGATTTTGATTTCGATGATGAAGGGGGACCGGTTAACGTCACCCAGCTCAGTAGCTTACCGATGCTGCTCCCTCCCTCCTATAACTTTGTCCGTCGCGCCATTGACCATGCCTTTAGCCAGAATGGCGCCACGATTAATATTGTCGGCGAGCTGGAAGCGGTAAAAAGTATTGCGCGCGCGGTTGACGCTGGCCTGGGGGTGACCATTATGCCGAAAGCGATCGCCGAACGTATCCAGTCGGAATCACGCGATGTGATTATTCGATCTATCGACAGCCCGAAAATAGCAGAGACACTCTCGCTGTGCATTTCCGATCGTACTCCGATGTCTGAACCTGCCGCCGCCGTGCGCGAGTTGCTGCTGGAACTGACCTCCGGATTATAAATAACCGGCAACCGCAGTTGCCGCTACTTATCACAGCATCGCCTCTTTACGGCAATTGATCAGCAGTTCCGCGACCGACAGGTTGCCAGGCAGACGTAACAACAATTCAACTATTTGCGCTAAATCTTCCGGTTGCGTCATGTCGTCACGAGTGACTTCAGTTTCACCGGCGGTCATATCAGTGGCGATATAGCCAGGACAGAGCGCCGTCGCGCGTACTCCTTTATCCCAGCACTCCTGTCGAATGCCATGGGTCAGGGCTACCACGGCAAATTTTGTCATCGCGTAGCCAACATTGCTGCCGACACGGCGCCCGGCCAGCGAGGCGACATTGATAATACGTCCGTTGCCGCAATCAAACAGAAACGGCAGCGCGGCGCGGCTTAAGCGCAGCGGCCCTTTGACGTTAATGCGCCACATATCATCAAGGGCGGCTTCACCCTTATCCATCACCCTTACGCGGGGGTTGATACCGGCGCAGTTAACCAGAGCATCGATACGGCCATACTGCTGGATGGTTTCAGCCACCCAGGCTTCGCCGGAGCCGGCTTCTGCAGCATCATACTGACAGACGGTTAAGCGCTCGCCTGAGGCCAGCGCGTCAGGGTTGCGTACCCCGGCGGAAACGGTAAATCCTGCCTGCAGTAAACGTCGGGTAATATGCCAACCGAGGCCACGAGCGGCCCCGGAAACCATTACCACCCGTTGAGCCGTGTCGAGCATGATTTTATCCTCAATGAATGCCGGCGCAGAAAGCGGCGATACGATCGCATCCCTCGTGCAGCATCTCCATACTGGTGGCGTAGGAGAGGCGGAAGTAAGGGCTCATGCCATAAGCTGCACCCTGCACGGTGACCACATGTTTCTCTTCAATCAGAGCCATCACAAAGTCCGCATCATTGGTAATCGGGCGGCCACCGGCGCTGGTTTTGCCGATAAAGGCGGCGATATTAACGAACAGGTAAAATGCGCCCTGCGGCTTATGGCAGCTCAGGCCGTCGATTGATGTCAGGCGCTCCAGCACATAGTCACGACGCTGGCGGTAAATTTCTGCCCGTTCTTTCAGCAAATCTTGCGGGCCATCAAGCACTGCCACCGCGGCGGCCTGGGTCAGAGTGGTCACGCCGCCGCTGTTCTGGGTGTTGACGTTGCTCATCGCTTTGATCAGGTCTTTTGGACCACCACAGAAACCAAGGCGCCAGCCGGTCATCGAATAAGCTTTAGAGACGCCGTTGACGGTCAGGACCCGGTCAAACAGGCGAGGTTCGACTTCAGCCAGCGTGTAAAAGGTCACGCCGTCATAAATCAGGTGTTCGTAGATATCATCGGTCATGATCCACACCTGCGGATGGCGCAGCATAACCTCAGCAATCGCCTGCATCTCGGCGCGGGTGGCCACCGAACCGGTTGGGTTGCTCGGATAGTTAAGCAGTAACCATTTGGTTTTCGGCGTTATCGCCGCGTCTAAATCAGCGGGATACGGCTTAAAACCGTTCTCCTGCGGGCAGGCGACCGGCACCGGAATACCCCCGGCAAACTTGACGATATCGGCATAGCTAATCCACGACGGCGATGGGATCACTACCTCATCGCCCGGATTAATAGTGGCGAGAATAGCGTTAAAAATAATCTGTTTAGCGCCGCCGGCAGTCAGGATCTGGCTAATGTCATAGTCCAGATTATTATCACGTTTAAATTTGCGCTGAATTGCCGCGCGCAGCGCTGGCGTGCCGTCGGTTGGAGGATAACGCGTATCGCCGGCGCGAGCCGCGGCATAGGCTGCTTCAGTCGCGTGTTCCGGTGTCGGGAAGTCCGGCTCGCCGGTGGAGAGGCCGACAACATGTATCCCCTGGGCAGCGAGATCCCGCGCCTTCTGGGTCATGGCAACGGAGGCAGAAACGGTAACATTCTTTAAGCGATCGGCGATATCAGGCATGGTCCTGGATTCCAAAAGTCATCAGTCAGTGAAAATTAGCGTGCAGACGCAGTGTCCAGGAGAAGAGTAATAATGAAAGGGTTAAACAATCCAATAGCGCTTTGTTGTGGCGACATAACACAAAACAATATCTGAAGATAAACCGCCGCTTTGCCCACGAAGATCGCCGCCTTATCTCCATAACAGGAAAAGGTAGCCACATAATGAAAATGTATTGGTGTTTACTCTGCGAATCATATTACCGTTTTGTGACGACGAAAATTATATGGTAATTCATTTTATTCAATGAGTTATAAAACAGTCGCGGTTTTTCTGATCCTACACCCATGCTTACCCTGACGATTGTTGTTCGATCGTCTAAAGATATTAGCCTGCTCACAGGAAATCCGATGACTGATATTTCTGCGCCAATGTATCGAATAAAAAAATTAACGCTTTGGCAATCTCCGGCCTGGTTAATTTTACCCTTGCTCGCCTTTCAGCTGTTTTTCTTTTTTGCTCCAGCGGTTCATCTGATGTTTTTTAGCGTGATGACGCAAACCGCGGATGGAAATATCGGCGCGCCCTATACCTTTGAACATTATCTGCATTTCTTCCAGGTGGCGCTATATAGCGATGTCCTGATCAACACCTTACGTATCAGTGTGATTACGGCGTTGATTGCCGCGCTGCTGGCGTATCCGGTGGCATCGGTGCTGGTACGTGGCCATGTGGTGGTTTCACGCATGATGACCTTAGTGATTATTGCTCCTCTGGCGGTCAGCGTGGTGGTGCGTGCCTATGGCTGGCAACTTATTTTAAATAATGGCCCTGGGGGCCTGGTGAACTACGTGTTGTTGCATCTGGGGGTTATCGATCGGCCTAATTCACTGATGTTTACGCAGTGGGCGGTGGTAATTGGTTCGCTGCATATCTTCTTCCCGATGATGGTTCTGCCGCTGGCATCGGCATTGGGCAAAATTGACCCTAATCTGCAGTCGGCGGCGCGTACGCTGGGGGCGCCGCCATGGAGTGTGTTCCTGCGCGTCACGCTGCCGTTAAGCCTGCCAGGCCTGGTGGCCGGGATGACGCTGGTGTTCTCACTGGCGGCGGGTTCCTATGTGATCCCGGCGCTGATTGGCGGGCCGCGTTCACAAATGCTCGGCAACCTGGCAGAACAGCAGATTGTCGCGGTTTATGACTGGCCGTTTGGCGCCACCATCGCCACCATCCTGGTATTTATCGTTATCGCGGTGAATACCCTGTCGATGAAACTGCTGGGCGGACGTCGTATTGCGGGAGATCGCAAATGAATAATAGCTTACGTGGCTTCGCCGGCTGGATGTTATACGGCATTGCGGCGCTGATGATGATTTTTATTATCACGCCGATTGTATTGATTGTGGTGATCTCTTTTTCCGATGGATATTTTGTTAGTTTCCCCCCCAGCGGTTTTACCCTTGAGTGGTACAGCAAGGTATTAGCCAATAGCGAGTTTACCGGGGCTCTGCTGTTCAGCACCTTGCTGTCAATTGGCACCACGCTGTTATCGCTATTACTCGGCGTGCCGGCCGCTTTTGCGCTGGTGCGCGGCAACCTGCCGTTTGCTTCGGTGTGCAAAGGATTGCTGTTGTCCCCGCTGATTTTTCCGGTGCTGATTACCGGGCTGGCACTGTTACAGCTGTTCTCCGGCTATGGCTGGAGCAATGTGAAACTCAACCTGCTGCTGGCGCATACGGTAGTCACCACGCCTTATGTGGTGCGCACGGTTCTGACCAGTCTGGAACTGGTGAATCCGAGCCTGGAAGAGGCGGCGCGTACCCTCGGCGCCAGCCGTTGGGCGACGTTTCGCCAGGTGATTTTCCCGCAAATTGTACCGGGCGTCACCTCGGGCGCCATCTTCTGTTTTATGGTTTCTTTCGATAATTATCCGGTTTCAATGTGGCTGGCTGACTCGCAGAACACCCCGGTTCCGGTGGTGCTCTACCGCCAGATTGGCACCGTATTTGACCCATCAGTGGCAACCATGTCCACGTTAATTATTGTCCTGGCAACGATAGTCGTGCTGGCGCTGGAAAAGCTGGTCGGTCTGCGTCGCGCCATGGCGGCATAACATTCACCCCAATACCAGAGGAAGCAGTATGACATCCATGAAGCGACGTACCTTTTTAAAGGCAGTGGCGGGCACCGCGATGCTGCCGTATCTCAACATCAGAGCCAATGCCGCAGACGACCGGGTGTTACAGGTAGGGGTGTATAACTCGGCGCAGGGGGCATTGATTAAGAAAGTGGTGCTGCCAGCGTTTGAGAAAGAGTACAGCTGCCGCGTATTAACCACTGAAGGCGCGACCCTCGCCAATATCGCCGCACTGCGCGCCACCAAAAATAAGCCGGTATTTAGCGTGATGTCGATGGATGATATCGGGGTGCCGCAGGCGAAGGCTGAGGGACTTATCGAGCAACTGCCGGCAGATGAGATCCCTAACCTGAAAAACGTCTTTGATCGTTATCTGCTCAGCGACCGCTATGGCGTGGGCTTCTCGGTTTCGATGGCGGGTCTGTTTATTAACCCGCAGGTGACGCAGCCAATCAAAAGCTACAGCGAAATATTTGAGTCGCAATATGCGCATCAGATGATCCTTAATACGCCGAAAAATACCCAAAGTATTCTGATGCTGATTGTCGCTGCCGCGCTGGCCACCGGTAAACCGTTGCAGGAAGCGCAGTATGAAATCGATAAGGGCTGGGAAAAACTCGCGCAGTTAAAAGCCAATGTGATGACGGTGTATGACGGTGAAGCACAGGTGATGATGGTTGCCCAGGGACAGGCAATGGTGGGGGGAATTGAATATTCCAAAGCCATCTATCCGCATACCAAAAAAGGTATTCCGCTGGATATGACCTATCCAAAAGAGGGCGCTTTTACCGGGATTAACGGTCTGGCGCTGGTGAAGGATGCGCCGCAACGTGAGCTGGGATTAGCGTGGATCAACCGCCTGCTGGAGCCGTCGGTGCAGAAAATGCTGGCGGAGGTCACTCTCAGCGCGCCAACGGTACGCGGCATTGATTTCGATGAGCAAACCCTGAAGTACCTTGCTTATCCTGAAGACAAAATGAAAGCCCTGAATCTGTTTACACCAGACTGGACTTACATCATTCCACGCCGCGCCGAGCTGCTGGAAAAATATAATCAGACATTTACCGGGTGAAGCGATCATGCAGCGTTCTTTTGAGGTCCGTCTCGACAATCTGAGTAAGCACTACGGAAAGAGTGTCGCCGTGGATAACGTTTCCCTGAAAGTGAATGCCGGAGAAATTCTGGCATTACTCGGGCCAAGCGGCTGCGGCAAAACCACCTGCCTGCGTATGGTGGCCGGTCTGGTGGCGCCGACTACCGGCGATATTATGGTTGGCGGACGTTCAATTATGGAAACGGCGGTACACCGCCGTAATGTCGGCATGCTGTTCCAGAACTATGCGCTGTTTCCGCATATGAATGTGGCGGAGAACGTGGCATTTGGCCTGAAGATGCGCGGTATGTCGCGCAGTGAAACCGCCGGGAAAGTGAAGAAAGCGCTGGATATGGTACAGCTGGTGCAATATCACGACCGTTTACCAGCCCAGCTCTCCGGCGGGCAGCAGCAGCGTGTTTCGCTGGCGCGCGCGCTGGTAATCGAACCCGATATGTTGCTGCTCGATGAGCCTCTGGGGGCGCTGGATAAGAGTCTGCGCGAAAGTATGCAGCTGGAAATTCGTCAGTTACAACAGCGTCTGGAGCTGACCACCATTATGGTGACGCACGATCAGGATGAAGCGCTGACCATGGCCGATCAAATTGCGGTTATGCAGGGTGGGCGTCTGGAGCAGGTCGCTTCCGCCGCTGAAATTTACCAGCGGCCGGCGACGGAATTTGTCGCCGGCTTTATCGGCGCGTCCAATTTCTTATCTGCCCGCGTGCTGCAGCGCCAGCCCGACAGCGTGCAGTTGATCTCAACATCCGGGGTGAATTTATCCGTTGCTTATTGCCCGCCGGCGCAGGAGTCGGTGACGGTAACCATTCGCCCGGAAGCGATTCGTCTGTCGCCGTTAACCGGCAACGCCCTCACGCCCGCTTATAACGCCGTATCGGCGCGTATTACCCAGGTGGTGTATCGCGGCTTTATGTTGCATTACACCCTTCAGCTGGAGGGCGGCGAGGAGATGATGGTGTGGCAGCAGACCCATGGCAATGCGGCGTTGCCGGTATTCGGCGTCGGTGACCCGGTATTGTTGCAGTGGGATATGGAAAGTAACCACGTCATTGCAGCCTGATGCACCGTGGTGGTGCAGTGCACCGCTGGCGCCACGGGTGGGTCAGTTGCTGATGTTACTGAGGTTGGCACTGTTTTTTAAGGCGATAAAGCAGGATATAGCAGCCGGAGAGAGCCAGCGGTCGCCCTGGCACTGATATTGCAACAAACTGATTATGTGTTCTGTTCTCAGGAAGTGGTTATGAATCTCCGTCGGCTGAAGTACTTCATTAAAATTGTTGATGTCGGTAGCCTGACTCAAGCCGCCGATATTTTACATATCGCCCAACCGGCGCTGAGCCAGCAATTAGCCACCCTGGAAGGGGAAGTGAATCAACAGTTGCTGATACGGACCAAGCGCGGCGTAACGCCCACTGAAGCGGGGAAGATCCTCTATACCCATGCGCAGGCGATCCTGCGGCAATGCGACCAGGCGCAGAGCGCTATCGACGGTTCAGCGCTGGCGCTCTCCGGCAGCGTTTCCGTCGGCCTTGCGCCAGGCACCGCCGCCCAACAGCTGGCCCTGCCCTTAATGGAGGAAGTGTATCGTCAGCATCCTGGCATTGTGCTCTACTTCAACGAGAACTTCGGCACCACGCTCAGTGAACTGATTATGAATGGCCGAATGGATATGGCGGTGATCTATGGTAATCGCGAGATCCACGGCCTGCGCTTTATGCCGTTGATGAAAGAAAACCTCTGCTTTGTCTGCCCGAATAAGCTGGCCAGCCCGGTCAAAACCATTACGCTGGCGGAAGTGGCGCGCTATGAACTGTTTCTGCCGCGTATCTACAATATTATGCGTAAAGTGGTGGACGATGCCTTTATTCATGAAGGTCTGGCCTACCGGGTGAAGTGCGAAATTGAGTCGCAGACCACATTGAACGCCGCGCTGGCTGCCGGTCTGGGTTGTACCATTATGCCGGAGTCGGCTGCTCAGGCGATGTTAAAAGCCTCAGGCGCGTGGATGGCAAAAATTGTTGAGCCGGAAGTACAGGCTTCTCTGTCATTCTGCATGTCTGATCACTTGCCGCTTTCACAACCTGCTGAAGCGGTAAAAGCCATTCTGCTGGCGCTGATGTCGAAGCGTACCCTGGATAACCGGCCGCTGACGCTGGTGGGATAACCGCCTGGCGTAATTACCCGTATTTCCATTAAATATAAGCAGATAATCCGAGCAAAGCTGGGTACGGATTGTGAGTCATCGCCACGCCAGAAAGTGATGGCGATTAAACGGCAATAGTAAGTAAGAAAATTCAGCTATCTTTTTAGTCAGGATAATCAAGAACAGACGAAGAAAAAAGGATGCTGAGAGATTTTATAATTAATGTTACCGGCTGGTCTTGGTGAGGTTTTTTACCATCACTATTTTCCATCTGAACTGAAGCTGAAAAAAATGATATAACTTATTAAAGAAGTTGCAATAACAATATTTCCGCCTGTCTGATCACCTCGCGGGCGACCTGGCTGACGGCTTTGTCCGGCAGTAGAGTCAGCTGCTTTTCCACTTCAGGTTTTTGTATCATTATTGCGTTATACATCTGCCTGACTCCCTGGCGATGATTGCCATCCTGGCGCTGATACATAACCCAAACTATTATTCCAGGCACCGACTGTATTGTTATCAATTGCCACATAAAGAAAAGTGTACATTTCTGTTTAATTATGTGATAGAACTCCAGCGTAAATATATTGGTATTTGGATTTATTGATATTATTTTTTAGTTAATTATTTTATTGTTAATTAATTCAATACAAGTAAGCGTAACGGCAGCGTATTAGATAAATAAAACGGAATTAACTATTATCAGGAGGGATCCTTATGCCTGAACGTATCTCTGTGCAATTGCCTGTCGAAGGGTTACTTTTCTGGAAACTCTCCGGTAGCGAAGAGATATCACGCCCCTTTGTGCTGGATATCAGCCTGCTGAGCAGCGAAGCGCACCTTGATGGCAAAACGCTGTTGGGGCAGCCGATTACCGTCACTATTCCTGCGCCGAACATCATCAGTCCGGCGCGTTATCTTAACGGCAAAGTCACCGCCGTCAGTACAGATAATACCGAGCTAAGCGGGATGCGCTATGCGTTATATAGCCTGCGTATGGAGTCGGATTTATGGCCGCTGCAACGCGACCGTAACCAGCGTATTTTCCAGAACCAGCGGGTGCCGGATATTATTAAAACCGTACTCAGCGAGTATGGCGTGCTGGTGGAAGACCGGCTGACCAGCGCATACCGCTGCTGGGAATATTGCGTGCAGTATCAGGAGAGCAGCTACAACTTTATCGCGCGCTTGATGGAGCTGGAGGGGATTTACTACTTCTTCCGTCATGCGCCGGACCAACATACGCTGGTGTTGATGGATGCGGCGCAACTGCATCAACCGTATCCCGGTTATGCGGAGATCCCGTATCACGCCGCTGCGCCCGGCAGCAGCGCCGATGAAGAGGGAATCAGCCAGTGGGTGATCGGTGAGCAGGTGACCCCGGGCATCTGCAGCATTGATGATTACGACTTTCGCAAACCCAACGCCTGGCTGTTGCAGGCGCGGCAGAACCCGGTGTCGCCGCGGCCGGGTCAGATTGACCACTATCAGTGGCCGGGGCGCTTTGTTGATCATCGCCATGGCGAATTCTATGTCCGTATCCGCCAGGAGATATGGCAGGCGCAGTACCTGCGTATTGACGGCCGCGGCAATACATTAGGGATTGTCCCCGGCCACACCTTTACCCTGATGAACCCGCCCTGCGCCAGTGATAGCGATGATTATCTGGTGGTCAGCGCGGCTTACCTGCTGGAAGAGAGCCGTTACGCCAGCGGCGGAGATAACGACGGCATCCAACGGCAGATCCACTTTGTCGTCATCCCGGCGGATATCACTTTTCGCGCCGCGCAATGCAGCGAGTGGCCACGCACCTGCGGCCCGCAAACTGCGCGGGTGGTGGGGCCGAAAGGTGAGTCGATCTGGACGGATAAATATGGCCGGGTAAAGGTGAAGTTCCACTGGGACCGGCTGGCAAAAGGCGACGACACCAGCTCCTGCTGGGTGCGTGTCTCCAGTGCCTGGGCCGGTCAGGGTTTCGGCGGCGTGCAGATCCCGCGCGTCGGTGATGAAGTGATCGTCGACTTTATCAATGGCGATCCGGACCGGCCGATTATCACCGGGCGGTTGTATAACGAAGCCAGTATGCCGCCATGGGCGCTACCGGCGGCGGCGACCCAGATGGGTTTTATCAGCCGCAGTAAACATGGTACGCCGGACAACGCCAATGCGCTGCGTTTTGAGGATAAACAGGGTGCGGAGCAGTTGTGGATCCAGGCGGAACGCAATCTGGATGTGAACGTTAAACAGGATGCTTCACGCACGGTCGGGAATAACCACAGTCATTATGTTGGCGCCAGTGAGTTTTATCGGGTGGCAAACCATCGCCTGCATGGCGTTAAAGGTGATGAAGAATGCTATAGCGGTAAAGGCAAAACCGATGTGGCGGTAGAAAGCTATGTTATTGGTTCAGGAGTGCAACTGCGGCTTGAGTGCGGCGAAAGCGTGATTGAGTTGAATGCTGACGGCAGAATCAATCTGACGGGCAAGGAGTTTAATTTTTTTGCTGAAGGTGATGGTTATATCACCGCGGCCGGCGGCATATTACATCTGAATAGCGCCGGAAGTCAGCCGGGAACCCGGCCGCCGGGAGACAAGCATAAAACCAGTATCAATAATGCGCTGGCGGAGATTTTCGCGCCGCAGCAACAGGCTCAGCTGAAGGCAGCTGGCGCCAAAGTCAGTGCGCCGGCGGCGAAACCGGTTGTGGCTCCGTTGCAGAATAGTGCCGCTTCAACCGCGCAGAAAGCACAAGAGAATAAAAATAAGCTTCATGATGATGTAGTGAAATCGATTATGACGTCAGAAGGAAGGGGAACAGTACAGGGTGGGATTCCTGAAGTCTATGGATTCAGAAAGGGATTCAGCGCCGCTTTTGACGATATAACGGCAGTAAGAAAAAAATATGGGGTTGGCAGTCATCAAGAGTTTGTTGTGGTATCAAACTATATGACACAAAGTGCTGTAAATGCAGGGGCACTAAACTTTACCGACCCAGGTAAACAGGCCGCAGTTATGTCGCTGGCCCATATGCGTGGTGTCGGAGGGGCTCAGGCTATCTTAAATTCGATGCAATCAGGTGAAATAGTCAGAAGTGCAACGTTAACCAGTAAGTCGATAGATTTTATTGAAGCATTAAAACCTGATACATTCCAGGAAAAATTAAAAGTAGCCCGGCTTGCTTATGATAAGGAAATTTATGGCAATACCACAACCTTTAAAAATGGCGCAGAACATAACTGGTGGGACTATTATCAGGGTGGATTGCGTAAAAGATATGATCTTGAAGCGAATGAATTTCTGAAATTATCAGGGAGATGAGTATATGGAAAACATAACAGGATGTTTAAGTTTGGGTGTATTTATTCTTCTGTTGAATATATCGGGAGCTAAGGCGGTAGTACTGGCCAATTTTGATGAATATAATAAGAATGCTCGCGTTGAGAAGATTGTCGTGGATCCTAATGTCAGGAAGGCATTAAAGCATGTATTGCTGTCGGATTTTAATGTGTTCATAAATAATTTTGATGTTTTGGGTGAGCCACATAAGACTAAGGCTGGCGGAATATTTATTGAGGGATGGTTGCAGGATCTCTATCTATATCAGGCATCGGCCTTTGTGATCGAACCCGGCGGTAAAATCTATGCCGCCTGGTTAGTGCCGGATAATGACAGTTTGCAATATCGCTCTAACGATCAGGCCAGAAAAGATATTCAGGAGGATATTGGACAATGGGCATTGCGCTTTAAGGGTGTCTCTTTCTCAGCTAAAAATATCCCCGCCTCTTCAATGTATCATCCCGATCAGGTGTCCTGGTTTGAAAATAGTCATTTTAAAATAAAAATCACTGCTGATTGTCAGCGTCATAATACGGTCTGTAATGACTTTTTATATGAAGGTAACAGGAAATCTGATAATGCAGCATTGCAATTAAAGGGTAAGGCGATCAGGGCAAATTGTGATAAGGATATTTGTCCGGTTCTGAGCTATCGATTTAAAAACGATAACTCATCATATATCCTTGGCAGAGATGATAACTCGTTAACCATTATTATGAACAATAAAATTGTTCTCAGCGAAAAGGGTGAGTGGAGTGAAACGCAATAGTAAATATAATCGTTCAATCCCCCTTCACGTAACCTGTAGGGTCAATATTTTTCTGTATTATTGGCTCGATAAGGAAATACAAAAACTTTTGAATAGTGAATTTGGTCAGAGTTTAGCTATAGACGGAGTTATTGGTCCTAAAACCATTGCGGCAATGAACAGTGTTCCTGAACCGGCCAACTTAACCAGTAGAATTGCCGATATACGTAAAAATTACTATAGAGATTTAGCAGACTCTGATCCTATTAATGCATCCAATATTAATGGATGGCTTAAACGTGTTGATCGATGCGCTAAGGCGGTGATTAAATGAAAAAGATAATAATGGCGGTATTTTCCCTGAGTCTGCTAACTGTGGCCTCTATTTCGTTTGCTGCCAGCCCTTTTACCGGTTGGTGGCGCGGAGAAATTATCGATGCGCAGGATGGCGATACAATTTCGATGAGCATCTGGCTTAATGAGTCGGGCGGAAAGATTGTCGGGCGCTATTGTCTGATTTACCAGGGGGGGAATCGCACTGATTGCCCGGCTGATGATTATGAGACCAATATCCATGGAAAAGTAGACGGTAGCGGAAAAGCTAACATCAGGTTCGAAAGCTGGTCTGGCAGGAAAAATGGACGTGCGACGTTAACAATTAATCGGGAAGTAATGACGTGGAATTTAATAAAAAAACCTATTAGGGAAGTTCGGTTTATTCCTTCCCGATTCGAGTTAATAAAAAAATCGGATATTTACCACGAGCTAAAGTACAGACGGGAATTTAACACTGTTAGCTATAATCTGAGCGTAGTCAATCGTTGTAATGATTTTATGTCAGCCTGTAATAATGTCACGCTACTGGCAATCGCGAATAAAGTCGATGACGCTTTTATGTTATCTGGTAAGGCTATTCTGGCAACAGATAATTCGCTCGATTTTATTTTTTCTGACCAGGAGGGTAAAGATAAGGCCGAGTTAAAAAACAGCGTGCTAACTCTGGAGCGTGCTGGTAAATCTGTTCGCGAAAAGGGCGAGTGGAAAGATAAGCCATAGGAATATCCCCGAAATTTATTATCAATAACCTCTCTACCGGGTTTTGCCTCGGGTAATAAGCCCCTCTTATTACTGCAAAGCGAAACCCTCTTACCCCGGGCGCGGCATGGCACGCTAGAGTGTGATGACCGTCGGCCCCGGCTTGCAGCCCGGGCTATTCCCACCCCCGACAACCGAGTGTTTGTCAGTCTCTTCGGCGAGATGAATATGGAAAACAAATCATTAGCGTTACGCGACTTGCGTAACATCGCACATAAAATGCGCGCCTCCGGTTTAGGCAGCATCGAGTTCAGCGGCGCCAATTATCGTGTGCGTATGGAGTATGCGCCGCAGGTGGTGCCGGCCATGCCGCAGGCGTCAGAGGCGGTCGCTGCTGATATTAGTCCGGTGGTGAACACCGCTGCCCTTTGTGCGCCGATGCCCGGGACTGTGCTGTTGCAACACCCAGCCAATGGGCTGCCGTTTACTTCAGCGGGTGCCGAAGTACAAAAAGACGCGATGCTGGCTCTGCTGAAAGTCGGTTTAATCTATCTGCCGCTGCGCAGTCCGGTTGACGGTACCGTTGAGTCGCTGGTGGTGGAACAGGGGGATTGTGTGCAATATGGCAGTGAAATTATGCGGTTACGCAACAGGGAGATGGCGGCATGAAGTACATTGATCTGAATGCCGATATTGGCGAAGGTTTTGGCGATTATCAGATAGCCAATGATGCCGCGCTGATGCCGCGTATCACTTCTGCCAATGTGGCCTGCGGTTTTCATGCTGGTGATGCGGTGATTATGGCGAATACGGTGGCGCTGGCGAAGCAGCATCAGGTTGATCTTGGCGCGCATGTCGGTTTTCCGGACCTGATGGGTTTCGGCCGCCGGCGCATGCAGATTGAACCGCAGGTGATGGCCCATTACGTTACCTATCAGCTTGGCGCACTGTCGGCGTTTGCCGCCAGCGCGCGTTATCCGCTGACGCATATGAGTTTCCATGGCGCACTGGGCAATATGGTGTCTGAAGATGAACAACTGGCGCAGGTTCTGCTGCAGGCAGTCAGGGATTTCGATCCCAATATGATTATCAGCACCATGTCAGGTAATGCCGTTGAGCGCGTGGCGCGCCAGCTGGATTTATCGGTGGTCTGCACCTTCCTCGCCGATCGCGCCTATGAAAGTAATGGCCTGCTGGTCAGCCGGGCAAAACCAGGGGCGGTTATTCACGATACTGAGCAGCTGCGTGTCCGTGTGCGCCAGTTTCTGACGCAGGGGACAGTGCAGGCGATTGACGGTAACACCTTAACCGTGAATGCCTCCTCGATTCTGGTGCATGGCGATACCGCGGAATCCATCGTGATGGTGGATATCCTGCGCGAGATGATTACCGAGCTTGATATCCCGCTGCTGCCGCCTTCCCGCCAGCTGCGCCAGCATACGTGGGAAAGTACGGTGTTATAAGTCACCCTTATCGCCTCAAACCGTTTATGTCTTATACCGGTTGGCGATAACTGGATAAAGTCAGATTACATCGCTAATCGGCTCAAAATAACTGAGCCGATGCATCTACAGGAGAGGTTAAATGCCATTTGCAGATTACAAAACCGCATTGGTTACCGGCGCATCAGCAGGAATGGGTGAAGCCATTGTTGAGCGCCTTTGTCAGGAAGGCATTACGGTGCACGCCGTAGCACGCCGTGAAGAGCAGTTAACCGCCCTGGCGGCCCGCACCGGTTGTATCCCGCACGCCATCGATGTCAGCGATCTTGCTGCTCTGACGCGCCTGTGCAAGGAAATTAAGGTCGATATTCTGGTGAATAACGCTGGCGTATCGCGCCCGGGCTCTATTTTAGATGCTGATGAAGAGGCGATTGATACCCAGGTGGATGTTAACCTGCGCGCGGTGCTGCATCTTTGCCGCATGCTGGTGCCGGGTATGGTTGAACGCGACTGTGGTCACGTTATCAACATCACTTCAATTGCCGCCATCTACAACTTCAATGGCAACTCGATTTATCACGCCACCAAAGCCGGCGTGCATGCGCTGTCACGCCAGTTGCGCGTCGATTGCTACGGCAAGCGAGTACGTATTACCGAGATTTGCCCGGGCCGCGTGGCAACCGATATTTTTGGTAACGTGATGGGCGATCAGGAAGAAGGCCGCCGCCGCTTTATCGACGGTTTTGAACTGCCGCAGGCGAAAGATATTGCTGACTGCGTGGCTTTTGCGCTGTCGGCGCCGGTGGCGGTGAATATCGGCAATATTGAGATCACGCCAACATTGCAGGTGCCTGGTGGACTTTCCACTATGCGTCCCGGCGATCGCGCGTAATAAGCATGGTAAATCCTAAAGGGGTGAATACGCGATGACACTTGATTTTGGTGCCGTCATGACCGGCCAGTTTGGGCAGATGATCGTCGATGGTACGGTAGTCACCCTGAAGCTGGCGTTGGGATCCTGGCTACTGGCAATGTTTATCGCGCTACTGCTGGTGGTTATCCGCTTAACCCATAAGCGCAGCGCGGTATTTCTGGTGCAGGCTTACGTTTCGTACCATCGCAACGTGCCAACGCTGATTCAGTTAATGATGTGGTATTTCGCGATTCCCACGCTATTGCCTGAATCGACGCAGATGTGGATTAATGACTTCGATGCCGAATTCCTCTTCTCGATGTTCGCGCTGGGACTGTGCCAGGCGGCCTATTTCTCAGAGGATATTCGTAGCGGTTTACGCGCCATTCCGGATGGTCAGAACGAAGCGGCACGTGCGCTGGGAATGGGCTATGTGCGCGCTATGCGCTCGGTGATTTTGCCACAGGGCATCCGCAATGCCTTGCCATCACTGCTTAACCATACGGTATTGCTGTTTAAAAATACCAGCCTGGCAATGGTGATTGGCGTTGCCGAGTTAACCTATGTCACGCGCGATATCGAAAACAAGACCTTCCGCACCTTCGAGTCTTACCTGGTGGCATCCGTGGGCTATCTGTTCTTTTCACTGTTGTTGATGGCTGTCGGCGCCCTGCTGGCGCGTCACTTCCAGCGCGCTTACGCGAGGTAATCCCATGTCTGATATCTTCACGATTCTGCATGATAACGGGATGCTGTTTCTGATGGGGCAGTATCCGAACGGGGCGCTGGGCGGCATACTTTGCACGCTGTTGATCTCGTTGCTGGCGGTGGTGTTTGCCTTGCCGATCGGGGTATTGCTGGGTCTGGCCCGTTTATCGCCGTTTCGCTGGCTGAGCTGGCCGGCGGCATGTTGGGTCTATTTACTGCGCGGCATTCCATTGCTGATGGTGGTGTTCTGGACCTATTTCTGTGTCCCGCTGCTGATTGGTCATAACATTAGTGGCTTTACCACCATGTTATGTACGCTGGTGATTTATGAGAGCGCCTACATTGCGGAGATTGTTCGTGGTGGTATTCAGGCGCTGCCGGGTGGGCAATACGAAGCGTCGCGCGCGTTGGGCATGAGTTATATGAAAACGCTGCGGCTGGTGATTTTACCTCAGGCGCTATACAACACGCTGCCAAGTCTGGTCAGCCAGTTAGTATCGATTATTAAAGACAGTACCTTAGGCTACGTGATTAATGTGCCAGAGCTGACCTATGCCGCCAACCAGGTCAATAACCAGTTACTGACGAAACCTTTCCAGGTGTTCGCCATTGTGGCGATTGGCTATTACATCATCTGTTTCAGTCTCACCTGGCTGGCGAACAAACTCGAAGAGCGCATTGCGCGTAAACGTCGAAATGAGGCTCCGGAAGGGAGCACTGCGGCAAAAGCCATGCTACTGAGCAAAACTCAATCGCAATAAGGAACGATGATGAGACCAATGATATTGTTCAATCAGGTCAACAAGTGGTATGGCGAATACCAGGCACTGACCGATCTGAGTGCTGAAATTAAAAGTGGTGAAGTCGTGGTGGTTTGTGGTCCATCAGGTTCCGGTAAGTCGACCTTAATTCGCACCGTTAATCGTCTTGAGCCGATTGAACAAGGGCAGATCCTGTTTGATGGCATTGATATTCACGGCAGCAGCACGCGCCTGAATCAGTTACGCACGCGTATTGGTTTTGTCTTTCAGAGCTTCAACCTGTTTCCGCATGTCTCGGTGATCGAAAATATTATGATGTCGCCGGTCAAAGTCCTGGGTGTTAAGCGCGCTGAAGCACGTCGCCATGCCGGGGAGTTGCTGGAGCGTGTCGGGCTGTCGCATAAGGCTGATGCCTATCCGGCACAGCTGTCAGGGGGGCAGCAGCAACGGGTGGCGATTGCGCGCGCATTAGCGATGAAACCGCCGGTGATGTTGTTTGATGAACCCACTTCCGCCCTTGATCCGGAAATGGTCGGTGAAGTGCTGAACGTGATGCGTAGCCTGGCGCAGGAAGGGATGACCATGATGTGTGTGACTCACGAGATGAACTTTGCCCGTGAAGTGGCCGACACCATCTGGTTTATGGATCAGGGGCAGATCCTTGAGAAAGCGGCGCCTGAGCGCTTCTTTACCAACCCACAGCATGAACGCGCTAAACGTTTCCTCAGCGATTTACGTCAGCACTAAAATTGCGCCCGGCTGCTGATGTAGCCGGGGCATTTCTGTTCAGGGTGGCTATACCGCCGCTTTTCTGTTCCTTCTTAAATAGCTTAATAGTTGCGACGGGTTAAATGTTGCAAACAGCGCTCCACTAATAATCAATAATGCACCGCCTATTTTATAGATATCGAGTTGGTCTCCGGCAAACAGCACCCCGAATATAATCGCCAGCGCCGGGCTTAACAGCGTAAAAGGGATGATTTTGTTTACCGGATACAGCTTAAGCAACCAGTACCATAAGCTGTAGGCGATAACGGAACAGAGGATCGCGCTGTACCATATGGCAAACCAACCTTTCCATGATGCGTGGGCCAATGCCTGCAACTGATGGTTTTCAAACAGTAACGACATCAGCCCCACCAGCGGAATAGAAAATAGCGACATCCAGCCGGCGATCGCGCCAGGTTTTAACCCGTCATTTTGCTTGATCAATATATTGGTTATTGCCCATCCCAGTGCGCTGAGCAGCAGGATAATCAAACCCTTAATTGAGTTAAGTGACGGGCTGCCAGAGAGGAACACCATTCCTGACAGCGAGATAATCACACCTGCCACTTTCAACAGGCTGATTTTCTCCCCGAGAAACAATACCGCAAGTATCATGGCAAATGGCGTACCCAGTTGCACGATAATCGCCGCCGTGCCGGCATCGGTAAATGTCATTCCCATAAATAATAATGAGAAGTGCATCAGGCCAAAAGTAAATGCCAGCTTAATTAATAACGGAACTTGTCTGCGGCTAATGCGGGTAAACGGCACCATGACAATAGCGACAATAATAAAGCGTAATAATGTCATAAACAGCGGGGGGATTTCTCCCACCCCCCATTTAATCGCCACCGCATTGAATGCCCAGACGGCAATAATGGCGAGCACCAGTAACAGATGTCTTAACGGCACAATAAGCATCCTGTTAATAACCGATTAGGGATACAGCCCACGCTCTTTACGGGCGATAAGAATACGTTCACAGGCAATCGCGTAGGCTGCGGTGCGCAGGGTGACATTGAGTTTTTCCGCCTGTAACCAGACGTCGCGCAGAGCATCATTCATAATGCGGTCAAGCCGCTGATTGATCTCAGATTCGCTCCAGTAGAAGCTGGAAAAATCCTGTACCCATTCGAAATAGCTGACCGTCACCCCCCCGGCGTTGCAAATAACATCGGGGACTACAGTGATATTACGTTGCCGAAGAAGGTCATCAGCAGCAGGTAGTGTCGGACCATTGGCACCTTCCAGTACCAGGCGGCAGTTGAGATTGCGCGCGCGTTCGGCGTTGATCTGGCCTTCGAGGGCGGCAGGGATCAGAATGTCATACGCTTTAAGCCAGAAATCATCACTGCGCAACGTTTCAGCCTGCCTGAATCCGGCAATGGTTCCGTTTTCACGTTGCCATTCTGTCAGTGCCGGAATATCAATACCGCTTTCGCACCACAGCGTCGCGCTGTGATCCTGAATGGCGACGATACGGGCGCCAGCTTCATAAAATAGGGCGGCAGAAACGCTACCGACATTACCGAATCCCTGAACGGCAACGCTGCAGTCGTGGATCTCAAGGCCGATACGCTGCGCTGCGGCAATTCCGGTAATATAGACGCCACGCCCGGTGGCTTTTACCCGTCCCAGCGAGCCACCCAGATGGATTGGTTTTCCGGTCACTACGCCGGTGGTCGTGGCGCCGACATTCATCGAATAAGTATCCATCATCCAGGCCATTATCTGCGCATTGGTACCGACATCTGGCGCCGGGATATCCTGTTGTGGGCCAATGATATTACCGATTTCACTGGTGTAACGACGGGTAAGCCGCTCCAGCTCTTTGGCCGAAAGTTCACGCGGGTTGACGCGTATGCCACCCTTAGCCCCGCCAAACGGCAGATTAAGTACCGCACTTTTTACCGTCATCCATGCGGAGAGCGCCATCACTTCTTCCAGCGTCACATCGGGGTGAAAACGCACGCCGCCTTTTCCCGGTCCGCGCGACAAATTATGCTGCACACGATAGCCCTCAAAGTGGCGTATGGTGCCGTCATCCATCTCCAGCGGGATATCAACGATCAGTGCCCGTTTGGTATGGCGCAGGGTGTCAGCCCAGGGAGCCAGATCGCCGAGGTAAGGAACAACACGATCGACTTGCGACAACCAGGTTGCCCATGCTGAGTCTTTATCTTGTGATACGTAAGAAAGCGCGCTCATCTGTTTCACCTTAATTGCTGGCTGGCTCGTTTTCAGGGCGCACGAAGCCCTCACCACGAAGTGATATTAAAAACCAGCGCCAGGCCGCGTTAGCGCGGCAGAAAATTATTTAACTCTGTGGGTTTCGCTGGAAAAGTCATTAGCCGTGGCAAAGCCGCGCAGACCACCCGCCAGTACCGACATTAGCTGGGTGCCGACCTGCTTTTCGCTCAGGCCAACGGTATCAATAAGGTCGAAAATTTCGCGCGGATCGAAAAGAATATTCCACAGAAAAACCGCCTTATCGCCGATGTCCGGCAGGTCCATTTCGTCCATCGCATCGCGTAGTGCGGGCCTTACTGCGTTTGCCTGTACCAGAAGGTACTCGGCGCCTTCCCATAACCGCTCCAGATAGCCGCGGCGGTTACGCATCGGCACCATAGCGGCGCCGCGCTCACGCACCAGTTTTATCCAGTAACGGCTAATCTTTTCCAGACGTTGCAGGCCACTGCCGGTCTGTTTCTGGCTGTACTCCAGTAGTAACAGACCAACATCATGACGGTAGGTGTTCAGCACCTCTTCTACGGAAGTGAACTGACGGTACGCTGTGGCTACTGACACGCCCGCTTCCGTGGCGATATCCGTCATACTGAGCGGCGTCTCTGAAATTTCAAACAGCCTGGCTGCCGCCTGGATCAGATTTTTACGGTTTCTTTCAGTGTCACTGCGCATCGTTTTTCCTGTCATCACGTTCAGCCTGTTCAGTTTATTTCAGCGAAGCCAGTCCGCGTCGCAAGCGGTGAATACCTTCGGTAATCGCCTCTTTGCTTGCGGCATAAGAGAGGCGAAGATGCCCTTCACCTGCGGCACCGAACTCACTGCCCGGACGCACCGCAATACCCTTCTCGCGCAGCAGGGCCACCATATCAATCGCCGGAATGGCCAGGGAATAAGACGGGAAGCAGTAAAATGCGCCCTCCGGTTCATTCAGCCGAAGTTCAGGTATTGCCGCCAGGCCTTCCATCATCAGTACTCGCCGTTCGCGATAGACATCATACATACGTTTGACATCGTCTTTGCATTCTCTTAGTGCCACCACTGCCGCCCGCTGTACGGCGGTGTTTACCGAACCGTTAACACTATTATGTACCCGCGCTGCCGCAGCGATCATCTCCGCCGGGCCTGACAGGTAACCTACGCGCCAGCCGGTCATGGCGTAGCTTTTGGAAAACGTCTGGCAATAAAGTGTGCGTCCGCTAAACGCCGGAACCTGCAAGACCGAGGTGAAGGGCTTACCGTTGAATACCAGATCGCTGTAGGCCTCGTCAGCAATGACCAGCGTATTGTGCCTGTTGATCAGTTGACCCAGCGCTTCAATTTCTTCCCGGGTGTGCACAATACCGGTTGGATTGCCGGGATTACAGAAAACGAACAGCTTTGCCCCATCCAGGCTTTTATCCAGCAGATCCAGATCCCAGTGCAGATCTTGTTTACATGGCATCGGGATACAGGTTCCACCTGCCATATTAACCAGATCGGCATACAGGGAGTAGGTGGGATCCGGGATCACCACCCGATCGCCAGGATTCACCATCGACAGTATCGCTGCCGCCAGGCCTGCGGTACCACCATGTGTAACCAGCACTTCACCCGGTTTTACTGGCACTCCGGACTGAGCGGAGACTTCAGCCGCCAGTGCCTGGCACAGATCTTTGTCACCCAGCAGCGGAGCATAATGGGTAAAGCCGTTCATCAGTGCATCAGCCGCTGCCTGAACAATACGCGGTGGGGTAGCAAAGTCCGGCTCTCCCATTGCCAGCGACACCATATCGCTGCTTGATGCCGGTTGCTGCACGCGCAGCGAGGTACGTTCGACGCGTAATACCGCTTCGGAAGCCCTGAAGGCTCCCGCTTTAATAACAGAAGACATGGTTCACCTTTTTCATCATTATCAGTGTTATTTCACAACGACTTTGCACGTTCAGCACGGCATTCCGGCGGCGCGCCCTGCCAGCGGCTGACTTCCAGATCGCCGGAGATATCGCGTAACCAGGTCGGCGCGATAATCAGTTCTTCAACTACCGTGCGTGGCGGTAGAGTGGCACACAGCAGAATGGCTTCTGCCACGTCTTGCGGTTGCACCATCTGTTGGCGAATACTTTCCAGCGGCGGGTTGGCGCGATTATCCATAATCGGCGTGTTCACCTCTCCCGGCAGGATCGAAGTAGCGCGAATACCCTGATTACGGAAGGTATTGTGCAGATAGGTCATAAAGTTGCGTACTCCCGCTTTTGCCGCGCCATATGCCGCGCCTCCCAGCAGGTTAGGACGCAGGGCAGCCAGTGAGGAAACGGTGATAATGGTGCCGCCGTCGCGGCCTAGCATGTCCGGCAGTACCGCCTGCGTTAGCAGAAATACCGCCTTAAGATTAACGTTCTGTACCTGTTCCCACTCTTCTTCGGCAATCCAGCGCGCATTCAGCGTTTTGCTGGCGCTGCCAGCGTTATTCACCAGAATATCGACCGGGCCCAGTTGCTGATGCACCCAGTCGATCAGCGACTCAACCTCTGGCTTATTTTCAATATGGGTCGCACAGACCCAGGCCTCACCGCCGTTTTCACGAATGCCACTGGCTACACGCTCCAGCACCTCCTGACGGCGCCCGACCAGCACCACCCGCCCCCCCTGGGCCGCCAGCAGTTCCGCGGCGCATTGACCAATACCGCTACCCGCACCGGTAACAATGATGTTTTTTCCCTTTAACGATTCCATAGTTATTTCCCTGCCAGTTCTTCTGCTGAGATGCCGTAATCGCGTAAAGCACCTTCTTTAGTGATATAGCCTTCCTGCAAATCAAACCGGATGGCGTTTCGGTCACGCTGTTCGACCGGCATTTTGCCGCCGCCGCCGGGCATCTGAATGGTAATTTCATCACCGGGCAGGACGTCATGGCGGCCAACCGGTTTTTCCAGCGCTTTGCCGTTGATGGCTATAAAGTTTCCGGCACCGGCAGCAGCGCCGAGCACGCCCAGAGCCGGGTGTTTCTGGCGTGAATAGAACATACTGTGAGATAGCGGATAATTACTGGTATTGAGGATCACCATTCGTTGCGCCACACCACCGCGGTAACGTCCGGCGCCGCCGGAATCCGGAACAATGGCTTTTTCTTTGAATAACAGTGGAGTGGAAGACTCGATAAGCTCAATCGGCGTTGAGGACATATTGCCAGGGAAACCGGTCACGATGCCATCGGCCGCCGGACGGGCACCGGTTCCGCCATTGACGCACAGGCTTTCGACGAAGCGCTGGCCATTGTTAAACTGACCGGCAAAGACGTCGCAGGTTACCGGCGCACTACCGGAATGCCCCATCACTCGCTCTGGCATAATTTCCGCCAGCGCGCTAAAGATGGCAGCATGCGCCATATGGCCGACACGGTTACGCATCTCTACTGCTCGCGGCGGACGGGCGTTGGCAATCGAGCCTTCAGGTGCGGTAACGCGAATGGATTTAAAGCACCCTTCGTTATTTGGCAGAAAAGGTTCCAGCAGGCATTTCAGCGGATAGACACTGTAGGCATAGGTGAAGGACATCGGACAGTTACTGCCAAACATTGATTCAGCAGACGAACCGGTATAGTCAATTACGATCTCGCTGCCGGTGACAATGACCGCAACATTGAGGTGGATATCGCCTTCATAATCGCCGATATCCACTGATGCTTCATAACGACCATCAGGGACTGCCGCGATCGCTTTGCGCATCGCATTTTCCGTCAGCGAGTGGATTTTCTCCGCCAGCGGTTCAACGGAATCAAGCTGCAGATCATCCATCAGACCCAGCAGTCCATTAGCGCCAATCTGGTTGGCAGCCAGCATGGCATGTAAATCGCCTTCCACCTGATCCGGTGAGCGAACGTTGGCCAGCAGCAGATCCAGCAATTGCTGGTTGACCTCACCGGCAATCATTAGTTTGCTGGGGGGGATCAGAAAACCCTCTTCAAACATATCGCGTGAAGAACCCATATTTAGCGAGCCGCCAATATCGGACATATGCGCCGCCGAACCGGTAAAAGCCACCAGTTTTCCGTGTCGAAATACCGGCGTGACAATGGTGACATCGTTAAGATGTCCGGTTCCCAGCCAGGGATCGTTGGTAATCAGGCTGTCACCTGGTTTCAGGGTGTCAGCGGGATATTTGGCCAGCAGATGCCGTACCGTGGCTGGTAGTGTACCGATAAACACCGGAACGCTGGTTTTCGGTTGCGCCAGGGAGTTTCCTTTTGCATCCATCAGCAGGCAGGAGTAGTCACCGACTTCACGGATAATGCTGGAAAACGCCATATTAACCAACGTGGCGGCCGCCTCTTCGGAGATACTGACCAGCCGATCCCAGGTAATTCGCAGGCTGATGGGATCGTCAAGGAAGCGCAGGTTTTCCGCGGTTGAAGTTGTCATTATTTCAGCTCCATCAGGATATTGCCTTGTTCATCAAGCGTGGCGGACGCACCCGGTCCGACATAGATCGCGCACTCTTTTTCCTGCAACAATGCCGGTCCGGAAACCGCTTCACCGACGATCAGTAAGCTACGCGGTATAACGCGACAATTGCCGAAGCCGGTGTCGCGTCCGAGGTATACCGGAAGGGTTTTTTCGCGGGCATCGGATTCTGCCAGGTCGGGTTTATCTGCGGTATTCAGGGTTGGCGGTGTGGTCTGCACTCGTCCACGCCAGTTCACCACTTCCACCTCCAGTCCCGGCAGCGTACGGCCGAAACGCGCCAGATGCGCGGCCTCAAAGGCATCAACCAGTGACTGTACGTCATCCTGTTCACTGAAGGTGGCTGGCAGCGCCACGGTCAGCTCGGAACCCTGACCGACATAGCGCACATCCGCCAGTTTCTGCAGCTGGGCGGTGGCCGGATCGACATTGGCCGCCGCCAGGGTGGTAAAGGCTTCATTAAAACCGGCGGCAAACAGCGCATCGATGGCGTGGAAGTCGATACCTGGCAGCAGGCGGCAGCGATCGCTGCGCACAAAATCGGCACTCGGCGGTGCCGTAAGCAGCCCAAAGGCGGAATAGACACCAGCGCCATTGGGAAAATAAACCCGTTTAACATCCAGCAGACGGGCCAGCGACCAGGCGTGACTTGGGCCTGCGCCGCCAAAAGCCAGCATCGTCATTTGCGCAGGACTGACGTTTTTTTCCACCGCATGGGTACGCAGTGCTTCAGCCATTTTATGGTTGGCGACCTGATGGATACCCCAGGCGGCATCTTCAATGCTGAGATGCAGTGGTTCGGCAATGCGGGCGATCGCCCGACGTGCCGCTGCCGTCTCCAGCGTCATGCGCCCACCGAGAAAAGCCTCCGGATCGAGCAGGCCAAGAACCAGGTTGGCATCGGTTACGGTTGGTAATTCGCCGCCGCGGCCATAGCAGGCAGGGCCTGGGTAGGCACTGGCGCTTTCCGGGCCGATTTCCAGTAATCCCAGCGAATCCACCCGGGCAATACTGCCACCACCGGCACCAATCTCAATCATATCGACTACCGGCAACTTCACCGGTAAGCCGCTGCCTTTCAGCAGCCGGTCGGCACGACCCACTTCGTAATCAGTAGTAATCGACGGCTGGCCGTTGCGTACCACGCAGGCTTTCGCCGTGGTGCCGCCCATATCAAATGCCAGCACTTGCTGATGGCCATTCCGGCGGGCAAAGGCGGCAGTAGCGACGATACCTCCTGCTGGCCCGGACTCAATAATGCGTGTTGGGTAGTCTGCAGCAACCTGTGGCGCCATCAATCCGCCGTTGGAACCCATTACCAGCCAGTCGCAGGTGAATCCCCCGTCACGCAGCTTCTTCTCGAGGCGGGCCATATAACGGCGCGCTTTGGGCTGTACAAATGCGTTCATCGCCGTCAGTACGCCGCGATCGTATTCCCGAATTTCACGGGAAACTTTATGTGAAACGGAAATGGATACGCCCGGCAGCAGGCGTGAAAGAATCTCTTCAATACGATTTTCGTGCTCCGGCCAGGCATAGGCATGCATACACAGCACCGCAACGGCTTCGTAACCTTTATCTTTCAGTTCTGCCGCCAGCGACACCACTTCATTTTCATCCAGCGGCGTCAAGACTTCCCCTGTGCTGGTCATTCGCTCAGTAATTTCATATGCCTGTGAGCGGGGCAGCAGTGGCTGCGCCGGTGCGCCATTCAGATCATAGATGTCGTAACGATATTCACGCCCGAGTACCAGTACATCACGGAAGCCACGGGTCACCACAAAGGCCGTTTTGGCGCCGCGACGTTCAAGCAGGGCATTAATCGCCAGCGTGGTGCCATGGGTGATGGTATTCACTTCATTGGCCGCTAATCCGGCCATTTCCAACAGTTGTGTCAGACCGGTATAGGCGCCTTCTGACGGATCATCCGGCGTAGTCAGTGTTTTATGGCGGATGGCATGACCTGTGGCGTCATTTAACAGCACCAGATCGGTGAAGGTGCCGCCAATATCAAACCCCATGCGCCATGGTGATGCATGTTTCATAATTACCTCGACTGATGTTCTGTTTTGTTCTGTTAACTGTGTGTTGCCGCCGTTATTCATCACGCAGAGGCTTGCCCGCGGTTTCTTTCAGGTAAAAGGTACTGATCAGGGTGAGTGCTGCCGTCAGCATCACCATATAGCTTGGGATGCTGGCGATACCGGTGAGTCCGATAAGCCAGGTCATCAGCAGCGGCGCCGAGCCACCAAAGATGACGGTAGAAAGGTTGAAGCCGATGCTATAGGCGCTGTAACGCACGTTGGTAGGGAACATTTCGGCCAGCGTCGCCTGGATTACCCCGGCATGGCCGGCAAACGCAAAGGCCAGAAGAATGGCGGCCATACAGGCGAGCGGCATCATCCCCAGCGTCAGTAACCAGAAGCATGGCCAGGCCAGCACGGCCATACCGATGGCGGAGGCAATCAGCAGTGGTCGACGACCAAGGCGATCGGAAAGCCATGCCATCATCGGGATGGTGGCGATAATGGTCAGCAGACCACAAGCGGTAACCATCAGGCTCTGGATTTGGGTGAAGTGCATCACCTTATTCAGATAGGTTGGCATATAAACAAACAGGATATAATAGCCGGGGCCGTTAACGGCTGGCAGGGTTATCGCCAGTCCGATGGCTTTCAGATGTTTACGCGAGCTGAGCACTGTGCGGATGGGGTTTTTTACCACCCGCTTGTTCTGCTTCACCAGCTGAAAATGTGGCGTGTCCTGAATACGGGTGCGGATATACACGCCGATCAGCGCCATCGGAATCGCCAGTAAGAACGGGACACGCCAAACCCATTCTCTCATCGCTTCACTGCCGTAAACGTTAAGTAATCCGGTGATTAACAGGCTGCCAAAAAGCAGGGCAATAAATGATCCCATCACCAGCGGCGCCATTACTACCGCACGGCGGTTATCTTCAGCGTATTCAGCAACAAATGAACCGGCACCAGACACTTCTCCGCCGGCGGAAAAGCCCTGAATCATTCGCAGGAAGATTAATAGTGCGGGAGCCGCCCAGCCGATTGATTGATAACCTGGCAACAGGCCAATAGCGGCGGTTGCCAGGGAGATCATCAGCAGCAGAATGGCCAGCAATTTCTGGCGGCCAATTTTATCACCGAGGTAACCACAAATCAGACCACCGAAAGGACGAACCACAAAGCTGACGGTAAATCCCACATAGGTCAGCATCAGTCCGGCATCGGTCAGACTCATCTCGCTGGCGGAAAAAACCAATACCAGGGTACTGACCAACAGCCCGTAAATCCCGTAGTCGTACCATTCAACAAAGGAACCTACTCCGCCCGCCAGCGATGCACGCCTGACCACGTTGTTTTTTGTTACCCCATCCCTCGGCAAAGCGTAATCCATCGATACCGTCTGTGATTTCGTCATTGTCATGCCCTGCAATCGTGTGAAGTTTCCCGGATGCCCGCTAAGGCGCCGATTGTCTTTACCTGCCAGTTAGCGATATTTTTGCGTGACTTCTGCGGTCATTTCAGCTTCGCGTCTGGCGACTTCTTTAACTTTCTGTAGTACCTCTTCAGCACGCCAGAAAGGAATAATGATGAGGCCGTCGTCATCGCCAACCACAATGTCCCCGGCGCAACACACCACACCGCCAATGGCGACCGGTTCACCAATCACACCGGGCCCGTTCTTGTAGGGACCTGCAGGAGTTGTGCCACGACAGAAGGTGGGCAGACCGGTAGACGCAATAATTTTCTGATCACGTACTGCGCCATCAATCACCTGGGCATGGGCGCCGGCATGCTGAAACCGCTGTGTCAGCTGTTCACCAACCAGGGCGCGATCAAGATGGCCAAGCCCGTTAATCATCACCACATCGCCCGGCTGAACGTGGTCGAGAGCCAGGATCACCGCAGCGTTATCACCGGCAGTGACCTGCACCGGCAGAGCAAAGCCGGTAAAGCTGCTGTTAGTCGTCAGCGGCGAAATACCGCCATCGCACATATTCAGTCGCTCCATGGCATCGCCAATATTGGCGACCGGAAAAGGCGCGAAAGCATCCAGCCACTCCATGGATGGTCGTTGCCAGCGTGGAGCAATGCGTACCTCAGCATTTTCAAGAGACATGTTAATTACCTTTTAAGTGATAATTTGTTATCAAGTGAGAAATTATTATCATTTTAGTTGGGGTTGTGGAAATGGATTTTTTACCGGGATATTGGCTGGATGATATTTTTATTCATTGTCTGTCAAGGGAATTGCTATTTTTTATTTTTAAAATAAACTGTTATTTATCATATGGTTAAAAGATTAAATTGTGATTTTTTATGATGAGTTTTTTATTGAAATAAATCTGATTTATTCAGGTATATGATTTTCCTATCTAACGAAAAAACTGCAATGCACGAAAGTGGTGCGCCATGATTAATTAATTTGTTTTTTTTCACAAATATAGTGCAGCTGTTTTTTTTATAAATAAATATCCGTATTGTTTTACATTAAAACAGTATGTTAAACAGCAACAACTGAGGCTGTATTGCCTTATTAAGGTGCAACAGGTGAGGGCAGTGAAGAAGAAATCGCTTCATATCACTGGCATAAAGTCGCGATACGGTCGGGCCATCAGATCCCCAGCAGGATAACAAAATGATGGCTCCCCTGGGGTTCCCCCAGGGGAGTGCCGCCGGTCGGATGTCGGCTCCGGGTGTGTTGTCGCCTGCTCCTTTGTTGGTGAAAGGAGGGAGGTAATGCGTGCGCCCACCTCTATATTCACATTCAGGATATCTGCTACGCCTTTGGCTGGCAGATGATCCTGAACCCTCTCAGCCGCAATATTGCAGCTGGCGCTATCGTCGCCCTGTCGGTGGTGACAACAGCACGCCGCTGAAACTGATTGCCGGTTTGCGGCAACCATAGCAGGGCGCGATCCTGTTGATACCGCGTAATGTTCAGCGCTAAGGTTTATTTACCCGGCGGGAAGAGGGTAATGGTATTGCTTATATCACCTGATGCACATTCCTTTTTCATCTGGCGCATTGCCGGTATTTATTCTGGTGGCCTGTTTATCTTTATTTGTTAATTTTTCTGATTAGCTGCCAAAGCATTAAAGCCAAAAAAACTGGTGACATAAAAACCATTTCTGCTTAACAATTTGAAAACAACAAGCAACATTGCTTTATTTTGGGGCCCCATAATAAGTCATTTCACCATCCCGGAACAGGGTTGTTTTTGTGTTTTTGATAAAAAGACAATTAAAATCAACATGTTAAATTATTTTTTATAAAAATTAATTTATGGTTTTTATAAAAATCCGTCGCATTTGAAAATAGACATTGATCTCGATATTTAATATCGTAATTTAATATATTTAAGGCTTTTTATTTTAATAAAAAGGCTAAATGGCAGTTTCTATAGCTAACTTATTGTCCATATTGACAACAATCTATTAATCTTTATTATCGATTTAAAGCGAAAGTTATTTATCAAGTTAATTTTTATACCAAACACCTTTTAATCAACCTTTCTCTGTATTTATGAGGGTAAATAATGAATATCAAAAAACCTTATTTGTTATTTCTGGGGGATGCACACGATCAGTTAGCGGCTAAAGTGGCGATCGGCATTAAGCAATGGCACCCGGAATATTGCATTGGCCAATACAGAATGGAAGGCTGCCATGCTGACTGTGAACTGCCGGATATGGATATTAGCGCCGCTCGTGCCGCAGGCGCGCAAACTCTGGTGATTGGCGTTGCCAACCGCGGCGGCATTATTTCAGAACAGTGGATTAGCGTACTACGCCAGGCGCTGGAAAGTGGTATGGACCTCGCCGCCGGGCTGCACAACCGCCTATCAGATGTCCCTGAACTGCGGGAATTAGCGGCCAAACTGGGACGCTCGCTGTTCGACGTGCGTCATCCGTCGCAAACTTACCCGGTTGCTAACGGGCGCAAACGTAGCGGGAAACGGTTACTGCCGGTCGGTACGGATTGCTCGTGCGGCAAGATGTATACCGCGCTGGCCATCGAAAAAGAGATCCTGGCCCGCGGCGGTAATGCAACCTTCCGCGCGACGGGACAAACCGGGATTCTGATCAGCGGTGCCGGGGTAAGCATTGATGCCGTGGTGTCCGATTTTATTGCCGGTGCCGTGGAAACGCTCGCACCCGCTAATGATCAACATCACTGGGATGTTATTGAAGGTCAGGGCTCCATGTTCCATCCCTCCTTTGCTGGCGTCACCGCCGGGATTATCCACGGCGCGCAACCGGACGCCCTGGTGCTGTGTCATGAACCGACACGTAAAACCATGCGTGGCGTGGACTACCCAATTCCGGATTTGGCCGCCTGTATGGCGCTGAATCTGACAATGGCCAGGCTCACCAACCCGAATGCGCGCTTTGTCGGGATTTCACTTAATAGTGCTGCGCTGCAGGAAGACGAGGCATTGCAATTAATGGCCGATCTGGAGCAGAAATTTGCTCTGCCGGTGGTGGATCCATTCCGGCAGGGCGTGGGGCGTATTGTCGATCAACTGGCCGACCTATGACCGATATTCAAATATCCCATGAAAGCTGGCCGTTGCAGGGAGTATTCACCATCGCGCGCGGCAGCAAAACTCAGGCTGATGTGGTGGTTGTTACGCTGAAAGCCGGTGAAACCAGCGGTTATGGCGAATGCGTGCCCTATGCGCGTTACGGAGAGTCCATCGAAAGCGTGATGGAACAAATCTCTGCGCTCAGCAGCGATATTCGTAATGGACTCGATCGGGCAACGCTGCAGGAATGTTTACCCGCAGGCGCCGCGCGCAACGCGGTTGACTGTGCATTCTGGGATCTGGAGTGCAAGCAGTCGCGCCAGCGTATCTGGCAGCGTCTGAATCTGCCGGCGCCCCAGCGGCTGGAAAGCGCTTATACGCTTTCGCTGGATAGCCCGGAATCGATGTTCAGAGCGGCGCAAAACAACGCCGATCGCCCGCTGCTTAAGCTGAAACTGGCAGATAAAGATGATTTAGCCAGAGTCGCAGCGGTACGCAAAGGCGCTCCGGCTGCCCGTCTTATTGTTGATGCGAATGAAGGTTGGGATGCCAGCCTCTATTTGCGTCTGGTGCCAGAGTTGGCGGCATTGGGCGTGGTGATGATCGAGCAGCCATTGCCGGCGGGTCAGGAGCGGATCCTCGCTGAATTGCCGCACCCGATTCCGATCTGTGCCGATGAGTCCTGTCACGATAGTCATTCGCTGGCAGCCATCGCGGGTTGCTATGACATGATAAACATCAAGCTGGATAAAACCGGCGGGCTGACGGAGGCTTTACGGTTGCGTGCCAGCGCAGTGGCGGCCGGTATGCAGATAATGGTCGGCTGTATGGTGAGTACCTCACTGTCGATGGCGCCGGCTTTTATCGTGGCTCAGGGGGCGAATGTGGTCGATCTCGACGGTCCGTTGTTATTACAACACGATCGTTCTGGCGGGCTGCGTTATAACGGCAGTGAAATTGCGGCGCCAGACGCGGCACTGTGGGGCTAAATGCGCCAGTCGACACTGAACGGTTAGAAGGAGTATTTTAATGCAACGTCTTGTTTATATTGATGGTCAGTATATTGCGGAACAGGAAGCGAAAGTGTCTGTTTTTGACCGTGGCTTTCTGTTTGCTGATGCGGTCTATGAAGTGACTGCGGTGGTTAATGGCAAACTGGCGGAATTTGAGGGGCATATTGAGCGCCTGCAACGTTCCTGTCGCGAACTTGCCCTTACGCTGCCGGTGACGCCCGCTGAACTGAAGGATATTCATTATGCGCTTATCGCGAAGAATAACCTGGCGGAAGGGGCAATTTACTTACAGCTAAGTCGCGGTAATGCCGGCGATCGTGATTTTCATTTTCCTTCAGCAGAGGTAAAACCGACGCTGGTATTGTTTACTCAGGCGCGTGCGGTTATTGATAATCCCAAAGCAGAAACCGGACTGCGGGTGGTCACCTGCCCGGATATCCGCTGGCATCGGCGGGATATTAAAACCGTTGGTCTGCTTGCGGCATGTATGGCGAAAGAGTATGCGCACCATCAGCATGCAGATGATGCCTTTATGGTGGAAAACGGCTTTATCACCGAAGGCAGCTCCTGCAATTGCTATATCGTACTGCATGACAACACCGTCGTAACGCGTCCTTTGAGTAACGATATTCTGCATGGTATTACCCGCCATTCGCTGCTGAAACTTGCCGCCAGTAACGATATTAAACTGGAAGAGCGCCTGTTCACGCCGGAAGAAGCCCTCCACGCCAGAGAAATCTTTATCAGTTCCGCGACCACCTTTGTGTTACCGGTGGTTGCGCTGGATGGCGTTGCCATTGGCGATGGAAAACCAGGCATCATCACCCGTCGTCTGCGTGAAATCTATGTTGATATGGTGAAGCAGCAGGTGCAGTAATGAGTGACTCCGCCGGTGTGGGGGAGCGGAAATGGTCTGCACCCCAAAAGTTGGACACCATTCACACCGTTAACGAGAACTGAGTTCTGTAATCTACAGGCCTCTGGCGTAAAAGCCGTGATTGCCCAGTCGTATGCGCGGATCTTGTTTCGTCACTGCGCCTCGACCGGGCAGTCGCTATCGGCGGCTATCGCTTATCGACTGGGTGAACAACGGCAAACCGGCGTTCAGGTTGCAATCAATATTGCATAACAAACAATTTCGCTACTCTTTCTGTGCATGGCTTATAGCGAATATGTAGTGGTTTTGGTGCCCGGCGGCGAACAGACCTTTATAACTGGAATTGATTGATTTTCATCTGCGGGTTCATCATATAGCTGAGTAACGTATTATCTGCCCTGATCTCAACAATACGAAAACCGTGGTATTGAGTGCCCCAGGAACCGCCAAAGTGGCCGTCAAAGATAAATGGAATATTATTTTTAACCAGTACGTTGTCCTGATCGTGATCGTGGCCATTAAATACCGCGCGTATCCTGGGGTATTCAGCTAACACCGCCATGATTTGCTGGCAATCGACGGCAAATTTGGCTTGCGCCGCCGGATTAATATGCATAAAGATAAAAATATTCTTTTTATTTCTGTGCGTATAAAGCGTCTGTTGCAGCCAGCCCAGATCCGGACATAACCACGCACCCTGCTCATTGGATGTCGTCAGAATCAGAAAAGCGTGCTGGTCGAGGGTGAACGCGAAATTTGCCGGTAAACCCCAAATGGATCGCCACTCATCTTCAGTCACTTTGTCATGATTGCCCTTACTGACCAGATAGCGCATTTGCAAACGCTCAAGATAAGCCCTGGCCGGGATAAAAAATGCCTGATTGTCATGAACGATATCGCCGTTGATCAGGCAGAAATCAAGATGATTTTTACGGTGAAAATCATTGATTGCCGAGACCAGCGTGGCGTAATTGTGTCCGGAAGGGGTGTTGGGTTCACCGTAGTGACCATCTGAGGCGACAGCAAAGCGCAGGATTGGGGGAGAGGAAAAAGGGCCGGCGTCATCGCATCCCGTCAACAGGATGCCGGAGGTGAGTAAAATAAATTCACGACGGTTCATTTTGTTACACCTGTTGCAAAAATGGTGGCCTGCCTGACGGTCAGGTATGACGTTTCATCAAATGCTGATAAAGGGCAATATAGCTCTCTGCCATGCGCTCTGAGGTGAACAGCGCCTGGAAACGTTTTGCTGCATTCTCACCGTAATAACCGGCGAGCAGCGGATTGTTCCACAGGGCGACCATCGCGGCGCGTAATGCTGCCGCATCAGAAGGCGGTACCACCAGCCCGGTTTGTTTATCAATATTGATATAGGTGGTCCCGGTGCCTATTTCACTGGATATCATCGGTTTGCCAAACATCGCGCCTTCCAGCAGGGTTATACCAAAGGCTTCAGAACGCAGATGTGAAGGAAATACCACGCTATAACACAGCCGCAGCAGCGCCACTTTATCTTCGTCGGGCAGTGCGCCGAGAAAATAGATATTCTCCAGCCCCAGTCTACGGGCTTGTTTTTTCAGTTTCGCTTCAATGGGGCCGGCGCCAACGATAACCATCGGGAAACCTGTCTCTTTAAGGGCATCAAGCAGAATATGCAGCCCCTTATAGTAACGAAAGGTGCCAATAAACAGGAAAAAGCGCTCGCCCAGCCGCTGGCGCCATCGGTGAAGATGTTTTTCATCCGCTTCCGGATATAAATTTTTATTCAGACCGTAAGGAATAACCATTACCTTTGGCAGGAATTTTTGCAGGGTAGGGCTGGTGGTGACGTAGTTTGGTGAAGCGGCCACAATACAATCTACCGAACGCAAAAAGCGGTTCATCAATGGGGTGTATATTTTCAGCGCTAATTTCTGTTTGACAATATCCGAGTGGTAACTTACCACGCAGGTTTTGTTAACATGGGTAATGAAATGCACCATATCCATAAAAGGATAGGGGAAGTGATAATGAATAATATCCGCCTCGGCGGCTAACTGTTTAAATTGGGCAATTGCCGCGAACGAAAATGGCGTCGAGGCAATCTCAAAATTGGTTGTGGCGTAATGCACGTTATTAGAGCCAATCAGCCGCTGATCAATATCAGTGCGACTGCTTAACGATAAGATGGTTGAAACGATACCGCGGCTGATGCCGGCCTCACTGAGTTGAAAAATAAACTGTTCAATGCCACCAAAAGAATCCGGATAATATGATTTATAGAAGTGCAGGATTTTCAACATAATAATCTCAGGCTTGCCGGTAGGCGTGGAGGGTTTGTTGCGCGCAACGTTGCCAGGAGAATAGCCGGGAACGCGCCAGACCGCTGGCGCTGGCGTGTTCTCTCCAGGCTTCATCTTCAATACTTCGCTGAATCAGCTGCGAGAGTTGTTCAACATCTTTTGCCGCACACATCAATGCGCAGTCGCCGACTATCTCAGGCAGAGAAGCACTGTCAGAACAGACCACCGGTACGCCGGAGGCCATGGCTTCGAGAACCGGTAAACCAAAGCCTTCATACAATGAGGGGAAAAGAAAACTTCTGGCGCCGGCGAATAAACAAGGCAAGTCGGCAGCGTTAACATAGCCGGCATAGTGCAGCCAGCCTGCCGCCTGTGCGTGCTGAAAACGATAATGCAACGCCTCACTCCCCCAGCCGCTAAAACCAATAATCACCAGCGGAACCGTCAGACGTAGCGCAGGCGGCAGCTTTTCGTAAGCATTTAATAGTGTCTCAATATTCTTACGCGGTTCTACTGAACCGGTGAATAAACAGTACTGGTTGAAAGTTAAGCCATAACCGGCGATAACCTGACTCACGCCGGCGGCCTGACGCGGGTAAAATTCCTCACTACTGGCTAAGCTGGCGCAAAATACTTTCGTCAGCGGCAGATTAAAATATTGCGCCACTTCCCGGCGCGTAAACTCAGAGTCAGTAATCAGGACGGCCGCACGTTTGATGGTCTGCAGTAACTCTTTTTGCATAAATCGCACCCGCTCTGGCGGATGGCATTGCGGCCAGGTAAATACCGAGAGATCGTGAAATGTCGCGACGCAATGGTCCACTCCGGGGGGCAGATAAAAATTTGGCCCGTGATAAATCGCATCAGGGTGTTTACGCAAAACCTGCGTTTTCAGCCATGGCGCGGTGAGACGATAAAGTTCAGCTGCGAGCCGATTCTTTTGCAGCCGTTGCGTCATGGCCATGCCACGGGGAAAAGGGTGGCTTTCCTGCTGCCGGGGAAGCTGATGTTGCAGAGTGCGGCCATGAAGAAACCACAACTCTTCTATCTCAGCCTGCTGCATTAAACCATGTGCCAGTTCACAGGTATAACGACCAATTCCGGTTAACGGAAATTTAATCGGGTCGGTGCCTAAGATAACTTTCATTATTCGCTTTCCAGCATCCAGCGCAATGTCGTCTCCAGCGGCGGTGTCTTCCAGTCGTTAAGCAGGGCCTGTAATTTCGTCGCATCGCCACATAAAGTTTTCACTTCATTTTGCCGAACCAGTGCGGGATTAATTTTAATCTGTAAATGATGAGCGGTAATTTTTTCACACAGTGCGACTATCTCAGATAGTGAATACATGCTGCCGGAACAAATATTGATTATTTCGCCCAGTGGTTTTACCTGCAATAAGTGCCGGTAAGCCCTGACCAACGCGCGCACGTCTGTGAAGTCGCGCCAGACATCGATATTCCCCAACTCAATGGTCAGCGATTTATTGCGGTAATGGCTGACGATTTTCGGCAGTAAAAAATTATTATCCTGACCGACGCCGGTATAGTTAAATGGCCGGGTAATAAATAGCGGCAATTTATCCATCCATAATTTAGCAATATACTCCATCATCAGCTTGCTGACGGCATAATCGTTTTCCGGGTTCGGCGGGGTATTTTCCTTCAGTTTACCTGCCTGATTATTGCCATAAACATTGGCGCTACTGGCAATCAGCACGGCATCCAGCGAAGAAGCGCAACGGCAGAGCGCCTGGAGCAGATTGCGCGTGCCAACTGCGTTGACCTGATAAAATGCATTGGCGTTGCCATAACCGACAAAGGCGATAGCCGCCAGATGAATCACCACATGCGGTCTGACCTGCTTCAGCACCTCAGTCAGGCGGTCAGCATTGCGCAAGTCCAGCTGGAAATAATCTGGCTGGCTTGCCGGTTGTCGCCCCAGTCCGAAAACCTGGTATCCGTCGGCAGCCAGTTCCCTGGCCATATAGCGGCCAGTAAAGCCGTGGATGCCGGTTATCAGGGCACGTTTGCCGATACCAGACATCAGAAAGAGCACCCATGCTGGTTACGGCGCAGATCCTGGTCCACCATCATCTGGCACAACTCTTCCAGCGTGGTTTTCGGCTGCCAGCCCAGAATGTCTCTGGCGTACGCCGGGTTGCCGAGCAGCTGATTCACTTCTGCGGGGCGGAAGTATTTCGCATTGACGCGTACGAGGATTCTTCCGCTGGCAATATCAATGCCGACTTCCTGCTGTTGTTTGCCGCTAAACTGCAGGGTATAGCCTGCCGCCCGGAAGGCCATGGTCACGAAATCGCGCACGCTTTCGCTGCGGTTGGTGGCCAGAACAAAGGTGTCTGCAGTTTTTGCCTGCAACATCAGCCACATACCTTCCACATATTCTTTGGCAAAGCCCCAGTCACGTTTGGCGTCCAGATTACCCAGCTCTAACACATCCAGTTTTCCCAGTTTTATTTTGGCTACGGCGTCGGTGATTTTGCGCGTGACAAACTCACGGCCGCGTAGTGGCGACTCGTGATTAAACAGGATGCCGCTGGCAGCAAAAATACCGTAACTTTCGCGATAGTTAATGGTCATCCAGTGTGCGTATAACTTTGCGATGGCGTACGGGCTGCGCGGATAAAAGGGGGTATCTTCCTGCTGTGGCACGGCCTGGACCATACCAAACATTTCTGAAGTTGAAGCCTGATAAAAACGGATGCGCGGATTAACAATGCGAATCGCCTCCAGCAGGTTCAGGGTACCCAGCGCGGTTATCTCGGCGGTGGTGATCGGCTGTGCGAAGGAGACGCCAACAAAACTCTGGGCGGCCAGGTTGTAAATCTCTGTGGCGCCGCTGTCTTGTAACAGGCGAAGGGTGGCCGACAGATCGGTTAAATCATATTCAACCAGTTGCAGGTTGGGATTTTTTTCAATCCCTAACTCTTCTATACGCCAGAAATTAACTGAACTGGTGCGGCGGTAGGTGCCGCAGACCTGATAACCCTTACTCAGCAATAATTCCGCGAGATAGGCGCCGTCCTGGCCAGTGATTCCGGTGATGATAGCGATTTTCCGCGACATAGATGACCCTCTCTGATTGCAACTTTATGTTTATGCAGTTTAATTTTACCCAATGAGTTGTCGGGGATATGTTTCTGCTGAAAGATGTTTTATCTGCCATTTTCTGGTCAGAGGGGCGTGGTTATTTATAGTGGCTGGTGATGTCTCAATGATATTATCGGGAAAACAAACGTCACCAATACTCAATAAATCAATAATGATTTCATGATCTTTTTTGGCTAATTTGGCTAACCATTGTTCAGTAAAAACTATATCCTCCTCCCAAAACAGGAAGGTAATGCGGTTAGCGGTTGATAACATATAACAATAGTCAGCAATATTGAGTAAGTGTTCAGCGGTTGGATTGTAAATAATAAAATGAGCACCGCTCACCACACCGGTTGGATTTTCAATTATAGTTAATCTACTGATATCAAATACTTTTGATGAGAAACTCATGGCCTTAATGAATTCGGATTTGCTAAAGCGAACAGGTTCTATTCTCATACTTTCTGGTATGTTTTCAGATAAAGTGAAAAGAAAGTCTTGTAATTCATTAGAAATACCGAACTGTTGTGATAATGTTATGTCGATATATATATTGTCGTCTCTATTAGCCGGAAATGTATTGGCTAATGATTGGGCGAGGTGCTGCATCTGTGAATCATTTGCCACTAAAATACTGCTCTTGTATTGATTATAATTAATCTTTTCTTCATCATTGAGATAGGTTTTTTCTATTATTTCATGATATTTTTTGGCGCAAAAATCAGGTGCATGATAGTTTTCAATAACCTTTTTTGCCTGCTCGCCAAGATTGTTTCTTAATACCTCATCTGCCACAAGTTTTTCAATGGCAATTTTAAGATCAGCAACCGTAAACTGATCTTTAAGTAGAACCACCGCAGAAGGGTCCAGCTCACTCATGCTGCCATGGGCATTGGCAATAGTTGCCAGTCCATAGTTCATACAATCAAGTACGGTGGCTGAGGTCTCACCACGTGACATGGTTCTTAACTGAATGCCTATATCTGCCGCATTCAGCCAAAGTTTATATTGGTCTTCACTCACCCAGCCAGTTATGAAAATGCTATTTTTACCACGACTATCGGCAATAAGCTGATTAAGTTTATTTGCATACTCACTTTCAGATTTTTGTCCGACAAATACCAGCCTGGTCTTTTTATGGGAAATATTCGCCATATCAAAGGATTCTATAATTAAATGGTTTAATTTGGTTGGCGCCGGGAAGCCAAGTGAAATGATAACTATCTCTTCAGTATCAATGTTGAGTTTTTTTCTGGCTTCGGATTTTTGCAGAAACCTCGCGTTTTTTCGCAAGAGTGGTACCGAATTTAATTTGCTGAGATATCGGTGTGCATACCACTTCTTTGTGAGGTTTATTGCTGACGTTGAATGAAAGATAATTGATTTTGCTGCTTCAAATACAAGTTTATTGCAGGGGTATTTGACGATTGCCGGTTCATTATTTACATGCTCGTTATTGCATATCACAGCATTATAACCATGAGATTCATACAGTATATCATTGAATGTTCTGTAAGAATTGGGAAGGCTCACCGCGTGGTTATACAAGCCGGAAAGGAAAAAATCATGCAAAATTACCACGCCAGGGTAGGCTTGTAATAACTCTGTCATATGTTGATGAAAATATGAGTTGCCAAACTGGTACACAACTCTGTCATATAATGATGCATTGGTTTTAAAATCGTTAGTCGTAACGGTTTTAAGACCATTTTTTTTACAGTATTGTATAACCTCTGCATTGTCATGAACGATTGAAATATCATAAAATCTGGCAAGGCTGGGGAGTAATTCAACACAGTAATGGCTAATGCCGCTTTGTTCGGGAGGCATTGGCGAAAATAAAGCAAGTCGTTTTTTTATCTTCCCGCCGGCGTCGTTGTGCTTAATGTTAAGTGTGGGTTTTTGATTGCTACTAATAAACTGATTTATGGCGTTGGCTAGCTTTTGCGCGGAGATATTCCAGCTAAATACTTTGACTTGTTCTTTGCTATGGCGAAGGAATTGTTCTCTGAAGTTATCATTCGTTAAAACCATATGCATTTTATCGGCGATATCTTTTTGGTTTGTGGGATCGAATAGCGCATCTTTGTAATTAATAACTTCAGGCAGGCTTGAAACATTACTGGTAATAACAGGCTTTTCACAAAGCATGGCTTCAAGCACCGGAAGACCAAATCCTTCGTGCCACGAAGGGAAAATAAATGCATGACATAAATTATATAAGGTGACTAAGTCATTATTGCTAACATAACCCGTAATCACCAGTTGCCCCTCCTGAAGGTTAAGCGACTTGCCCAGGGAATATAGCCTGCTCCGGGCTCCGTCAGTTATCGAGCAAACAATCACTAACTGATGTTTTTCTCTGATGTTAGCGGGTAACAGGCTATAGCTTTCAATCAGTTTTTCCATGTTTTTTCGGGGGTCTTCGCCGCCGGTAAACATGAGAAAGTTGTCTCTGATAGATAAGCGGTTCTCTATTTCTTTTTTTTCTCTATCGCTTACAATAATTGGGCGGAATATATCATCTGCCGCGGCAGATATGTTGATGACCTTTGTTTCATCCCAGTTGAGATGTTTTGTCGCCTCGTTGCGTGCCGAAGCTGATATGCTTAATAAAAAATCACTTTTTTTCAGATGGTTGCATTGCGTATCATACCAGTTTCGCAGAACATCATTATCCAGATAAATATCCGGGTGTATAAACGGAATTAAATCATAAAGTATTACGCCAGTCAGGTAATTTCTCTTTTCAGAAATGTCAATAATGCAATTGTCACCCAGCCCTTCAAACATGCTGGTGATAAGTAAAAAATCTGGTGCCAGTGAGTTATGAAAGTTTTTATATATTTCCTCAGAGACCTCGTGGTTCCATTTGTTTGATTCAAAGGAGCATGAATCAGGTGCAACAGGGAACCATGTTGTAATTTTGAAATTACCATTTTTTACTATCTGGCGAAAATATTTAATTGATTCTTTGAATGCGCCATTAAAACTGAGTATTATTTCATCTGCTTTATTAATTTGTACGAATTCTTTAATTAATGAGATTGTATAGCGTCCTATGCCCCTTTTTTGGCTGGATCCCTGCCATCCTTGCATGTCAATTACTATACGCATTATTAATCCTTGTCTTCATTAAACTTATATATTTTTATTCTGCTATAAATCATTCTTGCAGATTCCGAAATGTTGTTCGGTACTATATTGTTTTTGGGGTCGGTGTTTTTATAGATAATGTTGCGTATGGTATTGCCAAGCCCAATTTTCTTTGCAATGGATTTTAATCTGTGCTTTAAATCAGGGGTCTTGTCTAATTTATTGAGGATAAAGATAAATAATATTTTTGGTGATTTTTCTCTGTCGAAGTGTTTGCAGAAAAGATAAAATTTTTTGGTGTATCTAAACGTAAATCTCAGCGGAGATGTTATTTTCCAGAATTGACTCTGGTATATTAACGCTACTTCATGTCTTGCCAGCCAGGCATCATGTTCCATCTCTTCTATGGTTTGCAGGAGTTTTATTTCCTGTGAGTGCTGTTGTCTAAACTTTCTTTTAAATTCGTTTAACTCTTTTTTCTTTTGTAGATAGAGATAATAATATTTACCACCTTCCCTTGTTGGCAGATCCTCTTTTCCCACCACGGCCAGGTGTACCGACAAATCCTGTAATGTTTGCTCGTAGCGCTGGTAACCATTTTCCAGTTGCCGACATTGCTGCTCAAGAAGAGCCAGACGATCTGCGTCCGTCGGTTGTTCCTGCTGCACCAGCGCCGCCAGCTGCCGGCTCTGATCGGTATTCTGCTGCGCCTGCTGCAGCAGATGTAACTCCTGTGCTTTCAGCCAGGCCTCGAGGCCATTCTGGCTGACGTCGGGAGCCGGCAGGGATGCGCGGCAGGCGAACAGGTCAGCCAGCAATCTGAAGCTCCATCCGGCTACCGGCGTTTGCCAGAAGGCATATAACCAGCTGGCATAGGGGGGCGACAGATGGAACGGACTCAGCAACACTGGCCGCGCCGCACCGGGATGGACCAGGCCGGGGATCAACAATTCGTTCACAAAGATAAAAAAAGCCTGAAAAATATTGTGCGGCCAGACGCAATCTTGCGGCACTTCGCTGATGGAACCATAGTCAATCAGCATGAAATTCTGCTGCTGGTTGTTGTACATCACGTTCCAGACGCGAATATCGTCGTGGTACAAGCCGGCGTGCTCCAGCGCCGCCGTCTGCTGTAATATATCTGCCAGCACTTTATCGACGCTAAACTCCGTGTGCGTCATTTGCAGTTCGGACAACAGTTCCCCTTCCAGACGTGACATAAGCAGCCAGCCCTGATGCTGGTCTTTGCCGTGGGCGAACAGCTGTGGTACGTAAAGGCCCGCTGGCGGATGCTGTAGTATGTTCACCTCTTGACAGAGCTCAGCCTTATTGCGATCGAGGATTTCTGCTGGTATGCGGTTGTCCGGCGAAGTGAAATCAATGAGTTTGCCGACGAACCGGTCACTGAAATAGTAACGGCGGCTGCCATAGTGCATTTCCCGATACACGCCACGATACGGATAATTTCGCCATTCATCGAAACGCCAGCAGATATCGCCCAGCAGCAGCCAGTAGTTGCTGGCGACGAACATCGGACGGTGAACCGGCGACAGATGGGTATCGAACGCTGCAATTTGATGATAAAAGGCGCAGTGTTCGATCAGGCTGCGCGGATCGTCCGGCTGTGAAGGCCCCCAATAGAGCGGTTCCTGCTGCTGCGCCAGTTCGAAAATCGCCACCTGTACCGCGTCCATTAACCGGGCGAGCCATTGCTGCACCTGCGGCCAACCATGCAGATGGACAATATGGTGAAACACGCTTAACCCCAGCACCAGGTCATACTGGCCGGGCGGCGGCTCCGCGATCATTTCTTCAATTCGTCCCTGAATAAAGGTGACCGACAGCTCCGGGTTTTCTTGCGCCAGCGCGCGGCAGAGCGCGATGTTTTCCGCCTGGAAATCGATACCGGTCACTGTCGCCCCCTGGCTGGCCAGGCTCAGGCTAAAAAAGCCTTGCGCGCAGCCGAGGTCGAGTATGCGCAGTGGGCGTTTCAGCTCGGCGGACAGCCGCTGACAGACGTCGCTAATTACCTCCAGCCGCGGCTGGCAATCGCGCGCGGCCTGCCGATCCCATTCCGGGTGGCGATAGATAGCCTGATAAACTTCAGGCAGAGCAGTAACCCGCTGTGATAACGTTTGGCTCATAATCGATTTAACCTGTTTTTTTAGGGTAACTTTCGAAGCGGGCATTCAGGTCGATCACCCCCCAAAACTCCATGTGCTTACTGACATGCAGCATCACCGAATCGTAGCGGCGATCCAGCGGGGTCATATTCCCCCGTGGGTTACCGGCTGAAATACCCAGTGAAAGCAGGTAATCGCCGCTGTTGACATGAAGAGGGAATGAAAATTTGAATACCTGCACCTCGCCGCGAGCCACCGCAATATTTTCGCGGCCCTCCGAGGCGAGGAAGGAGTTGGTGCCATACAGGAACAGGCCGTCGAGGGTTTTCAGCAATATGCCCGGCACTACACTGTCAAAATCGACGTCAAACTGCACTTTCAGATAGACGTCGGTTTGCGCACCATTGTCGATGGTTACCGGGTATGGCACGCCATTGCTGCTAATCTGATAGTCGATAATACGTGCGCCGCCATGTCCCCAGCGATACTCCTCCGGGCGGTAGCCATGGCGGGTATGAAACACGTCTCCCTGATTGTCCGCCAGTGGCGTTTCCGGCGCTACGTCAGCCGCCGCAACGGCGTGCACCTTTTCCTGCTTGCCGAACAGCTCGTCCATATAACGATTGGTGACGTCACGCGCGGTGCCGTCCAGACCGATAACGCCGTCTTTCAGGAAAATCGCGCGATCGCAATGGCGGACGATATCACCGGCGCTGTGCGACACCAGCAGCAGCGTGGTGCCCTGTTGCTTAAATTCTGCGATGCGCGCATAACATTTGGCCTGAAAGCGTGAATCTCCGACACTCAGCGCCTCATCGACAATCAGAATATCCGGGCGCGCAGCGGTGGCGACGGCGAACGCCAGGCGCATCTGCATTCCGCTGGAGTAGATGCGCACCGGCTGGCGGATATAGTCGCCGATATCAGCAAAACGCTCGATCTCCGGCATCATTACGCTGATCTGATCGCGGCCCAGCCCCATCATCAGACCCGCCATATAAACGTTCTGTCTGCCGGTGAAATCCGGATGGAACCCCATCCCCAGCTCCAGCAACGCCGCCACCCGGCCATGGATCTGAATATTCCCGCAGGTGGGCTGAGTGGTGCCGGTCAGCAGCTTTAACAGCGTGCTTTTACCCGCACCGTTGACGCCGACAATGCCGACCGATTCGCCCGCCTGTACCGTGAAGGAGATCTCCTTCAGCACCCATTTTTTGGTGTGGCGCCCGGCATTACCTGGCTGCAGCTTTTCTGCAATGCGCGACCATTTGGAAGCGTAGTATTTATAGGCTTTGCCAACGTTATTTACCGCAATACTGATCATTTATAATTCATCCACAATATCGGCCACATGTTTCCTGAACATCGTCCAGCCAAGGATTACCAATAGCATGGCGACGCTGAAGACTGCGGAGAGGGATTTCCAGTCGGGGTCGGTGTGGTAGACAAAAATGTTCTGATACCCCATCACGATGATGGCCATTGGGTTGTACGCCTGGATCTCCTGCACCCATGTCGGCAGAATTTTTCCGACGTAGACAATCGGCGTCAGCCAGAACCAGAACTGGATGACGATGCTGACGAATTGCCCGACGTCACGCACGAAAACGTTCATTACGCCGAGGATAATCCCCAGCCCAATGGTGAATAGCATCTGGATCGCCAGAATCGGTAATACCTTCAATAGTGACCAGCCAGGAAAGCTGTCGATCAGCAACAGAAAAATAATGAACAGGGTGAAAATAATCAGAAAGTTAATAAATGCCGAACTGGCGACAATAACCGGCAGACAAATACGCGGGAAACTGAGTTTTTTCAGTATGTTGGCGTTAGCGATAAACACGTTTACCAGGCCATTGAGTGTCTCGGTGAATAATCCCCAGGTCAGCACGCCGGAACACAGGTAGATGCTGTAGGAGAAAGGCCCTGACATACCGGCTAAACGTGAACGCATAATTTCCGAGAAAATCACCGTATACACCACGATCATCGCCACCGGTTGCAGCACCAGCCATAACACGCCAAGAAAACTGCTTTGATAACGCGACTGAAAGTCACGTTTGATGCTGTCGGTAATAAAACCGCGATAGCGGCTCAGACCGTTTAACAGAGGGATAATCATGCGTGCGTACCATCCAGTTGGCTGAGCAGTTCAGCGGTTTTCTCCGCCATCAGGCGCGCATCCCCTTTTGCTTCCACATTCAGGCGTACCAGCGGTTCGGTGTTAGAGCAGCGCAGGTTGAAGCGCCAGTTATCGAACTCCATACTGATGCCGTCGATGAAGTTGATGCTGCGTGCGGCGCTGGCGTAACGATGACGAATGGCTTCAATGCGCGCCGGCGCATCGTCGAGCCTGCGGTTAATTTCCCCCGACGCCGGATAAGCGGCCATCCGCCTGGCAATCAGCGCGCTCAGCGTCGATTGCCTGAGGTTCAGCAGTTCCGCTACCAGTAGCCACGGGATCATGCCGCTATCGCAATAGGCAAAATCACGGAAATAGTGGTGCGCGCTTATCTCGCCGCCATAGATGGCATCTTCCTGCCGCATACGCTCCTTGATAAAGGCATGGCCGGTTTTCGCCATCACCGGCACGCCTCCCGCCTTGCGCACAATATCGATGGTGTTCCAGGTTAAGCGGGGATCGTGGATGATGCGCGCCCCCGGCTGTTTTTGCAGGAACAGTTCCGCCAGCAGGCCAACGATGTAATAGCCATCGATAAAGTCGCCATGTTCATCAAACAGGAAGCAACGGTCAAAATCGCCGTCAAAGGCGATGCCGATATCCGCCTGAGTGGCGCGAACCGCGTCGGCTGTCGGCTGGCGGCATTCCGGCAGCAGGGGATTGGGGATGCCGTGAGGAAAGTTGCCATCTGCCCGGTGATGCACTTTGATAAACTGTACTGGCACCTCAGCCTGGCGGAAGCGTTTTTCGATTTCGTCAATCACATGGCCAGCGGCACCGTTGCCAGAGTTGAACACCAGCTTCATTGGGCGACTGAAATGGGTCAGATTGATATAGCCCATCAGATGATCGACATAGGCTTCCAGCAGGGAAATACGCTGATAGCTACCGCGCCTGGCCGCTTTAATCGCGGGGAAATAGCGATCCTGCGCCAGTTGTTGGATCGCACGCAATCCGCTATCGCCGCTGATCGGTCGCGCGCCTGCGCCTACCAGTTTCATGCCGTTGTAGTTGATTGGATTATGGCTGGCGGTAATTTCAATGCCCCCATCCATCTGCAGATGAAAAGTGGCGAAATAAACCTCCTCTGTTCCGGTCATGCCTATATCGTAGACATCCGCGCCAGCATCCTGCAGTCCCCGCGTCACGGCCAGTTTCAGTGCTTCGCTGGTCAGTCGCATATCGCCGCCTACTACCACATGTCGTGGCTGCAAATATTCACCGTAGGCGCGACCAATACGCCAGGCTATCTCTTCGTTCAGCTCCGCGCCCAGCTCACCACGAATATCATAGGCTTTGAAGCAATTCATTAACTGACTCATGCACCCCCCGGAAATTATCTGTGACCCTGAATACGAATATTTTCATCGTCTCTGCCAGATGACGCTGTCTGTATTTCAATAAGCACCAGAGGCGTATTTCCAGGATTTTCCAGACAATAAATTTCACCGCCGGTTATTAATGTTGACTGGTTCCCGCACAGGACAATCGTTTGATCGCCGCTGGTTATTTTCGCCGTGCCGGTCAGAATAACCCAGTGTTCTCTGTCCTGAGCGGGCAGCTGAAAAGATAAGGATTTCCCCGGGTTGAGCGTAATACGGTTTACATTGCAATATTTCTGAGCAGACAACAGATCGCAAGTTCCCCATGGTTGATGAATCTCTGCATGCGTTCTGTATTCACTGCGCCGATCTTTTTTCAACTTTTCAACAACTTTTTTGACATCCTGGACGTTGGGTTTATTTATCACTAATACCGCATCTTTGGTGTTCACAATTACCAGGTTATCGACGCCAATCGCCGCAACCAGTTTTTCATCGGTGTTGATGTAGCAGTCATGCACATTATGCAAAAAGGTATCGCCAGTCAGCGCATTACCGGCATCATCTTTTGGACTCACTTCCCATAGTGCGCTCCAGGAGCCCACATCACTCCAGCCAGCATCTAAGGGGATCATTACGGCATCATGGGTTTTTTCCATTACCGCATAGTCAATAGATTCATCGGGACAATGGCGGAATGCGGCGGCGTTAATATGAATAAAGTTTTTATCAAATTCACTGTTTTGCCAGGCAAGGCGGCAGGCCTGAAGAATATCAGGACGGAACTTACCCAGTTCTTCCAGGTAGCGTTGCGCGCGAAAAATGAAAATACCGCTATTCCAGAAGTATTCTCCGGAATTCAGGTAATTTTGCGCCGTAGTCAGATTCGGCTTTTCTACGAAGCGTTGTACGCGGCAGGCCAGACCATCAGCTCCGCACTTCTCACCACGCAGGATGTAACCGTAGCCGGTTTCCGGCGCGCTGGGCGTGATGCCAAAAGTCACTAAACTTTGTTGTGTTGCATAGGGCAGAGCGACCGCGAGGGCGTAGTGAAACGCCGCGACATCGGTAATAATATGGTCGGCGGCCAGTACCAGCATTACCGGATCATGGCCCGAGGCGACCGCGTGCAGTGCCGCCAGCGCAATCGCTGGCGCGGTATTGCGGCCAATCGGTTCTAGAATAATGCTATGTGAATATATCCCCATTTGCAGCAGTTGTTCATCGGCGATAAAACGGTGGTCCTGATTACAGATGACCACCGGCGCATCGGTTTCAACACCCTCCAGACGTTTGAGTGTCTCTTGCAACATTGAATGCATATTGTGCAGGCGCAGAAATTGCTTCGGATGAAGTTCACGCGACATTGGCCACAAACGACTACCGGTGCCACCTGCCAGAATTACAGGTAATAACATTGTTTATCCTTATTTAAGTCCTGGATAAAGTGATCTGCAATACAATCAGTGAATCTAACTTGCTATACTTAATGATAATTAATGGCTAATGGCCGCACAGTCTGCTTCTTTGCTGTATAATATCTTCAATAGAAGTTAATTTTATTCTGGTCTTAACGCTGATGATTTTACCGCTGCGTTATATCGTTGCTTTAGTGCCATGGTTCGATGTAACCAGGCTTATTTTATCGCTGCATAGTCAACACATTATTGGCGGAAGGTTTGTGCTGCCTGAAAGCAATATTCACGCTACCGCCCCTGGCTTACAGCAACCAATTGCTAAAATATTAATTAATTCTTGTGCTAATTGCATAACATATAAATATCCCAGAAAAGGGTAATGGTAAAGAATGCCGGTAAAGTTTAATAAGCTATTTATGTAAATCGTGACGGGTCGGGCATTTTTTATTTTTGATGTTTTTTCTAAGTGTTTATTATCTATGGTAATTGGTTTTTTGGGGGAGATTTTTATCTGCGGATGTGGGTAGCGATATTTATTAGTTCCGCGATCTGCTCTTCAGTGCCAGTATATACTGGAGTGGCAGTCTGGGGAGGGGGGTTATAATGCGATATCTTTGTTGATGACTTTTCTCATCGCGAGGGTAAAAAAACAGCTGCGAATAAAGTTTTTTTAATTAGAAATTAAGATAATTACCTGGCAGTTGCAGGGGAAATAATCCTTTTTTTCGCTTTCTGCCCCGGACAGCGAGGGGGGGGCATCAGTTAAGCGAACAAAGCGGCGCCCCGGAAAGCAAAAAACCAGCCATCAGGCTGGTTTCTTTAAAAATGGTGCCCGGACTCGGAATCGAACCAAGGACACGGGGATTTTCAATCCCCTGCTCTACCGACTGAGCTATCCGGGCAACGGGGCGCATTAAACCGTAAAGGCCGTCTGCCGTCAACGGCTTTCTGTTAAAAATACGCTGACTGCCTGATTTTCAGCCAGCTGGTGCAAATCTTACTCAGGTTAATGCGCCGTTTTTCCGGCAAAGGGCAAACCGCAGCACATCTTCCGCCAGGCGACGGGCGGTAGCAACATCCTGTACCTGACGTTTTACCAGCAGCCGGCTCAGACAGCCTTCCAGAATCAACTCCATCTGTTCGGCGACCAGCGCTGGATTATCGGTCTCCAGCTCGCTCAGCAACTGATGGGTATACTCCCAGGAGGCGCGTTTCTGCTGCTCCGCCAGCTGGTGAATTGGATGGTCGCTCTGCGGATAAAAACTGCAGGCGGCAATAAACAGGCAGCCGGGGAAACGACCATTTTTGACCGACTCTTCCAGCACCCGGTAACGCGCCAGCAACTTATCTTCTGCGTTCAGCGTTTCATCCAGCAGTAACTGGCGACGCCAGCTGTCAATCTGCTGACCATGAAAACGCAGGGCGTCGTAAAGCAGGGCATCACGATCGGGCCAGAAGCGCTGTAGCTGTTGTTCGGAGATGTCCACATCGCCAGCCAGCATCAATAAGGATGTGGTGGCGGCCAGTCCGTTCTGCTCAAGCACGTTTAGCGCATGCTCGAGTACTTGTTCACGTTGCAAGTGACGCTCCTCTTGAATGCGTATCTTTCGTTTAGCGCGTGACCTTCTGCAGATGTGCGGAGAAGGTCGCGGCATTCATAAAACCGGTAATGCGAGAATCAGGGATTTCCTTACCGCTGGCATCAAAAAACAGGATAGTCGGTAATCCCAGCACCTGTAAACGCGTCAGCAACGCGCTGTCACTGCTACTGTTGCGCGTGACATCAGCCTGTAACAGTTGAACCGGGGCCAGTAAGCTTTGCACCTGCGGATCGCTAAAGGTGTATTTCTCAAACTCTTTACAGGCTACACACCAGTCGGCATACAGATCAAGCATACTGACTTTAGCTGGATTATTCTGTAGCGCCTGGCTCAGATCGTCACTGCTGGCGATACGGGTAAAGTTAACATGTGCCGCGCTGCTGACAGCCTGGGATATGCCAAAGGCCCAGTCCTGCAGCGGACGTACGCTGATCAGCGCCGCCAGCAGCAGCAGTAACTGCAACGCACGCAGCCAGCCTTTAGCCGCGCGCAGGCTGATGATAAACGCCCAGCCAAAGAACGCGGCGCCAAGCAGACTCCACAGGCGCAGCCCCCAGGGTTCGCCAGCCACCCGTTCCAGTAAAAATACCGGCAACGCCAGAATGACGAAACCAAAGCCTTCTTTCACCGTCTGCATCCACGGACCGCTTTTTGGCAGCAGTTTGTTGCCAAACAGGGTGACGGCAATCAGCGGCAGCCCCATGCCGAGGGCATACAGATAGAGCGTGCCCGCGCCGGCCAGCATATTGCCGCTTTGGGCGATATACAGCAGGATGGCGCTAAGCGGCGCGGTGGTGCAGGGTGAGCAGATCAGCCCCGCCAGCGCGCCCATCAGCAATACCCCGGGCAGCGAACCGCCCTGCTGGCGATTGCTCCATAGCGTCAGTCGGGTTTGCAGGGCGGAAGGCAGTTGCAGGCTGAACAGGCCAAACATCGATAGCGCCAGCAGCACAAACAGCATCGACAGGGCGATCAGCACATAAGGATGTTGCAGGGCCGCCTGGAAGCGTAACCCGGCGGCGGCGACAATAACCCCCATCAGGGTGTAGGTCAGCGCCATCCCCTGCACATACACCAGCGCCAGCGCCAGCAGACGCGCAAATGACAGCCGCCGACTACTGCCGAGAATAATCCCGGAGATCAGCGGGTACATCGGCAGCACACAGGGAGTAAAGGCGATGCCAATGCCAATCAGCAGCGCCCACAACGGTGAAAACGGCAGTTTGCTGACCGGGGCGCTGGCCGCCGGTGACGGCAGGGCGCCAGCCTGGTGACGGACCTCTGACAATACCGCGCTGGCCGCCACTTTATTCAGCGGAATATCACGGGTTTCCGGCGGATAGCAGAAACCCGCTGCGGCGCAGCCCTGATAAGTCACCCGTACCGTGGCGTCGCCATCGGCCTGCAGTAAGGTTAGCGGTAAGCGTAAAGTATCCGGATAGATCTCGGTTTTACCGTAGAACTCATCCTCGTGTGCCTGACCGCCAGGCAGCGTAAATGGCGCCAGCTGGCTGGCATGGGGTTCAATGCTGATCTGCTGACGATACAGGTAGTAACCAGGTTTGACCTGCCAGCTCAGCGTCAGCTGGTTGCCTTGTTGCCTGAAGTCAAAAGCAAAGGCCTGATTCACCGGCACAAACTGGCTATTGCCGGTTTGTCCGAACAACGCGGCACTGACGTGAACGCTGAACAGGCCGAACAGCAGAATAAAAACTAACTTAATGATGCGCTGAGCCATGACAGGTAATCACTCTCTCCATCTGGTACCGGTAAAACCAGCAGTTCCGGTGTCTGGTAGGGATGTGCGGCTTTCAGTAATGCCAGCAGCGCCTGCTGATGGGCGGCATCGCTTTTCAGCAGCATCTGCACTTCGGCCGCCTGCTCAAGTTTACCCTCCCAGTAATATAGTGAGGTGGCGCCAGGCAGCAGGGTGACACAGGCGGCGAGTTTTGCCGCCAGCGCCTGTTCGGCCAACTCCTGGGCGCTATCTTCATCCGGGGCGGTGCACAGCACGACAACGGCAGTGGACTGGCTCATAGCAGACTCCTTCAGTGATATCGGCAGACTATATCACGAGGTGTTTGCCCAGACTTTTTCAGGATGTAAATAGCGCGACGGAAAAGGAGATTCCCCCCGGAATGGGGGGAACGACGTGATGTTGTTACAAAATAAGGTGACCAAAGAAAAAGCCAAACAGCACTGACAGGCTAATCGCAATGACGCCGGGGATCAGGAATGAGTGGTTAAATACATATTTGCCAATACGCGTTGAACCGGTGTCATCCATTTCTACCGCCGCCAGCAGTGTCGGATAGGTTGGCAGCACAAACAGCGCCGATACCGCGGCAAAAGAGGCCACCGCCGTCACCGGGGAGACGCCGAGCATCAGGGCGGCAGGCATCAGCGCCTTGGCGGTGGCCGCCTGTGAATAGAGCAGGGTGGAGGCGAAGAACAGCACCAGCGCCAGCATCCACGGATAGCTTTGCAGTAGCTGACCGGCAACGGTCTGAATATCACTGATATGCGCTTTAACAAAGGTGTCGCCCAGCCATGCCACACCCAGTACGCAAATACAGGCGCTCATACCCGATTTAAACGTACTGGCGCTGAGAATTTCACTGGTATCGATTTTACAGCTCACACAGATCAGCGTCGCCACGGTCAGCATAAACACCACAATCGCTTCGTTACGCGGCAACAGCGGATTGCTGATCAGACCGACGGTATCGCTGATGGCGGTGGCGTAGAAAATCACCGCGGCGATCCCCAGTAAGAACAGCACCACCGAGCGTTTCGCCCCCGGTTTCTCCTCAAAGACGCTGGCGCCGCGCAGCACCACTTCACCTTTCGCCAGCCGTGCCTGATACACCTCGTCATCTTTCAGTTCTTTACCGAGGAAGTTGGTGATCAGCGCAGCGAAAAAAATCGCCGCCATGGTTGAAGGAATGGCCACCGCCAGCAGTGACAGGTAACTGATGCCTTTCGGTTCCAGAATACCGGCAAAGAACACCACCGCGGCGGAAATCGGCGAGGCGGTAATGGCGATCTGTGAGGCGACCACGGCGATCGACAGCGGACGCGAAGGGCGCACCCCCTGCTCTTTTGCCACTTCGGCAATGACCGGCAGGGTGGAAAATGCGGTATGACCGGTTCCGGCCAGCAGAGTCATCAGGTAGGTAACTAGCGGCGCGAGAAAGGTAATATAACGTGGATGGCGACGCAGCAGGCGCTCGGCAAGACTGACCAGATAGTCCATTCCGCCCGCCACTTGCATCGCGGCGATCGCGGCGATCACCCCCATAATAATTTCAATCACGTCGAAGGGAATCGCGCCGGGTTTTATCTGGCAGCCAAGAGTCAATGCCAGTACGCCCAGCCCGCCGGCGAATCCAATGCCAATCCCGCCCAGACGGGCGCCGGCATAGATGGCCAACAGAACGATGATCAACTCAACTGTGATCATAATGTGCTCCTTAGGGTGGCTATTGATAACCAACCGTTAATGATTTGTAGGTTACAGTAATGAAAAAGGCACGCCGTTCGGAGAACTGACGTGCCTTCTGAATAACTAAAATATAATTATTTTATTGTTCATTTTCATCGGTATAGCGTTTGGCTTTGTAAGCCGGATGCATCAGGTTCTGAATCGAGAAAATATCGTCGAGTTCCGCTTCGGTCAGCAGACCGCGCTCCAGCACCACTTCCCGGACGCTCTTACCGGTTTCCGCACAGATCTTACCGACGATGTCGCCGTTATGGTGGCCAATGTACGGGTTGAGATAGGTTACGATGCCGATGGAGTTAAATACGTAAGCCTCACAGACCGCTTTATTGGCGGTAATGCCGTTAACGCATTTCTCCAGCAGGTTGTAGCAGGCGTTAGTGAGGATATGGATGGACTCAAACATCGCCTGGCCGATCACCGGCTCCATAACGTTCAGCTGCAACTGACCCGCTTCGGACGCCATGGTGACGGTAATATCGTTACCAATCACCTTAAAGCACACCTGATTCACCACTTCCGGCACCACCGGGTTCACTTTGGCTGGCATGATCGATGAGCCAGCCTGCAATTCCGGCAGGTTGATCTCATTCAGGCCGGAGCGCGGGCCGGAAGAGAGCAGGCGCAGGTCGTTACAGATTTTCGACAGTTTCACCGCCAGGCGTTTCAGCGACGAGTGCACCATGACATAAGCGCCGCAGTCGGAGGTGGCTTCAATCAGGTCTTCCGCCGGGACGCAAGGCAGGCTACTGACTTCCGCCAGCTTCTGTACCGCCAGATGCTGATAGCCTTCCGGGGTATTCAGACGGGTACCGATCGCCGTTGCGCCAAGGTTAACTTCCAGCAGCAGCTCAGCGGTACGCAGAATGCTTCGGATCTCTTCATTCAGCAGCACATTAAATGCGTGGAACTCCTGGCCCAGGGTCATTGGCACGGCATCCTGCAACTGGGTACGGCCCATTTTCAGGATCGATTCAAATTCCACCGCTTTACGCTCGAAGCCTTCGCCTAACTGCGCAATGGCATCGAGTAGTTTCAGGATCGAGCTATAAACCGCGATACGAAAACCGGTAGGGTAAGCATCGTTGGTGGACTGACATTTATTAACATGGTCGTTTGGGTTGAGGAACTGATACTCACCTTTCTGATGGCCCATCAGCTCAAGGCCAATGTTTGCCAGCACCTCATTGGTATTCATATTAACGGAGGTTCCGGCGCCGCCCTGGTAAACATCGACCGGAAACTGATCCATGCATTTGCCGTTATTCAGGACTTCATCACAGGCCTGAATAATGGTGTTGGCGATATTGCGCGGAATGGTCTGAAGTTCCTTATTCGCCATTGCCGCTGCTTTTTTCACCATTACCATGCCGCGCACAAATTCAGGGATATCGCTGATTTTGCTGTTACTGATATAGAAATTTTCAATCGCACGCAGAGTATGAACACCATAGTAGGCGTCAGCCGGAACTTCCCGCATGCCTAACAGGTCTTCTTCGATACGAATGTTATTTACCATGGGAACCTTCTTGTTATAGCTACCGGTTACATAATCATAAATGTAGTGATTATTTCGTCGTGGAGAACCCGCGCCGACATATTATCCGTTATCGGCAGAGTGAGCACGATCATATGCTGTTATGTTAGAAATGCCTGAACCCAGATCACTTTCCGGCACTTTGCTAACGAAGCGGTGTTAACGATATGTGATCTTAAGCGCAAAAATAAGTCCATAGAGGAAATTCCACATTTCAGGTTGAAAAAGCCGCCGGGCGCTACCATCTATTTGGATAGGATCGCTAAGATCGCCATTTTCTGCCGTCGCGCACGCTGCGGGGCGGCCTCTACAGCCAGGAGATTACTGTGCGCTGGTTACCTTTATTAGTGTTTTTTCTGCTGGCCTGGATTGAAATTTCGCTCTTTATTCAGGTCGCACATGTGTTGGGCGTACTGCTCACCATGCTGCTGGTGGTGTTCACCTCCTGCATCGGCGTGTCGCTGGTGAAAAATCAGGGAGTGAAAAACTTTATGCTGATGCAGCAGAAGATGGCGGCGGGTGAAAGTCCGGCAGCCGAGATGATTAAAAGCGTCTCGCTGATTATCGCCGGCTTCCTGCTGTTGCTGCCCGGCTTCTTCACGGATCTTCTCGGCCTGCTGCTGTTGCTGCCGCCGGTACAGAAACATCTGACGTTAAAACTGATGCCGCATTTGCGCGTCTGGCGCGGCACCGGCGCTGGCCCGGCTAGCGGGCAGACCTTTGACGGCGAGTTTGAACGTAAAAATGTCGATCGTATTGAGCATGACGACCGTCAGGATCGCTAACTGTACTGAGATCAACACCCTGGGTGGAGCCTGCTCCACCCATTTTTTTGTCCGCGCAAAGGCCGCAATCGTTGGTTATTCGTGTGAAAAGAAAAAAAATTATTTTTTTGCCCTTGAAAGCGGTCGACTCTGGCCCTATCTCTTCCGTCACGAGGCCGATAGCAAAAATGCGCGGCTTTCATCCCAAAATAGATTGGACTTCTCAAAGGAGAGCTATCACATGAAAATTCGTCCATTGCACGATCGTGTAATTGTTAAGCGTAAAGAAGTTGAATCCAAATCTGCTGGCGGCATCGTTCTGACCGGCTCTGCGGCAGCGAAATCGACCCGCGGTGAAGTTCTGGCGGTTGGCAATGGCCGCATCCTCGAAAGCGGAGATGTGAAACCACTGGACGTGAAAGTTGGCGATGTTGTCATTTTCAACGAAGGCTACGGCGCGAAAACTGAAAAAATCGACAACGAAGAAGTGCTGATCATCTCCGAAAGCGACATTCTGGCAATTGTTGAAGCGTAATTTACGCGTAATTCACTGAACGAAACGAATTTAAGGGAAATTTCAAAATGGCAGCTAAAGACGTAAAATTCGGTAATGACGCGCGCGTAAAAATGCTGCGTGGTGTGAACATTCTGGCAGATGCAGTAAAAGTTACCCTGGGCCCGAAAGGCCGTAATGTGGTGCTGGATAAATCTTTTGGTGCGCCGTCCATCACTAAAGATGGTGTTTCTGTTGCGCGTGAAATCGAGCTGGAAGACAAGTTCGAAAACATGGGCGCGCAGATGGTGAAAGAAGTTGCCTCTAAAGCGAACGACGCTGCAGGTGACGGCACCACTACCGCAACCGTACTGGCACAGTCCATCGTTAACGAAGGTCTGAAAGCGGTTGCAGCTGGTATGAATCCGATGGATCTGAAGCGCGGCATCGACAAAGCGGTTATCGCTGCGGTCGAAGAGCTGAAAGCGCTGTCTGTTCCTTGTTCCGACTCTAAAGCTATCGCTCAGGTTGGTACCATCTCTGCTAACTCCGATGAAACCGTCGGCACCCTGATCGCTCAGGCGATGGAAAAAGTGGGTAAAGAAGGCGTTATCACCGTTGAAGAAGGCACCGGTCTGCAGGACGAGCTGGACGTAGTTGAAGGTATGCAGTTTGATCGTGGCTACCTCTCTCCGTACTTCATCAATAAGCCAGAAACAGGTTCAATTGAACTGGAAACCCCGTTCATCCTGCTGGCTGACAAAAAAATCTCCAACATCCGTGAAATGCTGCCAGTACTGGAAGCCGTTGCTAAAGCCGGTAAGCCACTGCTGATCATCGCTGAAGATGTTGAAGGCGAAGCGCTGGCTACTCTGGTGGTTAACACCATGCGTGGCATCGTTAAAGTGGCTGCGGTTAAAGCACCAGGCTTTGGCGACCGTCGTAAAGCAATGCTGCAGGATATCGCTATCCTGACCGGTGGTACCGTGATCTCTGAAGAGATCGGTATGGAGCTGGAAAAAGCGGTTCTGGAAGATCTGGGCCAGGCTAAACGTATAGTGATCAACAAAGACACCACCATCATTATTGATGGCGTCGGCGAAGAAGCCACTATCGCTAATCGCGTCACGCAGATTCGTCAGCAGATCGAAGAAGCGACGTCTGACTACGACAAAGAAAAACTGCAGGAACGCGTAGCGAAACTGGCAGGCGGCGTAGCCGTACTGAAAGTGGGCGCGGCAACTGAAGTTGAAATGAAAGAGAAGAAAGCCCGCGTTGAAGATGCCCTGCACGCTACCCGTGCGGCGGTTGAAGAAGGCGTGGTTGCTGGTGGTGGCGTTGCGCTGGTGCGTGTTGCTTCCCGTCTGACTGGCCTGGTCGGTCAGAACGAAGACCAGACTGTCGGTATCAAAGTTGCGCTGCGCGCGATGGAATCACCACTGCGTCAGATCGTGGCTAACGCCGGTGAAGAACCATCGGTAGTGACTAACAAAGTCAAAGCAGGCGAAGGTAACTACGGTTACAACGCCCAGACCGAAGAGTACGGCGATATGATCGACTTCGGTATCCTTGACCCAACTAAAGTGACCCGTTCTGCTCTGCAGTACGCGGCTTCTGTTGCCGGCCTGATGATCACCACCGAATGTATGGTGACTGACCTGCCGAAAACCGATGCACCTGATTTAGGTGGCGCTGGTGGTGGTATGGGCGGCATGGGCGGTATGGGCGGTATGATGTAATCCCCCCCTCGCTTTGCAGCGGAACCCTCTGTCAGTAATGGCAGGGGGTTTTTCTTTTTCAGGCGAAGATAGTATAAGTAATGGCGCAGGGCTGATACTGAATGGATGAATTGGCAAGGGATGTGCAAGAAAACCCGGGGTTTTCTGATACGCTGCTGCCTGACTCTGATGATAATAAATGGGGAACAAAATGCGGATTAACGTCTTGCCGGGACTCGCTGTCGCGGCGCTGCTGCTGACAGGCTGTGGCAGCACTCAACAGCTGGATTCAGCTGGCCAGCGCGTGACTTTTACCGATAAACAGCCGGCAAGTAGCTGTCAGCTGTTGGGTAATGTGACGGGATCGCAGAGCAACTGGCTGAGTGGTTCCGGTGGTGAAGGTAGCTCGCTGCGTGGTGCAGCCAACGATTTACGTAACCGTGCGGCTGAAATGGGCGGCAATGTGATTTACGGCGCCACCAGTCCAACGCAGAATATCTGGTCCAGCTTTGCACCGCTGGACAGCAAAATGAGCGGCCAGGTTTATAAGTGCCCGTAACCTGAAACAGCGTACGGGAGCCATCTATGGCTCCCGTTCCGGGGAGGTTGACGGCATTAATACCGGCTGCCTGATGTGGCTATTCCTGACGTAACTGCAAATCCAGCGGCGTTTTACTCGGCTCACCGCCAATCTCGCGTGCCAGCTTCGGCACCATATAACCCGATACCATCGCCAGCAACTCACGCACAATGGCACGCGCCTCGTCATCGGGCACGTAGAAGTGCGCTGCGCCCTGAACTTTATCCAGCACATGCAGATAGTAGGGCAGTACGCCGGCATCAAACAGCGCATTGCTCAGCGCCGCCAGGGTGGCGGCGTTGTCATTCACTCCGCGCAGCAGGACACTCTGATTGAGCAGCGTGACGCCCGCGCGTTTCAGCATCTTCATACCGTGACGCAGCGCGTCGTCAATCTCCTGCGCATGGTTAATATGGGTGACCAGCAGCACCTGCAGACGCGATTGCGCCAGACGCTGGCAGAGACCTTCCGTAATGCGCGTCGGGATTACCACCGGCAGGCGGCTGTGAATGCGCAGCCGCTTCAGATGCGTGATCGATTCCAGCTGGCTAATCAGCCAGTCCAGCTCGTAATCTTTCGCCATCAGCGGGTCGCCGCCGGAGAAGATGATCTCGTCCAGTTCCGGATGCTGACGCACATAGTCGATAGCGGTCTGCCAGTTACGCTTATTACCCTGATTATCCTGATAGGGGAAATGGCGGCGGAAGCAGTAGCGACAGTTAACCGCACAGCCGCCTTTCACCAGCAGCAGCGCCCGGTTTTTATACTTATGCAGCAGTCCGGGTACCACGCTACTCTGTTCATCCAGCGGGTCAGTACTGTAGCCAGGCGCATTAACAAACTCTTGCTGCGCAGTGAGAACTTGCAGTAGTAGCGGATCCTGCGGATCGCCTTTTTTCATCCTCCCGACGAAGGCGCGTGGCACGCGCAGGGCAAAAAGCCGTCGTGCGTCACGTCCGGCAACCAGCTCAGGATGTGAATCGAGAGCTAAAAGTTGCAATAATTCATTCGGTTCAGTGATTACATCAGCAAGTTGCTGCAACCAACCTTCTCTGTCGGGGGTATTTAGGGTTACAATGTTTGCCATTTTTTTGGCTAAGTACCAGTATTCATATTAGAGGGCCTTTATGGCGACTTATTCTAGCAACGATTTCCGTCCCGGTCTTAAAATCATGTTCGAAGGCGAGCCTTACGCTATCGAATCCAGTGAGTTTGTTAAACCTGGTAAAGGTCAGGCTTTTGCACGTGTAAAAATGCGTCGCCTGCTGACCGGTAGCCGCGTTGAGAAAACATTTAAATCTACCGACTCCGCTGAAGGCGCTGACGTGGTAGATACCAACCTGAATTACCTGTACAACGACGGTGAATTCTTCCATTTCATGCACCCGGAAACCTTTGAACAGCATCAGGTTGATGAGAAAGCTGTCGGTGATGCGGTGAAATGGCTGCTGGACAACGCTGAGTGTATCGTGACGCTGTGGAATGGCCGTCCGATTCAGGTATTACCGCCAAACTTCGTTGAGCTGGAAGTGGTTGATACCGATCCAGGTCTGAAGGGTGATACCGCAGGTACCGGCGGCAAGCCCGCGAAGCTGTCTACCGGCGCAACGGTTAAAGTGCCATTGTTTGTGCAGATTGGCGAAGTGATCAAAGTTGACACGCGTTCTGGCGAATATGTGTCACGCGTAAAATAAGTTTGCTGAAGGGCGTACTGCTGGTACGCCTCTCTTTTTCAATGTGAGTACTGGACGATGATTAAGCTCGCTAAATTGATCGCCATCGCGTTGTTGATGACCACTGCGCTTAGCGCCTGCAATACTTTCCATGGTTTCGGCGAGGATGTTCGCCACCTGGGCGGCGCCATCTCGCGCGCAGCGGATTAATTTCCTTTCTTCTGAAAAATCTTCTTTTAACGACATGTCGTGAGCAGAGTGGTTATTCACCGCCTATGCTTATAGCGTTGTGTTTATATTTCTACTAAAAGGAAATTGTTATGTTTAAGAAGAGTATTGCAGCGATTTTTTCCGTACTGATCCTTTCCACTCTGCTGTCTGCCTGTAATACCACACGTGGCGTTGGCGAGGATGTGCAGGCAGGTGGTAAAGCGATTCAAAAAAGCGCTGAGTAATCTGTGGTACCGGTACGGCTATCGCCCGTACCGGGCAGGGTAATGCTTAGCGCTGCGCCACCCAGATTAACTTATCCACCGGGAAGTTTGCCTGACGCGCTTGTGCCACCAACTGCTGTTTCGCCGTGCTATCCAGTTGCGGTGTGCGTGACAAAATCCACAGATAGTCGCGATTTGGCCCGCAAACCAGCGCATGCTGGTAGTGTTCATCCAGCGCAATCACATTATAGCCGCCGTAGAACGGGCCAAAGAACGATACTTTCAGCGCCGCGCGCCGGGTATCACCGGTAAAGTAAGCTTTACCGACACTCTCCTGCCACTGCTGTTTCTTCAGATTAAAGCCGCGATTGACCACCTTCAGGCCGCCATCCTCACGTTTGCTGTAAGTTGCCGTAACCTGATCCAGTCCACGCTCAAAAGGGTGGTCGAGACGGGCGATTTCGTACCAGCGACCGAGATAACGATCGGCATCGAAGCCTTCAATAACCGTGACATTTTTCGGTGGGGTGGTGCTGCAGGCGACAGAGAGTAGGGTGCCGGCAACGGCAGCCAGCGTTTTCCACAGTTGCATAAGCTATTCCTTTATGATGAATAGCTTAAGTATAGATGATTAGCGGCCCGCTGTCGGGCCGCATGACGTACAGTTACAGGGTGACTACCCCAATCAGCGTGACCACGCTGAGAATGGCCGCCAGGCCGTAAAACAGCCATTTACCTGCCGGGATATGCAGTTGCAGATCGTGCATACAGTGATGCAGACGGTGTAGCGCACACCAGACGGGCAACACAATCATCAACAGAATAAACAATCGGCCAATCCATGACTGCGCAAATGTCAGCAGACGCGGATAGTCGAGGGCGCCACCAGGGTAAGCGCCCAGCGGCAGCAGCAAACCGATCAGCAGCAACAGCACCGGGGTGACAATTGCCGCCCACATACCACCGGCACCAAACAGTCCCCAAAAGATCGGTTCATCAGAACGACGAGGTTGTGGTTTCACTGGCATCTCCTTAAGCAAATAGCGCAATGGCAAGAACCGCCACGGTGAACAGCAGCATCACCGCCCATAGCGCCGTCACCACCGGCGCTGGCCCCATTTTTTGATCTTTGATTACGATAATTGCCGCCTTTGGCGCCAGGTCGAACCAGGTTTTGCTGTGCAGCAACGCGGCCAGCAGCGCGATGATATTGAGCAATAACACCACCGGGTGCTGCAGGAAGCCGACAAAACCGGCCCAGCTTTCCGCGCCATTTTTCAGGGCAAACAGACCGAAAATCAGTTCAATACTGAACCACAGCGCCGGGATGGCGGTGCCTTCGCGCAGCATATAGAAACGATAAAATCCCAGCTGTTGCCACCAGTCACGCTTCATGCTGCGGACATAGGGTTTACGTTTAGTGATCATCGGGGTCTCCTTATTGTGGCTTCAGCATAGCGATCATAAAGTCTTTACTGCTCTCCACTTTTCCCTGCTGAATCGCGGCGGCGGGGTCGACATGCTTCGGACAGACTTCCGAGCAGTAGCCGACAAAAGTACAGCGCCAGACGCCATTTTCGCCATTCAGCTGCGGCATACGCTGTGCTTTACCTTTATCGCGGTTGTCGAGATTGTAACGGTGCGCCAGAGTAATCGCCGCCGGACCGATAAACTCCGGATTGAGGCCAAACTGCGGGCAGGCGGCATAGCACAGCCCGCAATTGATACAGCCGGAAAACTGATGGTATTTCGCCATCTGTGCCGGCGTCTGCAGGTTCGGTCCCTGTTCTGGCGTGCGATCGTTACCAATAATCCATGGCTTAATCGCTTCGAGACTTTCGATAAAGTGGGTCATATCGACCACCAGATCGCGCTCAACCGGGAAATTCGCCAGCGGTTCTACCGTGACGCCATTGGGGTAATCACGCAAAAAGGTTTTACAGGCCAGCTTGGGTACGCGGTTGACCATCATGCCGCAGGAGCCGCAAATCGCCATCCGGCACGACCAGCGCCAGGCGAGGTCATAGGCCAGGTTATCTTTGATATAGCCCAGCGCATCCAGTAGCGAAGTCTGCTCATCGTACGGCACCTGATAGATCTCGTTACGCGGTACAAGGTCCTGTTCCGGGTTATAACGCTGTACGTTAACTTTCAGGGTTTTCATCTCAGACATGTTTCTGCTCCTTTTTATCAGCCGCGTCGGCTTCCCCGCCGTACATACGCTTCGCTGGCGGTAAGCGGGTGATATTCACCGCGTCATACTCCATACGTGGTGCGCCGCCAGGGTTATAAAAGGTCAGGCTATGCTTCAGGTAGTTAACGTCGTCACGCTCGGTATAACCTTCATCCAGACGCTGATGCGCGCCACGGGACTCTTTACGATTAATCGCCGAATGCGCCATACACTCCGCCACTTCCAGACCGTGCGCCAGTTCAAGGCTGTACAGCAGCTCGGTATTAAATACGCTGGAGCTGTCGCTGATGCGCACCCGCTGAAAACGCTGCTTCAGCTCTGCCAGCTTATCGACGGTTTTCTGCATCAGTTCGGTGGTGCGATAGATACCGCAACCCTCTTCCATTGCGGTGCCCATCTCGTCACGCAGCGTGGCCCAGTTTTCGCTGCCACTCTGATTGACCAGACCACGCAAGCGCAGGCTGATATCGTTGGCTTGCGCATCCAGCAGGGTACTGTTGGCCGCGCTGGCGCTTTGTGCGCGCTCAACCGCCTGTTCACCGGCGAGACGACCAAATACCACCAGTTCCGCCAGCGAGTTGGAGCCGAGACGATTGGCGCCGTGCAGACCGACTGAGGAACATTCGCCGACGGCGAACAGCCCGTGAATACGGGTTTCACATTGCTGATTGGTTTCAATACCGCCCATGGTGTAGTGGGCAGTCGGGCGTACCGGGATCGGCGCGGTAACCGGATCGACGCCGACATAGGCTTTGCTGAGTTCGCAGATAAACGGCAGGCGTTCCAGCAGTTTCTTTTCACCCAGATGGCGTAAATCGAGATACACCACATCGCCACGCGGCGTTGATATGGTGCGACCGGCGCGCCATTCATGCCAGAAAGCCTGGGAAACTTTATCGCGCGGCCCCAGCTCCATATACTTGTTGCGTGGTTCGCCGAGCGGTGTTTCCGGCCCCATGCCGTAATCCTGCAGATAGCGGTAGCCATCTTTGTTCACCAGAATGCCGCCTTCACCACGACAGCCTTCGGTCATCAGGATGCCGGAACCCGGCAGGCCGGTCGGGTGATACTGGACAAATTCCATATCGCGTAGCGGTACGCCATGACGAAATGCCATGCCCATACCATCACCGGTGACGATACTGCCATTGGTGTTATAGCGATAGACGCGACCGGCGCCGCCAGTGGCCAGAACCACCGCATTGGCGCGGATCTGCACCAGGCTGCCTTCCATCATATTCATCGCCACCAGACCGCGCGCCTGACCGTCATCGACCAGTAAGTCGAGAACAAAATGTTCGTCGAAGCGTTTAATCTGTGGGTACTTCAGCGAGGTCTGAAACAGGGTGTGCAGGATATGGAAGCCGGTTTTATCGGCGGCAAACCATGTACGCTCGATCTTCATACCGCCAAAGCGGCGCACGTTGACGGAACCATCAGCTTTGCGGCTCCACGGACAACCCCACAGCTCCAGCTGGGTCATTTCGCGCGGGCACTGCCTGACGAAGTAGTCGACTACATCCTGTTCGCACAACCAGTCGCCACCGGCAACGGTATCGTGAAAATGGAAGTCGAAGCTGTCGGATTCCTGGGTGACGGCGGCGGAGCCACCTTCAGCAGCCACGGTATGGCTGCGCATGGGGTACACTTTTGATACCAGTGCAATATTCATCTGTGGATTTGCTTCAGCTGCGGCAATTGCTGCGCGCAGCCCGGCGCCACCGGCGCCCACTATCACCAAATCGGCATTAAAGGTTTGCACGGTTCCCTCCCTGTTTCAGGTCGATGTATTCGGATGTATGCAGCGAAAGGCTCTTTTCGCCACAAATTGGCCATTTAAGGCGTGGAAACTCTTTCTTTCGACGCAGGCAGTATAAGCCGGTAAATAGTGTGGGAATTTGATGTGTTCGGCTATTTGGGTGGGAAAATGCACAGAAGTTTGTCTGCTCCCGATGATACGGGTAGACTTCATCCCCCTGTTTGACTGAGGAGTGAACACCATGAGCGATACGGCAAGCTGGCGGCCGAGCGCAACTATTGCCAATTTGTTGAAACGTGCAGCAATTATGGCTGAAATTCGACGTTTCTTTGCCGATCGTGGCGTGCTGGAGGTGGAAACCCCGGCGATGAGTCAGGCAACGGTGACGGATATTCACCTGTTCCCGTTTCAGACACGTTTTGTCGGACCGGGCGCAGCGGCAGGGCTGGATCTCTATCTGATGACCAGCCCGGAATACCATATGAAGCGCCTGCTGGCGGCAGGTAGCGGCCCGATTTACCAGCTGTGCCGCAGCTTCCGCAACGAAGAAGCGGGGCGCCATCATAATCCGGAATTCACCATGCTGGAGTGGTACCGTCCGCATTACGATATGTATCGGCTGATGAATGAAGTGGACGATTTGCTGCAGCAGGTACTGGAGTGCGACAGCGCGGAAACGCTCTCCTATCAGCAGGCGTTTATTCGCCATCTGGATATGGATCCGTTATCTGCGGATAAAACCCAGCTGCGTGAAGTGGCGGATAAACTGGGCGCCGGCGATCTGGCGAATGCCGAAGAGGATCGTGATACCCTGCTGCAACTGCTCTTTATGCTCGGTGTCGAGCCGAAAATTGGTCAGGATAAACCGGCATTTGTTTATCACTTTCCGGCGAGCCAGGCGGCACTGGCCGAAATCAGTACCGAGGATCATCGGGTGGCGGAGCGTTTTGAGGTCTATTACAAAGGCATTGAGCTGGCGAATGGCTTCCGCGAACTGACCGACAGCCGCGAACAGCGTCAGCGTTTTGAGCAGGATAACCGCCGTCGTGCAGCGCGTGGCTTGCCGCAGCAGCCGATCGACACCAATCTGCTGGATGCGCTGGAGCACGGTATGCCGGATTGTTCAGGCGTGGCGCTGGGCGTGGATCGTCTGGTGATGCTGGCGCTAAAAGCCGAAAGTTTAAGCGATGTGCTGGCATTCGCGGTCGATCGCTGCTGATACACCAGGGGCGGCATAGATGCCGCCTTTGGTCATTAACACAATAAGCATCATTATTTTTAATTAAAAAACTAAAAACTCTCCAACCTGGCGATAACAATATTTTAAACTTTGCGTACTTTTTAATATCATCAAGTAACAAAGTGTAGATTTAGCATGCCTAAAGCAACAAAATTAGTTACCGCGATTTCCCTCTCAGCATTGCTGATTTGTTCAGCGACGCGCGCTGAAACCTCACCACAAAAAACAGACGTGCTGCTGGTCGGCGGCGGCATCATGAGTGCCTCGCTGGGCACCTGGCTGGAAGAGCTGCAGCCCGGCTGGAAACAACTTATGGTTGAAAAGCTGGATGGGGTCGCGCTCGAATCCTCCAATGGCTGGAACAATGCCGGCACCGGCCACTCGGCCAATATGGAACTCAACTATACCCCTGAGCGCCCGGACGGTACCATTGATGTCAGCAAAGCGCTGGAGATCAATGAAGCCTTTATGATTTCACGTCAGTTCTGGACGGCGCAGGTGAAGAGCGGCGTGCTGAATAATCCGCACTCCTTCATTAACTCCACGCCACATATGAGTTTTGTCTGGGGTGATAAGAACGTTGAGTATCTGACGAAGCGCTACGCAGCACTGCAAAAAACCACCCTGTTCCAGGGCATGCAGTTCTCTACCGATCACCAGCAGATCCAGCAGTGGGCGCCACTGGTTATGGAAGGGCGTGACGCGCAGCAGAAAGTGGCGGCGACCTGGACGCCGGTGGGAACTGACGTCAACTACGGTGAAATTACCCGTCAGCTGATTGGCAGCCTGAAGAAGAACCACAACTTCACGCTGCAGACCTCGGCAGAAGTTACCGACTTTAAGCGTAATAGCGATAACTCCTGGCATGTCACGATTAAAGATGGCAACAGCGGTGAGCAACGCGCGGTTGATGCTAAATATGTGTTTATTGGCGCCGGTGGCGGCGCGCTGAAGTTGCTGCAAAAAACCGGCATTCCTGAAGCCGATAACTATGCCGGTTTCCCGGTCGGCGGCTCCTTCCTGGTCGCGGACAATCCGGCGATAACCAGCCGTCATCAGGAGAAGGTTTACGGTCAGGCCTCGGTCGGTGCGCCGCCGATGTCGGTACCGCATCTGGATGCCCGTTTCCTCGATGGCAAAAGAGTGGTGCTGTTTGGTCCTTTTGCCACCTTCTCCACCAAGTTTCTGAAGAATGGATCGCTGTTTGATCTGCTGAGCACCACCACCACCAGTAACTTCCTGCCAATGACCCATGTCGGGATGGATAACTTTGACCTGGTCAAATATCTGATCGGTCAGGTGATGTTAAATGATGACGATCGCTTCGCTGCGCTGAAAGAGTACTACCCGGACGCGAAGAAAGAGGACTGGAAGCTGATTCAGGCTGGCCAGCGCGTGCAGATCATCAAAAAAGATGAAGCGAAAGGCGGCGTACTCAAGCTGGGTACTGAAATTGTCACCGATCAGCAGAAAACCGTGGCGGCATTGCTGGGCGCTTCTCCGGGAGCTTCAACGGCCGCTCCGATTGCGCTGAGCGTGATGGAAAAACTGTTCCCTGAACAGTTCAAAACGCCAGAGTGGCAGAGCAAAATCCGTAAAGTTGTGCCGAGCTTCGGCCAGAAGCTGAATGATAATGTCGCGCTGACCCAGCAGGTTTGGGATGATACTGCCGCGACACTGCAGCTGACAAAGCCGCCGGTGATTCAGATGACAGAGAAAACGGCTGAAGCGCCAGCTCAGCCAAAAGTAACCACCAGCCCACAGCACGATATGGCGCTGTAAGCGGGTCTCCCGCGCCGCATCCGCGGCGCGGGGCTTACAATCCCCCGGATTTAAAGGTTCTTGCCGCTGGCGCGCCATTGCTGGCGGGGGTTTTACGTCCCAGCGTCTCCATTCGCACCTGGAAGGGCGGGAACGGCATCTCAATACCATGCTCACGGAATCCGTGCAGAATCAGCTGATGCAGCTCGTGACGCAGCGGCATACGGTGCCCCATCTCTGCGGCATGAATACGCAACTCAAACAGCTGGATGCCCTGCTGCAGATCGACCAGGAACACTTCCGGCTGCGGCGTATCCAGCACATAGGTACAGCGCTCTGAGGCTTGCAGCAGGATATGACTGATCTCTTCGCTGTTGGCGGCGGCCGGCGCCGGAATAGTCAGCACCACACGTGTCACCGAGTCCGACAGCGACCAGTTAACAAACTGCTCGGTGATAAAGGCCTTATTCGGCACGATAATCTCTTTACGGTCCCAGTCGGTAATGGTGGTGGCGCGGGTATTGATCCGGGTAATGCTGCCGGTTAAATCACGGATGGTGACGGTATCGCCGATACGAATCGGTTTTTCAAACAGAATAATCAGGCCCGAGATAAAGTTGGCGAAAATCTCCTGCAAGCCAAAGCCTAAACCGACACCGAGGGCGGCGACCAGCCACTGCAATTTCGACCACTCAATGCCAATCATTGAGAACCCGACCACGCCACCAATCAGTAGCAGCAGATACTTGGTCAGTGTGGTGATGGCATAACCGGTGCCCGGGGTTAAATTCAGATGCTGTAACAGCGCCAGCTCCAGCAGGGCGGGCATATTGCGTACCAGCTGGGTGGTGATAATAATCACCAGGATAGCGATAAGTACCGCACCGAGGGTAATGGGTTCAATGCTTTCCACACCCTGTACCGTAGTGCTGGCGTCCCACAGCTTGATATTCTCCAGAAAGCCGAAGGCGGAATGGATTTCCGACCACAGCACAATCACCGAAACCAGCGCTATCAGGGTCAGAATGGAACGCACCAGCCGCAGCGACTGGGCGCTGATGGCGTCAAGGTCGATAACCGGTTCATCAACCTCTACGCCCTCGCCATTATGCGAGCTCTCTTCTTCACCACGGGCGCGATGCGCCAGCATATCGGCACGGCGCTGACGCGCACGGTCAAAGGCGATACGACGGCGCTGAATCAGCATCCAGCGGCGGATAATATGGTAGATGATCAGCAGCAGGAACCAGATAGCGACCGAGGTTTCCAGCCTTGCCAGCAGCGCCTGGGCGGTAGCCAGATAGCCAATGCAGGAGGCGAGCGCGGCGATCAGCGGAATACAGAACATCAGATTCCACAGAATCTTATTCAGAAAGTTATCGCTGTTGCCTTCTTTATCCAGGTAGAGCGGCAGCCCGGCACGCTTCAGGCTGACGGTTACCAGACTCAGGGCGCCGCAAATCAGCACAAAGCACAGCCGGCCGAGGGTCGCGGAAAACTGGCGATCTTCCAGATTATCGAAAGCAATCAGCAGCATAATCAGCGGCACAATAAAGCCGATCGACAGTAAGTAGTAACGCATCGCCCGCGCTACCCGTAGCTGCGGCCAGCGGAAATGCACCACAAACAGCCCCTGCGGCCGGGCAAAGGCGGCGCTGATCATAAACGCCCACAGTACCGGCAGCGTGGCGGTGACGCCATCGCCAATCGCCACGGCGATGGGATAGGGCCAGGCATGTTGCAAACCGTAGCCCAGCGCCGCCCAGAGTACCGGCAGCGGCAAGGCGACGACAATCGACCAGAAGACCGTGCGCAGGGTCAGGCTGAACTGATCCTGCGTCACTTTTCCCACGCGGCTGGTGGCACGTTCGAGGAACGCATGGTAATGGCGGCGTGAACTGATGCTTATGCCGACCAGCAGTAGCGCCGCGATAATCGGCAGTACCGTTTCCCGGCTGGTAACCATCATGACAAAAGCGCCGCCGAGCTGACCCAGAGTATCCAGCGACAGCAGGCGGGTAAGATCGTGGGCCAGATCGATCGGATAACTCAGACCGATCGGGCTGACGTCCGCCGTCCAGAACAGATAGCGGTGGGCGGCCTGTTTGATTTCGGTCAGCGCGTCTTCCAGCTGGCTGTTGGCCACCTTCAGTTTGGTGACTTCCAGAATCAGGGTATCGCAGCCGGAGATCAGCGAGCCGAGCAGCTCACGCTGGGTGCGCAGCTGGGCTTCCAGAATCCGTTTCTGTTCGTTGGTCAGTTCCTCGCCATTCTCCTGCTTTTGCTGCCTGAGTTGTGCCTGACGATTAAGCAGATCTTCGTAGTTCAGGCGCTGCACCCGCAGCTGACCCATATCGCTATCCAGCTGCTGGGATTTCGGCATGTCGGGCAGACGTGAGACCTGGGCGCGCAGGGCTTCACCCAGCAAATTGGAGGCGCCCAGCCACTGTGACTGTTCGCGGATGGTACTCAGCGCCTGACGCACCTGAATGGTCTGGTTAGTGGCCTGACGCTGTTGCGACGCCATCAGGTCCATGCGCTGCGCCTGCTGATTCAACGCGCCGGAAAGCTCGCGGTTGACGCGGAACTGTTCGGTGATGCCCGGCGGCAGATCGCCGCTGTTTTCCGCCAGCTGTTCGGTGCGCTCCAGCGCCAGCTCCGCTTCGCGCTGGCGCTGGCTGTTTAGCTGATTACGCAGCGCCTGCAGGTAGTTATCCAGCTGGGCGGCTTTTTTCTGATGCACTTCGGCGCGCATCCGCGCCAGTTCCTGACGGTTATTCGCCGACAGCTGGGCCAGCTGCAGCTCATCCACCCGCGCTTTCTGCGCGGCGGACTCCGCCTGACGCGCGTAAGCCTGCGCCTGCGCCAGCGGCGTCGTGGGGCTGGGCTGTGACTGTAGCCGCCGCTCAACGTCACTTAGCGCGCGACGCGCTTCGGTCTGCTGCTGCGGCAGTTGTGACAGCGAATCACTGATTTCCCGTGCGCGATCCTGCTCCTGCTGGGCCTGACGGCCCTCTTCCAGCAGCTGGCTGCTAATCTGCAGGATCTCCTGATCCAGCTCGGCGCTGCTCATATTGGCGCGTACCGGCCTGGTGCTGTCCGTCAGACTGGTGATCTGCTGGCGCAGTTCACGTGACAGCTTCGGGAAATCGTCGATCACCTGCTGATATTGCTGGGTGAGATCGAGCGAGGCTTTGCGCTCATTCAGCCAGTTAAGGGCGGTCTCCAGCGTTTGCACCAGCTCGGTCTGTCCCGCTGAGCTCTTGCCAGACTTAGCCTGATCAAGCTCCTGCTTAACCTGGGACTCATCCGGCAAGCCGGCGGCGAAAACGGGCAAACTTAAACAGCAGCCCAGCAATATTGAGAGAATCAGGCGCACAATAGGAGTCTGCTATGGGTGATGTAACACAGTGTCCGCATCGGTCTTCTGCAATGAGATCGCCAGCGGTTGGCCCAGACGGGTTTTAGCTTCTGGCGTCAGACTCTCTGCCAGCTTTATCCGGCCAGGGGCAAACAGGTTGATAACCGTGGAGCCCAATTTAAAACGGCCCATCTCCTGACCTTTTAACAGCACCACGGCGCCATCTTCATCGGCGCCCGGCCAGCTCCAGCGTTTAATCACCCCGGTACGCGGTGGCGTCACGGTGCCTGACCAGACGGTTTCGATGCTGCCGACGATCGTCGCGCCCACCAGGATCTGGGCCATCGGGCCAAACTCAGTATCGAAGTAGCAGATGACGCGTTCATTACGTGCAAACAGATTCGGCACATTCTGCGCAGTCAGTGGATTCACCGAGAACAGATCGCCCGGGACATAGATCATTTCGCGCAGAATACCGTTACATGGCATATGCACGCGGTGATAGTCGCGCGGTGCGAGGTAAGTGGTCACAAACTCACCGTCGCGGAAGCGATCGGCCATCTGGTAGTTACCTGCCAGCAGCGCTTCCAGCGAGTAGAGATGTCCCTTCGCCTGGAAAATGCTGTCGCCGTCGATATGCCCGAGCTGACTGATGGCGCCATCGGCCGGTTGCAGCAGCAGATTAGGGTCAGTATCGAGAGGGCGCACGTCGTCACGCAGCGGGCGCACGAAGAAATCATTGAAGGTACGATAGGCGGCGGTGTCTGGCTTTTGCGCCTCAGACATATCCACCTTGTAGTACCAGACAAAAATATCGATCACCGCTTTGGTCAGCCATCCCGCGCGCTTGCTGGCGCCCCATCCGGCTAATTCAGTCAGCCACTTCTTTGGCAGCAGATAATTCAGGCGGAGTTTTATACGATCCAACACGTTAGCCTCCTGGCTTAATTCACGACGTTGAGAGAAAAATGGGGGCGAATTGTAGCAGTGCGCAATCTATAAGGCTATGCAACCACCTGTAACATAAGATCACTCTTCGTTAGCAAAGTTCTTACGCGTCTTCATCTCTGACATGCTTTCCAGAATGCGATGATAATTGTAGAAACGTGACTCATTGATCGTACCGTTTTCTACCGCCGCGCGGATGGCACAACCTGGATCGGTGTCATGCTTGCAGTCGCGGAACTTACAATCGCCTAAAAACTCACGGAATTCGACAAATCCACGGGTGATTTGTTCCGGCTCGAGATGCCAGAGGCCAAATTCGCGTACGCCTGGGGAGTCGATAACGTCGCCGCCATGGGGGAAGTGATAGAGGCGGGCGGCGGTGGTGGTGTGCTGACCAAGACCGGAAACGCCGGAAACATCGTTGGTCAGGATCTCATCGCGACCCAAATCCAGGCCGAGCAGGGCGTTCAGCAGGCTGGATTTGCCGACGCCGGACTGACCGGCAAAGATGCTGATACGGTCGGTCAGTGCGCTTTCCAGCTCTTCCAGACCCTGTTTTTCATGGCTGGAGACCATCAGTACGCGATAACCAATATGCCGGTAAATCTCCATCTGCTCATCAACAAAGGCACGCCCTTTATCATCCAGCAGATCGGTTTTATTCAGTACCAGCAGCGGTTCCACCTCCAGTGTTTCACTGGCGACCAGATAACGGTCGATAATATTCAGCGACAGCTCTGGCAGGATGGCGGAAACAATCACGATCTGATCGATATTGGCGGCAATCGGTTTTACGCCGTCGTAGAAGTCCGGGCGCGTCAGCACCGAGGTGCGCTCATGCACCGCTTCGACAATGCCTTTGACCATGGTTCCCTGACCGGGACGCCAGACCACGCGGTCGCCGGTGACCAGCGAACGCAGGGTGCGACGAATGTTGCAGCGATGCACCGATCCATCAGCATCCTCGACGTCGGCGTGCATGCCAAAACGGCTAATCACCACCCCGTCACGCGCTTCACCAAACATGCTATCGTCTGGTTCTGGCTTGCCCTCACGTTGTTTCAGGCGGCGATCGTGGTTGGCGCTTACGCGACGTTGCTGACCTTTGGACAGTTTATTTTTGCTCACTCTTCCTCACAGGACTGACGGCTGTTCGCCCATACCGGGCAAAACGTCTATGATACACCCTTATTCGTTAATATGACGACTTTGGCAACTGCGGGATTAACCATGAGCGGAAATGAAAATAACCTGATTTGGATCGACCTTGAAATGACTGGCCTCGATCCGGAGCGCGATCGCATTATTGAAATCGCCACCCTGGTCACCGACGCCAATTTGAATGTGCTGGCGGAAGGGCCGGTACTGGCGGTGCATCAGAGTGATGAACAGCTGGCGCTAATGGATGACTGGAACGTGCGTACCCACACCGGCAGCGGTCTGGTGGAGCGGGTGAAAGCCAGCCAGTATGACGATCATGCGGCGGAGCTGGCGACCATCGCCTTTCTGCAGCAGTGGTGCCCGGCGAATAGCTCGCCGATTTGCGGTAATAGCGTCGGCCAGGATCGTCGTTTTCTGTTTAAATATATGCCGGAACTGGAAGCTTACTTCCACTACCGTTACCTTGACGTCAGTACCCTAAAAGAGCTGGCGCGTCGCTGGAAACCGGCGATCCTGCCAGGCTTTAAAAAACAGGGAACCCACCAGGCGCTGGATGATATTCGTGAGTCGGTGGCCGAACTGGCATACTACCGCGAGCATTTTATTCAGCTCTGACGCCTGCGGCGGGAAAGATTTTCACCAGGATGATAAAAAAATTGCCGCCGGGGCTTGCGGATGCGCAGAATACTCGTATAATGCGCTCCCCGTACCGATGAACAATTTCATCCGATACGCCTAAGCGGGAATAGCTCAGTTGGTAGAGCACGACCTTGCCAAGGTCGGGGTCGCGAGTTCGAGTCTCGTTTCCCGCTCCAGATTAAGTCTTGTTGAGGTGTTTACCCCGGCAAGCAAAGCGAAAAAGGGCCTTTTGGCCCTTTTTTGCATTCTGTATTCGGGGCATTCCCTGTCGGAGCTGTTCCGGGAGTCTGGGGCATTATCCCTACGGCTATCTGAAACCCTGTAGCTTAACTGACTGGCATTAGCCTTTTAGCCCCTTTGTTACCTGCTGAATTTTAATTCGTTCCCCCCAGCCGTTATCACCTTGCCCTTATCCGCTATTCGGGTTTACTTAGCCATTTTTATCATTTGTCAGCAAATGGGCTATGCCTTCAGAATGAATTTCCAGGCCGTAACTCTGCATTCCGCCTGTATTTATTAGATTAAAAATAGCTCACGCAACCTTGTGTTTTTCGTTGTATTTACCACAGCGAACGTGATTGTCTTGGTTATATCAGGAAAAGGCTTCCTCTATGAAATTATCCACATTAATGCTGCCGCTATTGATGGCGGGAAGTTTCTCTTCGGCATGGGCGGAAGAACAAAATGTGCCGGCGCATACCACTTTCACCGTGACCGCGGATAATCAGCTGAAAAGTAAATTACCGGCGGATATTCTTAAACGCGGATATATTCTGGCCGGAACCAATCCGAACACTCCGCCGACCACTTTTTATCAGGAAGATAATAAGACTCTCGCCGGACGCGAAATCGATATTATGAGTGCCGTTGCCGGCAGATTAGGCGTAGCGGTGCACTGGCAGGACACCGGTGGTTTCGACAATATTATCCCTGGCCTGAAATCTGGCCGCTACGATGTGGCGTTATCGAATATTAATGCCACCAAAAAACGTATGGACCAGGTGGACTTCGTCAGCTATTACGATGCCTCTCGTCTGGGCGTGATTTCGCGCAAAGACGCCAATATTGCTGCTTTCACCTCATTCCTTGCGGTCTGCGGCCAGCAGATTGGCGCCGGTGCCGGCACCACGCAGCTGACCCGACTGGAGGACGCCAGCAAAGCGTGTCAGGCAGCGGGCAAAGCGCCGATTAAGACTGCCGTATTCCCGGATCGCCCGTCGGGCGTGCAGGCGGTGGTGAGCGGACGCGTGCCGATGTTTTTTGGCCCGTTTGAAGGTCTCAGCTGGCAGGTACAGCAGGTTAAGCCACTGACCATGAGTGGCGAAATTCATGTTAATGATGCGCCGGTATCGATTGCCTTCCCGAAAGCGTCCCCGCTGGAAGAAGCGGTTCAGGCGGCGCTAAATTCGTTAATCAAAGACGGGACTTATCAACAGATCCTTGATAAGTGGTCGATTGGTTTCGGTGCGGTAAAAGAAGCGAAGCGTAATGAAGAGATCCTGTGATGAGCGCCAGGCAAACAGAGCAGCATACTGAAGAACTACGCATTGTCGGTAAGCGCTATATCGGGCGCTGGATCAGCGCCCTGTTAGTCGCGCTGGTGCTATTGGCCATCGCTAACTCAATGATGAATAACCCCCGTTTCGAATGGTCGGTGATCGCCGCCAGCTTCACCGAAGAGTCGATTCTGCAGGGGGTGCTGATGACGCTGAAGCTGACGGCGATTTCCGTGATCCTCGGTTTTGCCGGCGGCACGCTGCTGGCGCTGATGCGACTGTCGGCTAACCCGGTACTGGTGGCCGTCAGCTGGGCCTATACGTGGTTTTTCCGTGGCGTGCCGATGCTGGTACAGCTGTTCCTCTGGTACAACATTGCGGCGCTTTACCCCACTATTTCACTGTCGCTGCCGTGGGTCGGGGAGATCTGGAGCGCCTCGGCTAATTCACTGATCAGCCCGTTTAGCGCGGCGGTGATTGCGCTGGTGATGCATCAGTCCGCCTATGCCGCAGAGATTGTGCGTGCCGGGATCCAGAGTGTCGGCAACGGGCAAATTGAAGCCGCCAGAGCGTTGGGCTATCGCCCGGCGCAAATTTTTCGCCACACCGTCCTGCCACAGGCGATGCGCGCCATATTACCGCCCGCCGGCAATGAAGTTATCGGCCAGTTGAAAACCACCGCGGTGGTTTCCGTGATTTCGCTGCAGGATGTGCTGTTTTCGGCGCAGATTATCTATCAGCGCACCTATGAAGTGATCCCGTTGTTGCTGGTGGCCACCCTGTGGTATCTGGTGATGACCTCGTTGCTGTCGATTGCGCAATACTATGTTGAACGCCACTTCAGCCGCAGCAGCATTCGCCGCAAAGTGAAGCCGGAAAGCGTAAAACCTAAAACGCCGGTAGCGGTATATAGCATGGAGTCAGGGAGAACCAGCAATGGGTGAGGCGATTCAGTTACGGAAGGTCACCAAGCGTTTCTCCGGCAATACCATTCTTGATGGTATCGATCTCGACATTCCCGCCGGTTCGGTGACGGTGATCCTCGGGCCATCCGGCTCCGGCAAGTCGACGCTGCTGCGTTGTATCAACCACCTGGAAAAACTGGATGGCGGTACCATTCGTATTGGCGGCGAACTGGTGGGCTATAAGCAGGCTGGCCAGACGCTGTATGAGCTGAGCAGCCGGCAAATCGCCGCCCAGCGCAGCCGCACCGGGATGGTGTTTCAGCAGTTCAACCTGTTTCCGCACCGCACCGTGCTGCAAAATATCATTGATGCGCCGATACGGGTGAAAAAACAGAGCCGTCGGCAGGCGATCGCCAAAGCGCGTTCGCTATTGCAACAGGTGGGGCTGGCGACGCGTGAAGATGACTGGCCGCAGCAACTGTCCGGTGGCCAGCAACAGCGTGTGGCGATCGCCCGTGCGCTGGCAATGGATCCCGAAGTGATGCTGTTTGATGAACCGACATCGGCGCTCGATCCGGAACTGGTGGGGGAGGTGCTGCAGGTGATTAAAAAACTGGCCCATTCCGGCATTACTATGGTGGTGGTAACCCATGAAGTGGGTTTTGCCCGCGAGGTGGCCGACAACATTATTTTTATGGAAGAGGGGAAAATTATCGCGTCAGGACCAGGAAAAACCGTGCTCGATGACACGCAAAATGTTCGTTTTCGCCATTTCTTATCGACGGTGTTATAGCGCCATCTTTCTCTCTCTGCCGGACCTCCGTTATGACTGACCGATCCGCGGTACACAGTTCCCACTGGGGCGCGTTTAGCGCGCGCCTGCAGAATAACCGTCTTGATATCACGCCGTTCCCCGGCGATCCCGATCCCAGCCCGCTGTTAAAAAACTTTGCAAACGTACTGAATCATCCGGTGCGCGTCCGGCAACCGATGGTGCGACGCGGCTGGCTGGAAAATGGCCCCGGCGCCGATGCCCGGCGCGGCGCGGACGAATATCTCGCCATTAGCTGGGAGCAGGCTTATCAACTGGCTGCTGCAGAACTGCAGCGCGTCAGTGGTGAATTCGGTCCACAGGCCGTATTTGGCGGTTCTTACGGCTGGTCGAGCGCCGGACGTTTTCATCATGCGCAGAGTCAGGTTCATCGCTTTCTGAATACGGTGATCGGTGGCTATGTCCGTTCGGTAAACAGCTACAGTTCCGGGGCGGCGGCGGTGATCCTGCCGCATATCGTCGGCGATATGAATGAAGTGGCGCGCCGTGGCGTCAGCTGGGAAGAGATTGCGCAGCATACCGATGTGTTGCTCTCTTTCGGCGGGCTGGCGCTAAAAAACTCACAGGTTGCCAGCGGCGGCCTGAGTGAACATACGGAGCGCGGCTTTATCCGCGCCGCCGCGGCACGTGGCACGCAGTTCCTGTCGGTCAGTCCGTTGCGCAGCGATCTGCCGGAGGAGGCGCAGGGGGCATGGATCCCGATCCGTCCCGGCACCGATGCGGCATTGATGCTGGCGCTATTGCACACGCTGATGAAAAATGGCTGGCACGATCGGGACTTCCTGACGCGTTATTGTGTCGGTTGGGAAACGCTGGCAGCGTACCTCAGCGGCGAAAACGACGGCCAGCCGCGTGATGCGCAGTGGGCGGCGGCGATTTGTGGCATCGATGCCGGACGTATTGAAGCGCTGGCGGCACAGTTGCCGGGCCGACGGGTCGTGATCAGCGTGGCGCATGCCTTACAGCGCGCGCAGCATGGTGAACAACCGGTATGGCTGGGACTGGTGCTGGCCGCAGCCTTAGGACAACCGGGCCTGCCCGGCGGTGGTTTCGCTTATGCGCTGGGCGCGCTGGGACACTATGGTAAACATCATAACCTGGTATCGTTTCCCGCTCTGCCGCAGGGAAAAAATGGCATTGACCGTTTTATCCCGGTGGCGCGCATTGTTGATATGCTGCTGCACCCCGGCCAGCGGTTTCGCTATAACGGCCGCGATCTGACCTACCCGACAATCAAACTGGCGTGGTGGGCCGGTGGTAATCCTTTCCATCATCACCAGGATTTGGCGCGTTTACGTCAGGCTTTCAGCCAGCTGGATACGTTAATTGTCCACGAAGTTGCCTGGACCGCCACTGCCCGCCATGCCGATCTGGTGTTACCCAGCACCATGACGCTGGAACGGGAAGATATTGGCGGCGCACCCACTGACCGCCATCTGATCGCGATGCAGCAGGTGGCGCAGCCATATGGGCAGGCGAAAGATGACTATGAGATCTTTACGGAACTGGCCCGGCGTGCAGGACGTGCAGCGGAATTTACCGAAGGGCGCAGCGCGCGGCAGTGGCTGATCTATCACTACCAGCAGTTGCAGCAGCGGCTGGCCGCGCAGCAGGTAACCCTTCCCGATTTTGACAAGTTCTGGCGGCAGGGGGTGCTGGAATTACCGCAAATTAAGGATGGCGGCCGCATGCTGAAAGCGTTTCGCGCCGATCCGCAGCAACAGCCGTTAGCCACGCCCAGCGGAAAAATTGAAATTTTCTCCGCCACCATTGCTGGCTTTGCCGATGCGGATTGCCCCGGCCATGGGCAGTGGCTGACGCCGCGGGAACAGCCGGACGCACAGCATCCGTTGTATCTGATTGCCAATCAGCCCGCTTCGCGTCTGCACAGCCAGCTCGATTTTGGTCAGCACAGTATGGAGATGAAACGGCGCGGCAGAGAAGTGTGCCGGATGCACCCGCATGACGCGCGTCAGCGCGGGATTAATCAGCATGATGTGGTGCAGATTGTAAACACGCGCGGTATTGCGCTGGCCTGCGTGGATATCAGCGACGCGATTATGCCGGGAGTGGTGCAGTTGCCCACCGGCGCCTGGTATGACCCGGTGGACCCGCTGGCCGCCCGCCCGATGTGCCGTCATGGTAATCCCAATGTACTGACGCTGGATATCGGGACTTCGGCTTTAAGCCAGGGTTGTAGCGGACAAATTACCGTGGTGGAAGTGTTGCCATTTTGCGGCGAACCGCCGGAGGTGCAGGCTTTCCTGCCGCCGGTGGCCGCGCGGCTTAGCCGCTGATGCGCGTAAGCTGACACAATTGCTGCAGATCGCCAGGTTGTTGCAGCTGACTGCAGACGACAATCTGTTGTAGCTGGCTGGCGGTGGCTGCCGGTAAACAGGCGCGCAGCTTTTGCGTTAAATCCAGCGGGATGGCGAGGCTTTGCTGGCGTGTAACACGCTGTTGCCGGCGCTCGCCGTTGCGCAAAACCAGCGTCACCTGATGGAAGCGTGCGGCGGGATTCAGCTCATCCGCCGGGGCACTCTGGTCAGGGCAGCGCACGGCGTGGTCTGCCAGCGCCGCAATCTCGCTATCGACCGGACCTTCGGCAAAATCCTCTGGCCGCAAGTTGTCGCGTAGCAGGGCGATGGCCACCACATACTCAAGACTGAAACGCGCTTCAATACCGCTGGCCGGACGACGGATAAAGGCGGCAATATCGCCACCTGGCGGGAAGGCGATTTCAATACGCAGGATCGCCTGATGCAGCGCGTCGATACTGTTCCCCTGTTGCAGCCACTGGCGGCGCAGCTGGCGCGCCGCGTCGGCCGCGCTGTGGGTGCCGGAACAGGTGGGGTAAGGTTTGAATTCCAGTCCCGGCGCGATAACCCGCCAGGGTTCTCCCCAGCCGGCAGTCAGTTTTTCCGGCTGTTGTTGCCCGGCGCAGTAAGCGCGGAAAAAGCTCTCCAGCACCTGCTGTGTCTGACCGTGAAAACCGGCCAGCGTCAGCAGGGCGGCGCTGACTGCCGCCTGCGCCGCCAGACCGGCATGCAGCGGCTTTACCGCGCTGCCAAACTGCGCCCGCAGGCCGCCGGCGCGGGTGGCGGCGATGCCGAGAATGCGCGCGGTGTCATCCGTGCTGGCGGCCAGCAGACGCGCGGCGGCCGCGGCGGCGGCGATGGTGCCGAGAGTGGCGGTATTATGGAAACCCAGCGTGTAGTGCTGTGAACCGGCGGCCAGCCCGAGACGACCGGCAACTTCGACACCCACCACGTAAGCATCAAGAAAACGCTCGCCGCTCAGCTGCGGGCGCTCTGCGGCTAACGCCAACAATGCCGGCAGGATCACCGTGCCCGGATGGCCGCGAAAGTCCGCATGGAAATCATCAAAGTCCAGCGCATGTCCGGCGTAACCCAACAGTAACGCCTGCGTCAGGCTATCTTCGCCGTGATAGATCTGACGCAAACTCCTCAGACCGGCGTCGGCAAGCGCGCCACTGACTATCGGCAACGTCACAGCAAGGAAATCCAGCAGCCCCAGTCGGGCTTTCTCCCGCGCTTCCGCTGACGGGCGCGCGCTGACAATCAGCGCGGCAAGTTGCTGCGCTAAGCTCATTCTTTCGCCAGCCTTGCCAGCGCCGCCACCGCCAGTTGTAGCAGGTAGTTTGCCGTCGGGAACAGGGCGCGATCGTCAACGCGAAACTGCGGATGATGCAGGGCAAAAGGCCCACCGGAACCGACCATGATAAAGGCGCCAGCAATTTGCTGTTGGTAAAAGGCAAAGTCCTCGCCAATCGGGCTGGCTTCTACCCGGCGCGGCGTAAAACCGACGGCTTCGCCCTGCTGCAGGGCGAAGTCGACCCAGTCGGCATCGTTGACCACCGACGGGGGGCCAGGTTGCCAGTCGAGGGTGATTTCGCTGGCAAAAGCGCTGGCGATACCTTGAACCACCTCGCGGAAACGGCGCTCGATCAGTTCACGGGTGGCCTGATCAAAACTGCGTACCGTGCCTTCCAGCCAGGCGCCATCCGGGATCACATTCCAGGTACTGCCACTGTGGATCTGAGTGATCGAGACCACGGCATTCTGGCTCGACTGAACATTACGCGCGATCAGCGTTTGCAGTGCGGCGATCAGTTGTCCGGCGATAATAATCGGGTCGTTGCCTTCATGAGGCCGTGCCGCATGACTGCCGGTACCGGCGACGCCGATCGCGAAACGATCGACCCCGGCGGTTAGCGCGCCGGCTTTACTGCCGATCACGCCTACCGCCAGGCTTGGATCGTTATGAATGCCAAAGATCACTGCGGCATGATCCAGCGCGCCGGTGGCCAGCAGCGTCGGTGCGCCATGTCCGGTCTCTTCTGCCGCCTGGAACAGGATACGCACCCGGCCCGGCAGACTCTGTTCACGGCGTTTCAGCATAATAGCGGCGCCGAGGGCGGCCGAAGTATGAAAGTCATGTCCGCAGGCATGCATCACCCCAGGGTACTGCGAGTGGTAATCGACGGCCGACTTTTCCTCAATCGGTAAGGCGTCAATGTCGGCGCGCAGCACCACCAGCGGCTCCGCCAGCGGGTCGCCGATTTCCGCGACCAGACCGGTGGTTAATGGCAGATCCAGCACGCGGATCTGATGGTTTTCCAGTGCCGCTTTAATCCGCGCGGTGGTGGCAAACTCCTGGTTGGACAGCTCCGGATAACGATGCATTTCGTGGCGGAAGTCCTGAATAAACCGTGCCAGATCCTGATATTGCGAGGGAATGGCTAACATTTTAAGCTCCTGTTAATGTCCGTGCGGCGCGCAGCGACTGGCGCGCCAGCCACTCGGCATGGCTGGCTTCATCCAGCACTTTCTTCATATACAGCGTGATATGCCCTTTACCCAGATCGGTTTCGTGCATCGGCTGAAAGCCGCGTTTCAGATACATGGCGCGCAGCCACGGGTGGCTGGTGGCGGTGCCCAGCGACACCGCTGGCGCTTTCAGCCTGGCGCGCAATATTTCCTGTTCCAGCCAGTCGAGCAGCTGTTTGCCATAGCCCTTGCCGCTGAACGCCGGATGCGCGCCAAACCAGCCGATATGCGGCAAGCCAAAAGGTCCCGGTAGCGGTCCCCAGGGATAGCGAAGGGTTACCGACGACACCATTTGCCGATCGATAAACAGCCCCCAGACGTCATGTTGCTGCAAATGACGGCTGACTTTCGCCAGGTCCGCGGTGGCAGCATCAAAGTGAATACCCAGCGCCCTGACCGGGGCGTAAGCCGCCAGCATCAATGCCAGGTAATCATCACGGTCAGCGAGGGTTAGCGCACGGTAGTGTGCTGTCATGTCGTCAGTTCCTCTTGCGGCGATAAATGGCCGGAGCGGCGGGCAAACTGAATCACCTCATCCACCTTTTGCGGCGCGCTACCAAGGTAATTTGCCGGATTGAGCCAGTTTTCCAGCTCGGCTTGCGTGACATTGGCGGCGATAACCGGGTGTTCCAGCAGTACCGTCTGGAAGGCGCGTTGCTGTTCATATGCCTGCATGGCGCACTGATAAACCAGATGATGGGCGCTCTGTTTTCCCAGTTTTTTTCCTAGTTCAAACATCACTTTTTCCGAGAGTAATAAACCATCCTGCAGTTGCAGATTCGCCAGCATCCGGGGTTTGTTAACGGTGATCCCCGGCAGGATGGCGCGGGCGCTCTGTAACTGGGCGGATAAATAGATGCAGATTTCCGGCAATGCCAGCCACTCTGCGCGCCAGCTCATGGCATCGCGTTCATGTTCGACATGCATTGAGTGATAAATCAGACTGGCGCTGGTTAACAGCGGTGCGGTCAGGCTGGCTAATCCTTCCAGCGCGGCCGGATTGCGCTTATGCGGCATGGTGGTAGAGCCGATTTTACCGAAGCTGAAGGGCTCTTCGATCTCACTGATTTCGCTGCGCATCAGGTTATAAAGTTCGTTACCGATTTTACCCAGTGAACCGCTAATCAGTACCGCCACCGAGGCAAATTCGGAGAAGCGATCCCGTGCCGCCTGCCAGCCAATATTCGGCGTATTCAGTCCGAGGCGGCTGAGCGCCAGGCGCTCGACTTGCGGACCGGATTCGCCCAGCGCGGCGTGGGTGCAAATGGCGCCACTCAAATTGCCGGTCAGCAGGCGCGGCGTAAGCTGTTTCAGGCGGTCGAGGTGGCGGATAAACTCATCCAGCCAGACCGCGATTTTAAAACCAAAGGTGGTCGGCTGTGCCTGCATACCGTGGGTGCGCCCGGCCATCAGGGTGTACTGGTGCTCTTTTGCCAGCTGGATCAGGGCTTCGCTGACCGCCACGCAGTCACGCACCATCAGGGCCAGCGACTGTTTCAGCTGCAATACCGTGGCGGTATCCACAATATCCTGCGTGGTTACGCCGTAATGAATATATTCACCGGCTGCACCACACTGCTGCTGCAGCGCTTTCAGGGTCGGCATCAGTGAATGTTTCATCTCCAGCGCCGCGCTGGCAATGGCGTCGATATTCAGCAGGCTGGCGTCAGCCTGCCGGGCAATAGTTTCGGCGGCCTGCTGTGGAATAACCCCCAGCTCACCTTCTGCTAAGGCCAGTGCGACTTCAACCCTGACCTGTTGCGTCAGTCGGTTCTGCTCTGACCAGATATCGCGCATTTCTGGTGTGCCGAAGTTATTACCAATTAAAAGATAATCTATTGGATGTGAGGCCATTAATATCTCATTATTTTTAAGGGTTAATTTCAGGGTGTGGAAATAGCAAATATCACTATTTCGCTATCTGAAATTAGCCTCAGTTGCCCCTATCATTTCTTTGATCCAGCACAGCGTGCAAGTCTTTTGCTGGCTATAGCTAAATTTCATCTATGCTTTTGCTAATTTATGAAAATGAAATAACCGGTCTGGCGTTGCTTATTTTTTATTTTCTCGTAGCATAATGAAAAAGAACTGTTTCTTATTCTAATTACAAGGTTATTACCCTGGCTAATTTCATGCCGAGGCGATCTCTTTTTCCGTGATGATATTGTTTCTGTTCGTCGGGAACGGGTTCTTTACGCCCGTTATTTTCTGATTAAATAAACAGGTAATTAACGTGCTTGCCATAAAATCACCGCACAGCTATTTGCAACAGCCTGGTCTTGCTGGCCGGGTAGGGGAATATATTGCGCCACTGGCGACCCGTATCGCGATTATCAGCAGTCCGCAGGCCTGGCGGGCGGTAAACCCGCAGCTGGAAGCCAGTCTGCAGGCGCACCATATTGAGTATCATGTCGATTTCCTCGCCGCAGAGTGTAGCGCTGAGGCGATTGCCGAGCATCAGGCGCGCGTACAGCAGTATGGCGCCAGCCTGGTGCTGGGGATTGGCGGCGGCCGGGTACTGGATACCGCGAAAGCGGTGGCTAACAACCTCGATCAGGTTGCGCTGGTGACGCTGCCCACGCTGGCCGCCACCTGCGCCGCCTGGTCGCCGGTCAGCATCATTTATAATGCGCAGGGCGGCCAGCAGCACAGCGTTGATTTAGTGCGGATGCCGGTGATGGTGCTGGTTGACAGTGAAGTCATCGCCCACAGTGACGTGCGTTATTTGAAAGCCGGCATCGTTGATGCGCTGGCCAAATGGTACGAATTTATCCCTTATCAGCAGAAAAACGCCGACAGCCTGGCGATGAATCTGAAAGTGCAGGCGGCACGGATGGCGGTCGATACATTTGAACAATATGGTGCTGAGGCGGTAGGCGATAATCAGCAGCAGAAAGTGACGCCTGCGCTGATTAAGGTGATTGATGCCAATATCGCGCTGGCCGGTATGGCCAACAGTATGCGCGATGAGACGCCCGCCCCCGGCGTGGCGCATGCCATCCATAACCGTCTGACGCACCAGCCGGAACTGCATCACTGGCTGCATGGCGAAAAAGTCGGTTTTTGTTTGCTGGTGCAATCGTTGCTGGAAAGCGGTAACGGCCAGCCAGATGCCAGACTGCTGGCGCTGCTGCGCCAGTACGACGCACCACTGACGCTGTCACCGCTTCGTGGCGATCGGGCGGCGACCTTTGCGGCGATTGCGCGGGAAGTGAAATTCTCTGCCGCGAATGCCGCCCGTTTGCCGTTTTCACTCGCTGCCAGCGCTATTGAACAGGCGCTGCTGGCAACCGACCGCGCTTTTTAGTTTGTGCCGCGCACTGTACATCAGTTAAGGATCAAATATGTCTGATACCTCGCCAGGCCGCCGGCAGTTGCGCCTCGGCCTTTTTGTTCAGCCGCTCGGGCATCATGTCAGCGGCTGGCGTCTGGCGCAGCAACAGGGCTCGCCGACCGATATTGAATGGCTGACGTGGATTGCCCGTAAAGCTGAAGAAGGCACCTTCGATATGTTTTTTGTCGGCGATGCGCTGGCAACCAGCGTCTATCGCCTGCCGTCGACCATGGCGCGCTTTGAGCCGCTGACGCTGTTATCCGCGCTGGCGGTACAGACTAAACATATCGGGCTGGCCGCCACTGCCTCAACCACCTTCAGCGATCCGTTTAATCTGGCGCGCATCTTCTCCTCGCTGGATCATATCAGCCATGGTCGTGCGGCATGGAATGTGGTGACCTCATTCTCCACCGATGTGGCGCGTAATTTTAGCCGGGATGATATGCCGGACCACGCGCAGCGCTATGCCATCGCTCATGAGTTTCTTGCGGTGACATTTAAGCTGTGGCAGGGCTGGCAGGAAGGTGCGGTGCTGGCAGATCAGGCCAGCGGACAATATTTTGTCGATGACAAGATCCAGCCGATCAATCATCGCGGCGAGTATTTCCAGGTACAGGGACCGCTGAATATTTCCCGTTCGCCCCAGGGACGTCCGGTGATCATTGAAGCCGGCTCGTCCGCCGATGGGCAAAAACTGGCGGCGGTGACCGCAGAAGTGGTATTTACCGCCGCGGCCACGCTGGAAGAGGCTCAGGGGTTCTACCGTGCGCAAAAACAGCTGGTGGAACAGGCCGGACGCCATCGCGATCATGTGCTGATCCTGCCGGGGGTGATGCCGATTGTCGGCCGCACCCGTGAAGAAGCCTGGGAGACATGGCGTCAGCTTAACCAGCTGGTGGATATCGATAACGGCATCAAACAGCTCTCCACCCGTTTTGGCATCGACTTAAGTCAGTTCCCGCTGGATGGCCCGGTTCCGGAAGCGCCGAACATCGAAGGCGGCCAGAGCCGGGTGAAATTGCTGACGGATTTAGCCGAGCGCGAAAATCTTACGCTGCGTGAGCTGGCGGCGATCGCTGCCGGATCGCGTGGGCACCGGGTGCTGGTCGGCACCGCCGCAGAGATTGCCGACGATTTCCAGCGCTGGCTGGAGCAGGGCGGCGCCGATGGTTTTAATATTATGCCGGCGATTATGCCGGAGCAGCTGTCGCTGTTTGTTGAGCTGGTGATCCCGGAATTAAGAAAACGCGGACTGTTCCGCGAAGAGTATCAGTACAGTACGCTACGGGAAAATCTCGGCTTACCTGAGCCTGACGCTGCCGTTTGATGGCGGCTTGCGCATAACCCTATGATTCTGCCGCCGTTAAGCGTCAGTGCCTGAGGGCGCGCGCGGCGGCTGTGACGAACTTTTAGGCGTTCGGACAACCTTTCTGAACAAAGGGCTTGCCATCATTTTCGAACAAGGCCATAATAGCGTCCATTCCTGATAGGGGAATGGATAAAAACCTTTCTTAATCAAAAGGTTAGAGGTTGAAAAAGCGCCTCAGGATGTAAAAAAAGATTTTCGCTGTTTACAGCAACCAGTTCCTAAGCGGGAATAGCTCAGTTGGTAGAGCACGACCTTGCCAAGGTCGGGGTCGCGAGTTCGAGTCTCGTTTCCCGCTCCAAAATATGATTTTGCTGCATTACAGTACGCCAGTTCCTAAGCGGGAATAGCTCAGTTGGTAGAGCACGACCTTGCCAAGGTCGGGGTCGCGAGTTCGAGTCTCGTTTCCCGCTCCAAGTTTTTTTCATTTCTCATATCCAGGTGATTTATCCACAGAGATAGCTCAGCTGCGTATCGTCACGTTTCCAGATTGTCAAAATGTTTTAAACAGAGTTATCCACAGGCACGCTGTTTTCCTTCGCGATTGAACTTATCAGCATTTTCTTACATATTCTTTATAAAGTGTTGAATTTATAATAAAAATTATTATTCCAATTTGTTACCTGGATCACTTGTGGTGTCTGTGACGGTTGAATGACAACGATTTTTTATTTTTATTCACAGCGTGTGGAAAACGTTTTTCTGTCAGTTGCGTAATTAATTGTACGCTTATGCATCACGCGGTAATCCCTTTTCAATGGCGCGAACCAGTCGTTTTTGCTGTGGGCGTTGCACTTCTACCGCGTATGCGGCGCGTTTGTCCTGCTGCTGACTTACCGCCCAGTGGATATGTTCATCCAGCATCGGGTTTTCGCCCAGTCGCGACGCCAGTATCGTGGTAATTTCCTTATCATAAGGCGCATTACCCAGCGCTACGGCGACATTGCGCAACCAGCGCAGATGACCAATACGGCGAATGGCAGAACCTTCCGTAATGCGTAAAAAGGTGGCTTCGTCCCAGGCAAACAGCTCAGTCAGCGGCGGAGCATGCAACACTGCGCGTGGACTAAAGTCATCTTCATCAGTCAGCTGGCCGTAGCGATTCCATGGACAAATCAGCTGACAATCATCACAGCCATAAATCCGGTTGCCAATCAGTGGGCGAAACTCTTGCGGAATGGCGCCTTCCAGCTCAATAGTAAGGTAAGAGATACAGCGCCGCGCATCGACCACCCCGGGTTCGACAATCGCGCCGGTCGGGCAGGTGGTGATACAGGCAACACAACGACCACAGTTCTCCTGCTGTGGCTGATCCACCGGCAGGGGAATGTCGACTAACAGCTCGCCAAGAAAAAACCAGGAACCTGCTTCACGATTAAGTATCAAAGAGTGTTTGCCGGTCCAGCCTAAACCTGCTTTGGCCGCCAGTGGGCGCTCAAGTAGCGGCGCCGAGTCGACAAACGGGCGATACTGGGTGTCGCCGCAGCGTTCGCGTATCATATCGCCAAGCTTTTTCAGGCGATTGCGTAATACTTTGTGATAATCACGGCCCAGCGCATAACGACTCACATAGCCCAGACGCGGGTTTTTCAGCGTGCTGGCGAAAGCCGCTTTGGCTGGCAGATAGTTCATCCGCACGCTGATAACACGCAGCGTGCCGGGCAACAGTTCATGCGGACGGGCACGCATCATGCCATGGCGCGCCATCCAGTCCATTTCGCCATGGTACTGTTTGTCCAGCCATGCCTGCAGGCGGGGCTCTTCCGGCGTTAAATCGGTATCACAAATACCGACCTGCTGAAAACCGAGCGACAGTCCCCACTGTTTTATATCCTGAGCAAGCTGATGGAGATCGAGAGGGTGCGACATGACTGACCATAACCAAAAAGAAAATCAATCCAGTTTACCACACTCTGTCTGGCCTGCGCAGGCGCTGGGCCAACTGGAGATATCGGCTGCCGATGGCCTCGGCATTACGCTGTTTGAGCTGATGCAACGCGCCGGTGGCGCGGCATTTGAGCATATTCACCGGCGCTGGCCTGCGGCAAGGCACTGGCTGATCCTATGCGGTCACGGCAATAACGGCGGCGATGGCTATATTGTGGCGCGGCTGGCGCAGGCGGCGGGCCTGACGGTGACGCTGCTGGCCTGCGAAGGCAACAAAGCGCTGCCGGAAGAGGCGCAGGCGGCGCGTGATGCCTGGCTGGCGGCGGGAGGACTGATTCATGCCGCCGACGCCCTGTGGCCGGCGCAGGTGGAGGTGATTGTCGATGCGCTGCTGGGCACCGGTTTAAATCGGCCAGCGCAGGCGCCTTACGATGGATTAATCGTCAAAGCTAACCGGCATCATGCGCCGGTTTTTGCCGTCGATATCCCTTCAGGTCTGCAGGCCGCTACGGGTTCTGCCTGCGGGGAAGTGATGCAGGCGGCGGAGACCTTAACCTTTATCGCGCTTAAGCCGGGTTTGCTGACCGGTAAAGCGCGGGATTATGTCGGCAAACTGCACTATCACGCGCTGGGGCTGGCGCCATGGCTGGCGACACAGCTGGCGCCGATGGCGCGTTACGATGCGCAGTCATTATCCCGCTGGCTAAAACCACGGCGCGCCACTTCACATAAAGGCGATAATGGTCGTTTATTGATTATTGGCGGCGACCACGGCACGGCCGGCGCGATTCGCATGGCTGGAGAGGCGGCGCTGCGCGCCGGCGCTGGTTTGGTGCGAGTACTTACTCACCAAACGAATATTGCCCCGCTGCTGACCGCCAGGCCGGAACTGATGGTGCAGGATCTCAACGGCCAAACCCTGGATGACGGGCTGGAATGGGCCGATGTGATTGTTATCGGTCCAGGTCTTGGCCAGGGGGAATGGGGTAAGAAGGCGCTGAAAAAGGTGGAAAATAGCCAGAAACCGATGCTTTGGGACGCAGATGCGCTTAACCTGCTGGCAATCAGCCCGGATAAGCGTCAGAATCGGGTGATTACGCCGCATCCGGGCGAAGCCGCACGGTTGCTAAACGTCAAAACAGCTGAAATTGAGAGTGACCGCTTACATGCGGCGCAGCGCCTGGTAAAACGCTATGGCGGCGTGGTAGTGCTGAAAGGCGCCGGCACCATAATCGCCAGCGAGCAGGGCGATATCGCCTTTGCCGATGTCGGCAATGCCGGTATGGCCAGCGGCGGCATGGGCGATGTGCTTTCCGGTATTATCGGCGCACTGTCAGGACAAAAACTCTCATTGTATGATGCTGCCTGCGCCGGTTGTGTGGTGCATGGCGCCGCCGCTGACGCCAGAGCCGCGCGTTATGGCATGCGCGGGATGTTAGCAACCGATCTGCTTTCCGAGCTGTACCTGTTTGTTAATCCTGAGATCTCGAATACTAAAGCATGAATACCAGTGTTATCGCATTGCCCGATGAGGCAGCAACCCTCGAACTGGGGGCCCGACTGGCCCGCGTCTGCGACAGCGCGGCGGTCATCCATCTTTATGGCGATTTAGGTGCCGGGAAAACCACCTTTTGTCGCGGTTTTTTACAGGCATTGGGCCATCAGGGCAATGTTAAAAGCCCGACTTATACGCTGGTTGAACCCTATACGCTGCCAGTGCGTACGGTTTATCATTTTGACCTCTACCGCCTGGCCGATCCGGAAGAACTGGAGTTCATGGGCATTCGTGACTATTTTGCTGAAGACACTATCTGTCTGGTTGAATGGCCGCAACAGGGGGAAGGCGTGTTGCCGCCGCCAGATTTAGCTTTGCATCTGCACTATCAGGCGCAGGCGCGGCGGGCTGAAATCACAGCCGTCTCTCCTGCCGGAGCCGCTATGCTGCAGCGGTTTACCGCGAACAAGGATCGCTCATGATGTTTCGCGTTAAATTAGCGTTGATACTGGCATGTTGTCTGGTTTCATGGTCGTCCTTTGCCGCCAATCTGTCGGATATTCAGGTTTCGAATGGCGACAGTAAGGCGACGGTGACTCTGAGCTTTAACGGACAACCGGTTTATGGCTTCTTTCCGCTGAGCAGGCCCGACCGGGTGGTGCTGGATATTCGTCAGAGCGGGGTGATTAAAGGGTTGCCGCTGAACTTTAGCGGCAACAATATCGTCAGCCGTATTCGCTCCAGTACCGCCAAAGATAGCCAGAGCATCCGGCTGGTGCTGGAACTGACTCAGCCGGCGCATACCCGCGCGGTTACCCAGCGCGACGGCAGTAATTACAAGGTGGTGTTTACCATCAGTGGTACGCAAGCCGCCAAACGCAGCAGTCCGCCCCCGGCGGAAATCAGCAGCGTATCCCGTGCCAATCCGGTGACCTCCAGCGTGCCGAATGAACCGGCAGGGAATCCGTTTGATGGCAATAAAGTGACGGCGGTGAGCAGCAGCACCCGCGTGGCGCCAGGCCGCAGTATTAGCGCTGATGACACGGTGGTGGTGGCGATCGATGCCGGACATGGTGGTCAGGATCCGGGGGCGATTGGGCCTAACGGTCTGCAAGAGAAGAATGTCACTATCGCCATCGCCCGTAAGCTGAAAGGTTTACTGAATGACGACCCGATTTTTAAAGGGGTGCTGACCCGCGATGGCGACTACTTTATTTCGGTGATGGGCCGCTCAGACGTGGCGCGTAAACAGAATGCCAATGTGCTGGTCTCGATTCACGCCGACGCCGCGCCGAATCGCAGCGCTACCGGGGCGTCAGTCTGGGTACTGTCGAACCGGCGCGCCAACAGTGAGATGGCAGGCTGGCTGGAACAGCATGAGAAGCAGTCAGAGCTACTGGGCGGCGCCGGCGATCTGCTGGCCAACAGTCAGGCCGATCCGTATCTGAGCCAGGCGGTGCTGGATTTGCAGTTCGGTCACTCGCAGCGCGTCGGCTATGACGTGGCGGTGAAAGTGATTGCTCAGTTACAACGCGTCGGTTCGCTGCATAAACGTCGGCCGGAGCATGCCAGCCTTGGCGTATTGCGTTCGCCAGATATCCCGTCTCTGCTGGTGGAAACCGGCTTTATCAGTAACCCTTCGGAGGAGCGACTGCTTGGCAGTAGCGCGTATCAGGAGAAGATTGCCGAGTCGATTTATAAGGGACTACGCAACTACTTTCTGTCACACCCGCTACAGTCCTCCCCAAAGGAGGAAAACCGGCCGTTGCAATCCGCAGCGGCAGTTAACGTCGAAGCCAACGTCGCTGCGGAACCCACGCTGTATAGCGGCGCAACAAAGCGCCATGTGGTACAACGCGGCGAAACCTTATCAGAAATTGCTGAGCACTATGGCGTCAGTATGGCGACCATGCGTTCACTGAATAAACTGAAAAAGGATGTGGTCTGGGTCGGGCAGCGGCTGAAAGTCCCGGCTGGCGCCAGCAACAGTTCGACGGCGGACAACAGTAAGCCAAAGAAACATAAAGTGGTGCGCGGCGACTCGCTGACCACCATTGCCGCCCGTTATGGCGTGAGCTCGAAAGCCATTATGCAGGCGAATAATATGAAAAGTTCCAATGTGATGCTGGGACAGACGCTGACCATTCCCGCATCATAAACCGCAGGGGAGGCAGTAATGCCTCCCGTCTTGCCCGGCGCGCCATTTTCCCAAAGGATAAACTATGCCCATTCAGGTGTTACCTCCTCAACTGGCTAACCAAATCGCGGCGGGCGAGGTCGTTGAGCGTCCGGCGTCGGTGGTTAAAGAGTTAGTGGAAAACAGCCTGGATGCCGGGGCCACGCGCATCGATATTGATATCGAAAAGGGTGGCGCCAAACTGATTCGCATCCGCGATAATGGCTGCGGTATTAATAAAGATGAGCTGGCGATGGCGCTGGCGCGTCATGCCACCAGTAAAATCACCACCCTCGACGATCTGGAAGCGATTGTCAGCCTTGGCTTTCGCGGCGAAGCGCTGGCCAGTATCAGTTCGGTTTCACGCCTGACTTTAACCTCACGTACCGCAGCACAAAGCGAAGCCTGGCAGGCGTATGCCGAAGGGCGCGAGATGGCGGTAACGGTGAAGCCGGCGGCGCATCCGGTGGGCACCACGCTGGAAGTGTTGGATCTGTTTTACAACACCCCGGCGCGGCGCAAGTTTATGCGCACCGAGAAAACCGAGTTTGCCCATATTGATGAAGTGGTGCGGCGTATCGCGCTGGCGCGTTTTGATGTTGCCATTGCGCTGACCCATAACGGCAAACTGGTACGTCAGTATCGTGGCGTCACCGACACCAGCCAGCAGGAACGGCGGCTGGGCGCCATCTGCGGCAGCGCCTTTATGACGCACGCGCTGGCAATTGAGTGGCAGCATGGCGATCTGAATCTGCGTGGCTGGGTCGCCGATCCGGCGGGCTCACGTCAGGTGACGGAACTGCAGTATTGCTACGTCAATGGCCGCATGATGCGCGACCGGTTAATTAACCACGCTATTCGTCAGGCCTATCAGGATAAGTTGGGCGACGACCATCAGCCGGCTTATGTCCTCTATTTGCAGATTGACCCGCACCAGGTGGATGTTAACGTCCATCCGGCCAAGCATGAGGTGCGCTTTCATCAGTCGCGGCTGGTACATGATTTTATCTATCAGGGCGTGCTGAGTGTACTGCAGGAGAGCGGCGCGGAGCGCCTGACGCTGGCGGGCGCCGCGGAAACGCCGCCAGAACGCTGGCAGGCGGAAAACCGTCCGGCGGCCGGGACGAATCACTTTGCCACGCCGTCTCCCGTCCCGGCCACGCCGTCCCCCGCTGCCGCCGCGCCGAAAAACGCGGGTGGTGGCGCGGGCCACAGTCACTGGCAACGTCAGGAACCGGGGTATCAGCCGCGCGAAGGGGCGGTATATCAGCAACTGCTGAAAACCCCGCAACCAGCGCGCGCGCGCGAAGCGGCGGCGCCCACGGCGACGGCGCAGGACCAACCGCTGGATGCCCACAGCCAGAGCTTTGGCCGGGTGCTGACGGTGGTGCGCGAGCAGTATGCGCTGATTGAGCGCGGCAGCGGACTGGCTCTGCTGGCGCTGCCGATCGCCGAGCGCTGGCTGAAGCAGGCGCAGCTCGATCCCGGCAGCGACGGGCTAAAACCTCAGCCGTTATTAATTCCGCTGCGGTTAAAAATGGCGAAGCCGGAACGCGAGGCGAGCGGCCGTTTTGCCGAATTATTAACCATGATGGGCATTGATTTGCAGGTTGAGGCGCAGCATGTGACGTTACGCGCCGTGCCTTTACCATTACGCCAACAAAATTTACAAAACTTGATTCCAGAACTGTTAGGCTATCTCGCCAGGCAGCAGGATGTTGCGCCAGCCTCGGTTGCACAATGGCTGGTACGCCACGCAATGGCAGAACATCCGCACTGGAATCACTCGCAGGCGATTGCGTTGCTGGCAGAGGTCGAACGACTCTGTCCGGCGTTGATTAAATCGCCACCTTCCGGATTAGTGCAACCGATCGATATTGATACGGCGCTGAACGCCCTGAAGCATGAGTGACAGAACCATGGTAAGCCGGCCTAAGGCAATTTTTTTGATGGGGCCGACGGCCTCCGGTAAGACGGCGTTAGCCATTGAGTTACGCAAACATCTGCCGGTTGAGCTGATAAGCGTTGATTCTGCGTTAATCTACCGCGGGATGGATATTGGCACCGCCAAGCCGTCCGCAGAGGAGTTAGCGCAGGCGCCTCATCGATTGCTGGATATGCTGGATCCTTCGCAAGCCTGGTCGGCAGCGGAGTTTCGGCGAGCAGCATTAGCAGAAATGGCGGAGATTAGTCGTGAAGGCCGAATTCCGTTGCTTGTTGGTGGTACTATGCTCTATTACAAGGCGTTGTTGGATGGGTTGTCGCCGTTGCCCTCGGCCGACCCGGAAGTGCGTCAGCGTATTGAGCAGATGGCGAGTGAAAAAGGTTGGGAAGCCTTACACCGTCAATTATGTGAAATAGATCCCGTTGCTGGTAGTCGTATTCATCCGAATGATCCCCAGAGACTCTCGCGAGCACTGGAAGTTTTTTTTATTTCGGGTAAAACTTTAACGGAGCTGACAAAAACATCGGGCGAAGCTTTGCCTTACGAGGTCAGTCAGTTCGCCATCGCCCCCGCGAGTCGCGAATTGTTACACCAACGTATTGAACAGCGTTTTAAGCAGATGTTAGCGTCAGGTTTTGAAGCGGAGGCTCGGGCACTGTTTGCACGAGAAGATTTGCATACGGACTTGCCTTCCATTCGTTGTGTTGGATATCGCCAGATGTGGTCGTACCTGGCTGGTGAAATCGATTACGACGATATGGTTTATCGGGGAATTTGCGCGACCCGGCAGTTAGCCAAGCGTCAGTTAACCTGGTTACGTGGCTGGCAGAATGTTCACTGGCTTGATAGCGAACAGCCTGATTTAGCCCGTGATGCGGTATTACAGGTTCTTAGTGCGAAGCATGGGTGATTGTGTACAATTGGTGCGTTATCGTGCGCGAATTTTTTACGTAGTATTTCAGAGCCTCAGGGTTCTTAAGTAACAAACAACAAGCATATAAGGAAAAGACAGAATGGCTAAGGGGCAATCATTGCAAGACCCGTTCTTGAACGCACTGCGTCGTGAACGTGTTCCGGTTTCGATTTATTTGGTGAATGGTATCAAACTGCAGGGTCAGATTGAGTCTTTCGATCAGTTTGTTATTTTATTGAAAAACACGGTCAGCCAGATGGTTTATAAGCACGCGATATCTACCGTTGTTCCGTCCCGTCCTGTTTCCCACCATAGCAACAATGCCGGTGGCGGAAGCAGCAGCAGCTATCATCACGGCGGTACTTCGACTGCACCTTCGCAGCCACAACAAGACGGTGAGAACGCTGAGTAAGCGCGTTTGCCGTTCAGCCTGGACGGGGAGTTCTATATTGACTGAGGTCCCCGTCCCGGTCCTATTTATAATGAGAGGTCCTACGCTTGTTTGACCGTTACGATGCCGGTGAGCAGGCCGTCCTGGTTCACATCTATTTCTCGCAAGACAAAGATATGGAAGACCTGATGGAGTTTGAAACTCTGGTCTCTTCCGCTGGCGTCGAAGCGCTGCATGTGATTACAGGCAGTCGCAAGGCTCCACATCCCAAATATTTTGTCGGTGAAGGAAAGGCAGTCGAAATTGCCGATGCGGTAAAATCCAGTGGCGCATCGGTGGTGTTATTTGATCACGCCTTAACCCCGGCTCAGGAGCGAAATCTTGAGCGTCTGTGCGAGTGTCGCGTGATCGATCGCACCGGCTTAATCCTTGATATTTTTGCCCAGCGCGCCCGCACCCATGAGGGTAAATTGCAGGTCGAGCTGGCACAGCTGCGCCACCTTGCCACGCGTCTGGTACGCGGCTGGACGCACCTTGAACGGCAGAAAGGCGGTATCGGTCTGCGCGGTCCGGGGGAAACTCAGCTGGAAACTGACCGTCGCTTACTGCGTAACCGCATTAGCCTGATTCTTTCTCGTCTTGAGCGCGTGGAAAAACAGCGCGATCAGGGCAGACAAGCACGCGCCAAGGCCGATGTGCCGACGGTGTCGCTGGTGGGCTATACCAACGCCGGTAAATCCACACTGTTTAACTGTATTACGGCGGCCGATGTGTATGCGGCCGACCAGTTATTTGCCACGCTCGATCCAACCCTGCGTCGTCTCGACGTCGCGGACGTCGGTGAAGTCGTGCTGGCGGATACCGTGGGCTTTATTCGCCACCTGCCGCATGATCTGGTCGCGGCATTTAAAGCCACTCTGCAGGAGACGCGTCAGGCGGCGCTGCTGCTGCACATCATTGACGCTGCCGATCTGCGCGTTGATGAAAACATTGAAGCGGTTGATATTGTCCTCGAAGAGATCGAAGCTGACGAAATCCCGACGTTACTGGTGATGAACAAAATCGATATGCTGGAGGATTTTGAACCACGTATCGATCGCAACGATGAAAATCTGCCGATTCGGGTCTGGTTATCGGCGCAGACGGGGGTTGGCGTACCGTTGCTTTTCCAGGCTCTTACCGAGCGCCTGGCCGGTGAGATCGCGCAGTATGATTTACGCCTGCCGCCGGAAGCGGGACGGTTACGTAGCCGCTTTTATCAGTTGCAGGCGATAGAAAAAGAGTGGAATGAAGATGACGGCAGCGTAGGTTTACATGTACGCATGCCGATTATTGACTGGCGACGGTTATGTAAACAGGAACCGGCGCTGGTGGATTACATTGTTTAACTGATTTTGCCTGAGACGCGTATCCCGGCCTGGGATACCACCGCACACACAATTAATGGAGTATAAACATGGCGTGGAATCAGCCCGGGAATAACGGACAGGACCGCGACCCGTGGGGAAGCAGCAATAATCAAGGCGGCAACTCTGGGGGAAACAAGGGAGGGCGCGATAAGGGACCTCCTGATCTTGATGATATCTTCCGTAAACTGAGCAAGAAGCTTGGTGGATTGGGCGGTGGTAAAAGCAGCAACGACAACAGTGGCGGTCAGCGAACGCCAGGGCGCGGCGGGCGCCGCCTGGTGACTATCGTTGCCGTGGCTGCCGTAGTCGTTTGGGCGGCCAGCGGTTTCTATACCATTAAAGAAGCCGAGCGTGGCGTGGTTACCCGCTTCGGTAAATTCGACCATCAGGTCGAGCCTGGTCTGAACTGGAAACCCACCTTTATCGATCAGGTACGTGCGGTTAACGTCGAAGCGGTACGTGAGCTGGCGGCATCAGGTGTGATGCTGACTTCTGACGAAAACGTGGTACGCGTTGAGATGAACGTGCAGTATCGCGTGACCAATCCGGAACGTTATCTGTTTGCGGTGACGAATGCCGATGACAGCCTGAGCCAGGCAACGGACAGCGCCCTGCGTGGCGTGATCGGGCGTTCGACCATGGATCGTATCCTGACGGAAGGGCGCACCGTGGTTCGTAGCGAAACTCAGCGCGAACTGGAAGAGACGATTCGCCCGTACGATATGGGGATTACCCTGCTCGACGTTAACTTCCAGGCGGCGCGTCCACCGGAAGAGGTGAAAGCGGCATTTGATGACGCCATCGCCGCACGTGAAAACCGTGAACAGTATGTGCGTGAAGCTGAAGCCTACTCTAACGAAGTTCAGCCACGTGCTAACGGTCAGGCGCAGCGTATTCTGGAAGAAGCGCGTGCTTATAAAGCACGTACCGTTCTGGAAGCGCAGGGTGAAGTGGCGCGTTTTGCCAAACTGTTGCCGGAGTATAAAGCGGCGCCGGAGATTACCCGTGAACGTCTGTATATCGAAACCATGGAACGTGTTCTGAGCCATACCCGCAAGGTGCTGGTTAACGATAAGGGCGGCAATCTGATGGTGCTACCGCTGGATCAATTGATGCGCGGTGGTCAGTCTGGCTCTTCAGCCAATAATACTCAGGACAGCAGCACAAACAGCCTGTTGCGCCTGCCGCCAGCGTCCGGCAGCAGTAATGACCGCGCCAGCAGCAGTTCGTCGTTCAGTCCAGACAACATCATGGATCAGCGCCGGGCGAATGCTCAGCGCAACGATACCCAGCGCGAAGGGAGAGAGTAAGCGATGCGTAAGCCATTAATCGTAGTATTGATTGTTGTGCTGGTGGTGCTTTACGCGTCACTGTTTGTTGTGCAGGAAGGCCAGCGCGGCATTGTGCTGCGTTTTGGTAAGGTTCTGCGCGACGATGAGAATAAACCCCAGGTATTTGCGCCGGGTCTGCACTTTAAGATCCCATTCCTGGAGTCGGTGAAGACGCTGGATGCCCGTACCCAGACCATGGATAACCAGGCTGACCGCTTTATCACCAAAGAGAAGAAAGACCTGATCGTTGATTCCTATATCAAATGGCGTATCAGTGATTTCAGCCGCTACTACCTGGCAACCGGTGGTGGTGACGTTTCTCAGGCGGAAGTGCTGTTAAAACGTAAGTTCAGCGACCGTTTGCGTTCTGAAATGGGCCGTCTGGATTTAAAAGACATCGTTACCGATTCGCGTGGCCGTTTGACCACCGACGTGCGTGATGCGCTGAATACCGGTAGTGCCGGTTCTGATGATGAGATTGCCACTCCGGCGGCGGATGATGCGATTGCTTCGGTCGCCAAGCGCGTGGAAAGCGAAACCAACAGCAAAGAGCCGGCGATTAACCCGAACAGTATGGCGGCGTTAGGTATTCAGGTGGTTGATGTACGTATCAAACAGGTTAACCTGCCGGCGGAAGTCTCGGATGCGATCTACAACCGTATGCGCGCTGAGCGTGAAGCGGTAGCGCGTAGTCAGCGTTCACAAGGTCAGGAAGAAGCAGAAAAACTGCGCGCCACCTCGGATTACGAAGTGACCCGTACGCTGGCAGAAGCGCAGCGTCAGGCGCTGATTACCCGTGGTGAAGGCGATGCCGAAGCAGCCAAACTGTTTGCGGATGCCTTTAGTCAGGATCCTGGTTTCTATTCGTTTATTCGTAGTCTGCGTGCCTACGATAACAGCTTCAATAGCAATCAGGATGTGATGGTCCTCAGCCCGGATAGTGATTTCTTCCGTTATATGAAATCACCTGCTAACGTGACGCGTTAATTAGCCGCGACGCCATTAGTGGCTCACCAGGGGCGGCATTTATGCCGCCTTTTTTTATGGAAATAATAAAAAATGAACGCAACCATATGGATGGCGCTGGCATTAGTGCTGGTACTGGAAGGGCTGGGTCCGATGCTGTTACCCCGGGTATGGCGCGCGATGATTCAGTCAATGACGCAACTGCCGGATCACTTATTACGCCGCTTTGGCGGTGGCCTGGTGGTGGCCGGTGTGGTGATTTATTATATGATCAGTGCCCATATCCAGGGGTGAATTGCACACCACGCTACTAAATGCACCCTGCGCAAAAAAACTGCGCAATCGTATGCTAAAAGTGCTGAAAGACGAAAATTACGATGGTAGAATCCATTTTTAAGCAATCGGTGATTTTGAGAAATGGGTAAGAACGTCGTCGTACTGGGCACCCAATGGGGTGACGAAGGTAAAGGTAAGATTGTTGACCTTCTGACTGAACGTGCAAAATACGTTGTACGTTATCAAGGTGGTCATAACGCTGGCCATACGCTAGTCATCAACGGTGAAAAAACCGTCCTCCATCTGATTCCATCAGGCATCCTGCGTGAAAACGTCACCAGCATCATCGGCAACGGTGTTGTGCTGTCTCCTGCTGCGCTGATGAAAGAGATGAAAGGCCTGGAAGATCGTGGTATCCCGGTACGTGAACGTCTGCTGCTCTCTGAAGCTTGTCCGCTGATTCTGCAATATCATGTGGCGCTTGATGTGGCGCGTGAAAAAGCGCGCGGCGCCAAAGCTATCGGCACCACCGGTCGCGGCATTGGCCCGGCTTACGAAGATAAAGTAGCGCGTCGCGGTCTGCGCGTCGGCGACCTGTTTAACAAAGAAACCTTCGCCGCCAAACTGAAAGAAGTGATGGAATATCACAACTTCCAGCTGGTGCACTACTACAAAGAAGAAGCGGTTGATTACGATACCGTGCTGAATGATGTGATGGCGATTGCCGACATCCTGACCGGCATGGTGGTTGACGTTTCTGAACTGCTGGATGGCGCGCGTAAGCGTGGCGATCTGGTGATGTTCGAAGGCGCGCAGGGCACCCTGCTGGATATCGACCACGGTACCTATCCGTATGTGACTTCATCTAACACCACCGCGGGTGGCGTGGCGACCGGTTCTGGTCTCGGCCCGCGTTATGTTGATTATGTGCTGGGCATCGTGAAAGCCTACTCTACTCGTGTCGGTGCCGGTCCGTTCCCTACCGAACTGTTTGATGACATCGGTGAGTTCCTGTGTGCGAAAGGCAACGAATTTGGCGCCACCACCGGTCGTCGTCGTCGTACCGGCTGGCTGGATGCGGTTGCTGTTCGCCGTGCCGTACAGATTAACTCGCTGTCAGGTTTCTGCATGACCAAACTGGACGTGCTGGATGGCCTGAAAGAAGTGAAAATCTGTATCGCCTACCGCATGCCTGATGGTCGCGAAGTGACGACCACGCCGCTGGCAGCCGATGGCTGGGAAGGCATTGAGCCAATTTATGAAACCATGCCAGGCTGGAGCGAAAGCACCTTTGGCGTGAAGACCTTAGACGGTCTGCCACAGGCAGCGCGCGATTACATCAAACGCGTCGAAGAAGTCACCGGGGTGCCGATTGATATTATTTCTACCGGCCCGGACCGTAGCGAAACCATGATTCTGCGCGACCCGTTTGACGCATAACCTTCGTGCTGGCCGGACACTGTCCGGCCTTTATCTGTCAGACTTCTTGCTTCCTGCCGATCCCGGTTCCCGCCTTTTTTCTTTTCGTTATCGATACCCCCTGAAGTATGTCAGGTATAGTTGTTTAAAAAATTGCCCTGAAGTCGACGGGCTGGTTTATCATCATCTAAAGAAAATGCATCGGAGCGGACGATGCCACGTCGGTGATTCACTGAGGTACATGTGCAGCTAACCAGTTTTACAGATTACGGCTTACGCGCGTTGATCTTTCTCGCGTCCTTGCCTGCTGAACAAATGACCAGCATTACTGAAGTGAGCGAGACGTACGACGTATCACGTAACCACATGGTCAAAATCATCAATCAACTAAGCCGTTCAGGTTATGTTGCCGCAGTGCGCGGTAAAAACGGCGGTATCCGATTGGGCCGACCGGCCGGAGAGATCATTATTGGTGAGGTGGTACGCGAGATGGAACCGCTGCAGTTGGTTAACTGCACCAGCGAATTTTGCCATATCACCTCAGCCTGCCGGCTGAAGAAGGCACTGTATGATGCGATACAGTGTTTCCTGCAGGAACTGGACAAATATACCCTCGCCGACCTCGTGGAAGATAATCATCCGCTCTACAAATTACTGCTGACTGACCAACCGTCAATCAGCAGTCGATGACAACGGAGGAACCGATATGTCACAAGATCCTTTTCAGGAACGAGAAGCTGAAAAATACGAAAACCCCATTCCCAGTCGTGAATTTATTCTTTCGCACTTAGATAAACGCGAAAAACCGGCCAGCCGTGAAGAGCTGGCGGATGAACTGGGTATGGCTGGAGAAGAACAACTTGAAGCCCTGCGCCGCCGTTTGCGCGCCATGGAACGCGACGGACAGCTGGTGTTTACCCGCCGTCAGTGCTACGCGCTGCCGGAACGTCTCGACTTACTGCGCGGCAAAGTTATTGGTCATCGCGATGGCTTCGGCTTCCTGCGCATTGAAGGGCAGAAAGACGATCTCTATCTCTCCGCCGAACAGATGAAGATGTGCATGCACGGCGATGTGATCCTCGCGCAGGCGATGGGCGCGGATCGTAAAGGTCGTCGTGAAGCGCGTGTGGTACGGGTGCTTGAGCCACGCAACAGCCAGATTGTTGGCCGCTACTTTACCGATGCCGGCGCCGGATTTGTGGTGCCGGACGACAGCCGTCTGAGCTTTGATATTTTGATCCCGCCAGAGGCGATTCTCGGCTCGCGGATGGGGTCGGTGGTGGTGGTCGAGCTGATGCAGCGGCCAACGCGCCGGACCAAAGCCATTGGTAAGATTGTTGAAGTGCTGGGCGACAATATGGGCACCGGCCTCGCTGTGGATATGGCGTTGCGTACTCATGAGATCCCGCATGTCTGGCCGCTGGCGGTGGACGCCGAAGTGGCGATACTGAGCGAAGAAGTGCCGGAAGAAGCGAAAAAAGGGCGTGTGGATCTGCGCGACCTGCCGCTGGTCACCATTGACGGTGAAGATGCGCGCGACTTCGATGACGCGGTCTATTGTGAGAAAAAACGTGGCGGCGGCTGGCGTTTATGGGTGGCGATTGCTGATGTCAGCTATTATGTCCGTCCTGGTACGGCGCTGGACACCGAAGCGGTTAACCGTGGTACTTCGGTCTACTTCCCGTCGCAAGTGGTGCCGATGCTGCCGGAAGTGCTGTCAAACGGCCTGTGCTCGCTTAATCCGCAGGTTGACCGCCTGTGTATGGTGTGTGAAATGACCATTTCCGCCCAGGGCAAGCTCACCAGCTATAAGCACTATGAAGCGGTAATGCGCTCACATGCCCGTCTGACCTACACCAAGGTCTGGCATATCCTCGATGGCGAACAGTCGCTGCGCGAGCAGTACCATACGCAGGTGCCATATCTCGAAGAGCTGTACAGCATGTATAAAGTGCTGGAACAGTCACGTACCCTGCGCGGCGGTATCTCGTTTGAAACGGAAGAGGCGAAATTTATTTTTAACGCCGAACGCCGTATTGAACGCGTTGAGCATACGGTGCGTAACGATGCGCATAAAATTATCGAAGAGTGCATGATCCTGGCTAACATCGCCTCGGCGCGTTTTGTTGAGAAGCATAACGAACCGGCTCTGTTCCGCGATCACGATCGTCCAAGCGACGACAGCATTACCGGTTTCCGCAGCGTGCTGAATGAGCTGGGACTGACGCTGCCGGGCGGCGCGAAGCCACAGCCGATTGACTACGCGGAACTACTGACGCAGATTGCCGACCGTCCCGATAGTGAAATGCTGCAAACCATGCTGCTGCGCTCGATGAAGCAGGCGGTATACGATCCGGAAAACCGTGGCCACTTCGGCCTGGCGCTGGCGTCTTACGCCCACTTTACCTCGCCGATCCGCCGCTATCCCGATCTACTGCTGCACCGGGCGATTAAGTATCTGCTGGCGCAGGAGCAGGGCACTCTGACCGGCAATACCACGCCAAACGGTGGTTATCACTATGAACTTAACCAGATGCTGCAACTGGGCCAGCACTGCTCGATGGCAGAGCGTCGTGCCGATGAAGCCACGCGTGATGTCGCTGACTGGCTGAAATGTGACTTTATGCAGGATCAGGTTGGCCAGACCTTTACCGGCGTGATCGCCAGCGTGACCGGTTTCGGCTTCTTTGTGCGGCTGATCGATCTGTTTATCGACGGTCTGGTGCATGTCTCGACCCTTGATAATGACTACTATCGCTTTGATGCGGTAGGACAACGCCTGATTGGCGAGTCCGGCGGCCAGACTTATCGTCTGGGCGATACCGTTGAAGTGCGGGTGGAAGCGGTGCATATGGATGAGCGGAAAATTGATTTCGCGCTGATCTCCAGCCAGCGTAAAGTGCGCGGCGCCGGTAAAACCGAACGCGATCGCAGCAAAAATAGCGCGCCAAAGAACGGCGGCAACCGTCGTCGTGAAATGCGTAAAGGGGCCAATTTCGAACCGGATGCTGCTTTCCGCGGCGCTAAAGATGGCGCGGCCAAACCCGCTGCGGCGAAAGCGAAAAGCGACGATGACAAGGTGAAAAAAGAGAAAAAAGCCAAAGCGCCGTCGGATAAAACCCGTAAAATCGCCGCCGCCACCAAAGCGAAGCGGGCGAAAAAGAAAACCCCGGTTAGTGAATAACCTCTGAAACCCCCGGGCGGCATTGATGCCGCCCGCAATGCAGAATTTTAATTATCAGGTTTAATACATGAGTGAAATTGTTTTTGGGATTCACGCCGTGCAGGCGCTGCTTGACACCGATCCGCAGCGTTTTCTGGAAGTCTTTATTCTGAAAGGACGTGATGACCGTCGCCTGCAACCTTTGATTAAAGCGCTGGAAGCGCAGGGTATTGTCATTCAGGTGGCAAACCGCCAGTGGCTGGACAGTAAAGTCGAAGGGGCAGTGCACCAGGGGATTGTGGCGAATGTGAAGCCAGGTCGCCAGTACCAGGAGAACGATCTGCCGGATCTGATCGCCGGGCTGGATCAGCCATTGTTACTGATCCTCGATGGCGTCACCGATCCCCATAACCTCGGCGCCTGCCTGCGTAGCGCCGATGCCGCGGGTGTGCATGCGGTTATCGTGCCGAAAGATCGTTCTGCTCAGCTGAATGCCACGGCGAAAAAAGTGGCCAGCGGCGCGGCGGAAAATGTTCCGCTCATCCGCGTGACCAACCTGGCGCGCACCATGCGTTTGCTGCAGGAGTCCAACGTCTGGATTGTCGGCACCGCAGGTGAAGCGGACCACACCGTATTCCAGAGCAAGATGACCGGCCCGATGGCGCTGGTGATGGGCGCGGAAGGTGAAGGCATGCGTCGCCTGACGCGTGAACATTGCGACGAGCTGATCAGCATTCCGATGGCGGGTAGTGTCTCTTCACTCAATGTCTCGGTTGCCACCGGTATCTGCTTGTTTGAAGCGGTACGTCAACGCAGCGTTAAGTAATCTCTCCGGGGCGTGACCAATGCCCCGAAATTCTCTGCCGTTTCAGGCATATTTTCTTACCGGCTACATACTTACACCATCAGGGTGGCATTGATGCCGTCCGCTGGAGAAAATATGTCCTGGAGCACCCATACGGTTTTTAATCAGCCACGCCCGCTGAATAACAGCAACCTGTTTCTCTCCGATACGCCGCTGCGTGAAGCGCTGATCCGCGAAGGAGCGGAGTGGGATGTGGAATTACAGGCATCGGTGGGGCAACAGCTGGGCAGCGCGGAATCCCTCGAACTGGGACGTCTGGCAAACGCCAGCCCGCCCGAGCTGTTGCGCTACGATCCCTGTGGCGAACGCATTGACGAACTGCGCTTTCATCCTGCCTGGCATCTGCTGATGCAGGGATTGTGCGCCAATCGGGTGCATAACCTCGGCTGGCAGCCCGATGCCCGGCCAGGCTCACTGGTGGCGCGCGCGGCGCGTTTTATTCAGCATGCACAGGTGGAGGCCGGCACCCTGTGTCCGGTCACCATGACTTTTGGCGCCATCCCGTTATTACAGCAGAGCCTGCCGGCGCTATTTCACCACTGGCTGCCGGGGCTGTTGTCAGACCGTTACGATCCCCATCAGCAACCCGGTGAGCAGAAGCGCGGACTGCTGATTGGTATGGGGATGACCGAAAAACAGGGGGGCACCGACGTACTGAGTAATACCACCCGTGCCGAGCCGATCGCCGCACGCGGCAATGGCGAAGCGTACCGGCTGACCGGCCATAAATGGTTTTTCTCGGTGCCGCAAAGCGATGCCCATCTGGTCCTGGCGCAAAGTAAAGGCGGCCTCGGCTGTTTCTTTATGCCGCGTCTGTTGCCGGACGGCAGCCGTAATGCCATTCGCATTGAGCGCTTAAAAGATAAAATGGGTAACCGCTCGAACGCCAGTAGTGAAGTGGAGTTCAGCGATGCCAGCGGCTGGCTGCTGGGCGAAGAGGGGGATGGCGTCCGCCAGATCCTGAAAATGGGCGGTTATACCCGTTTTGACTGCGCGCTGGGCAGCCATGGCCTGATGCGGCGCGCGCTGTCGGTCGCGCTATACCATGCCCATCAGCGTCAGGTGATGGGTAAAAATCTGGTCGATCAACCGCTGATGCGCCAGCTGCTGAGTGCGCAGGCGCTACAGCTGGAGGGGCAGACGGCTCTGTTAATGCGGCTGGCTCGCGCCTGGTCAACGCCGCAGCATGAGGCCGAACGCGCGTTTTGTCGCCTGTTCACCCCGGCGGCAAAATATGTCATCTGTAAAAGCGGTATTCCGTTTGTGGCCGAAGCGATGGAGACGCTCGGCGGGATTGGCTACTGCGAAGAGAGCGAACTGCCACGTCTGTACCGCGAGATGCCGGTGAACAGTATCTGGGAAGGCTCAGGTAACGTTATGTGCCTTGATGTGTTGCGGGTACTGGCGAAGCAGCCGGGGGTAATGGAGATGCTTTGCCAGCAGTTTGACACGGTAAGGGGAGTGAATCGCCACGTTGATCGCCACTGGCGGCAGCTGAAATTACGCCTCGGGAAAGTGCATGAGGCGCAGGCGCGCGATATCACCACGCGGCTGTTTCATCTGGCGACAGCGGTTCAGGTGCTGAGGTTTCTCGAACCGCCGCTGGCGGATGCCTGGTGTCGTCAGATGTTCGATGCGCGCGGGGTCACTCCGCTCAGCGAGGATGTCACGACACGCTTACTGTTGCGCGCGACCGGCGGCTGAGCCAGTAAACAGCACGGCGGTGGCGTACCACATGCCGGGCACCACGGTTTCGCTGACCATAATTATCTGATAGTAGGGCACGCCGGCGGCATTGGCTTTCGCCGCAATGGCACGCTGCACATCATCCGGCGAACCACGCTCTGTGGCGCTGATGGTGCCCACTTTGGTCAGACCGATAGATTGTGCCCGGCTGATCTCCTGCGCCTGTGAGGTTGCCGCAGGAGGCGCCTGTGGGGTGGTTTGCCATACACTGCAGCCAGTCAGCAACAGCGTCAGAAGAAAAGTGATTGTTATGCGCATCAGGCAAGCTCCGAACGGGAATAACAACAGTTTACGCCATCCCGCTGCTGCGGTTATCCTTTTAGTGCAAATACGCGGAACGGAGGCGGAATGATTGAGATTGTGACGGAGAGCGTTGCGGGCATTGAATGTCTGCATGCGGTGCCGGCAGGTCAGTGGCGGCAGCCGTTACCCACCATTGTGTTTTATCATGGTTTCACCTCATCAAAAGAGGTGTACTCATGGTTTGCCGTTGCGCTGGCGCAGGCTGGTTTTCGCGTGCTATTGCCCGATGCCGCACAGCATGGTTCGCGTTATAACGGCGATGCGCAACAGCGGCTAGGCCATTTCTGGGAAATCCTGCGCAGCAGTATTGATGAGTTGCCGCCGCTGGAAGCCGCGCTGCGTGAACGCGGGCTGGTGGCTGACGGGCGCTTTGCCGTCGCCGGCGCCTCAATGGGCGGAATGACGGCGCTGGGGGCGATGGCGCGCTACCCGCAAATTAACAGCGTGGCCTGTCTGATGGGGTCGGGGTATTTTATGTCACTCAGTCAGACGCTGTTTCCACCGCTGGTGGCCGATACCCCGGAGCAACAGCAGCGCTTAGCGCAGCGGCTGGCGCCGCTGGCCGCCTATGATGTCAGCCATCAGCTGGCGTCGCTGGCTAATCGTCCGTTGCTGTTGTGGCATGGCGAGGCGGATGATGTGGTGCCGGCGGCAGAAACCGTGCGGCTGGCACGCGCACTGCGTGAGGCCTCTCTTGACAGTCATCTGACCTTTTTAACCGAAGCCGGTGTCGGACACCGGATTACGCCGCTGGCGTTAAGTGCGGGCGTGGCGTTTTTTAACCAGCATCTGTAAATCCGCGGCCATAAAAAGGCCGGACAGTTCCGGCCGTTACGCCGCCAAAATCACAACTGCTGCGATAACTGCCGGGCGGCGGAGACATCAGCGCTGGCCGGACTACCGGTCGGCGTGGCGATACGGTTAATATAGATATAAGTTGATGCCGCTTTGCTACTGTTACTTCTAATCTGCTGCGCACAGTCAGTGTTGCTGGCAAGGGCGGTGGTAGACAGGAAGAGACCGAGTAAAGTGGCGATTGCGATGTTTTTCATAATCGACTCCACAGTACAGTACTGACTTATTGCGCCTGACCGCTGGTCAGGGCCGTTTAATTTCACTGTTTATAGTTTAGGCCCTGTAGCGAATTTAAAAAGTGATCATCTCTGATGATGGTCATCATAAATTTTGAACCTTCCTGCCCTAACCTGATGAAATAACTGATTAAGCACAAATCGCTTAGCGCTTTCACATCCCCGGTAATATTTAATTCACGTTCTTCCTTGAGTTTCCTGGGGTGCGCCAGTATGATTACGCGTCAATTTTTCAGCCGTACTTAAACAACGTTCCTTGCTTCCATGGGCCACGGCTGACCCTGACAGGAGGCTGAATAATCCGTAAGGAGCAAATTTCGATGCGTCATTACGAAATCGTTTTTATGGTTCACCCTGACCAAAGCGAACAGGTTCCGGGCATGATCGAGCGTTACACTGGTGCTATCACTGGTGCAGAAGGCACGATCCACCGTCTGGAAGACTGGGGCCGTCGTCAGCTGGCTTACCCGATCAACAAACTGCACAAAGCACACTACGTTCTGCTGAACGTTGAAGCTCCGCAGGAAGTGATCGATGAGCTGGAAACTAACTTCCGCTTCAACGACGCCGTTATCCGCAGCATGGTTATGCGCGTTAAGCACGCGGTTACCGAAGCATCTCCGATGGTTAAAGCGAAAGACGAGCGCCGTGAGCGTCGTGAAGATTTTGCTAACGAAACCTCTGATGATGCAGATGCTGGGGATTCTGAAGAGTAATCAACCGTGACGGTCAATCGGCTGCGCCTGTCTGGCACTGTGTGCAAGACACCGGTTCGAAAAACCAGCCCGTCAGGTATTCCACACTGCCAGTTTGTGCTTGAGCACCGCTCGCAGCAGGAAGAAGCTGGATTTATCCGGCAAGCCTGGTGTCGTATGCCGATCATTTTAAGTGGCAAGACACATCAGGTCATTACTCAAAGTATAACGGTCGGCACGCAACTCATCGTCGAAGGTTTCATTAGTTGCCATCAAGGGCGCAATGGCCTGAGTAAGATTGTGTTACATGCCGAGCAGATTGAATTGATAGATTCTGGAGACTAGCCAAATGGCACGTTATTTCCGTCGTCGCAAGTTCTGCCGTTTCACCGCGGAAGGCGTTCAAGAGATCGATTATAAAGATATCGCAACGCTGAAAAACTATATCACTGAAAGCGGTAAGATTGTACCGAGCCGTATCACCGGTACTCGCGCCAAATACCAGCGTCAGCTGGCTCGTGCTATCAAGCGCGCGCGCTACCTTTCTTTGCTGCCATATACTGATCGTCATCAGTAATTGGCCACTGTCCATTAACGACTTTGAGAGGATAAGGTAATGCAAGTTATTCTGCTTGATAAAGTAGCAAACCTGGGCAGCCTGGGTGATCAGGTTAACGTTAAAGCGGGCTACGCTCGTAACTTCCTGGTGCCACAGGGTAAAGCTGTTCCTGCTACCAAGAAAAACGTTGAATATTTTGAAGCACGTCGTGCAGAACTGGAAGCCAAACTGGCTGACGTTCTGTCTGCAGCTAATGCACGCGCTGAGAAAATCAATGCGCTGGGCAATGTTACCATCGCGTCTAAAGCAGGCGACGAAGGTAAACTGTTCGGTTCCATCGGTACCCGTGATATCGCTGATGCTGTAACTGCAGCTGGCGTTGATCTGGCGAAGAGCGAAGTTCGTCTGCCGAACGGCGTTCTGCGTACTATCGGTGAGCACGAAGTGGACTTCCAGGTTCACAGCGAAGTATTCGCGAAACTGACCGTGATTATCGTTGCTGAAGCTTAATTGATTCAGTGATGCGAGAACGCCGGCCTTGTGCCGGCGTTTTTGTTTCCAGGCAATTACTGCGCGCGGATAAAGGTGCCATCCGTCTGACGGGTAAACAGCACCGGACCGTTATCGGTCTCCACCGTTAATCCGGTCACCACACCATTGGCATCTTGCCGTATTTTGACATTCTGACCCGTATGCAGATTGCTGAGCGGCTTATCATCGCCTTCAACGCGCGCCATCGCGAACACATCATTCACCTGCAAATTATTATCCCGGAATAGCTGCGCCATGGTCTGGCCGGATGCCACCTGATAGCTGCGCCACTCTCCCGCTGAATTCGGTTTGCTGGCCGGTGTTGTCGTGCTGTCGTTATTATAGATTTCTGCCTGTAGCGGAACATCGGCGCTGCCGCTTTGCAGCACCGGCGGCTGCGGGATGTTGGACTGAGGGGCGGGCCAGAGAATTGCCAGCAGCATCACCAGCAGCGCCAGCACAATGCCGCGGCGATGTAAGGTCGGCAGCGGATCCATCCAGCGCGCGTCATCTACGAAACGCCAGATTTTGCCGGCAAACAGCTTGCTGCAGATTTTGCGGGCAGACAGCTTGCTGCGTAATGATGTTCCTTCTGGCATCATTTCATCCTCCTGCGGCGCCGGTGGCGCATCAGGTGCTGATGATGGTCTGCGGCTTGCCATCCACATCTTCAGTACCGGATGGTAAAACGGCAGGCGTTTCCTTTGCCGGGGGGCAATTCTCCCCATGTAAATAACCTCGTTAACCCCAGACGACATCCGTATTCAGACATCAGAAATAGCGAATTTCTATCATAGTCTGCTAACTGTTTGATGTGTAAAGAACCAGTCAGATACGTGACGCTATGGGCGTTATTAATTAGATGAGTGGCTATTGTTTCTGTTTCTGGCGCAAAAGTCATCCACCGATACACGGGATTTTACCCTCACGCCTTGCGCTGTTATGCTCTGCCTTCAGTTTTTATCAATGATGAAAGGAAAATCCATGACAACCCCTTCTTTTGACAGCGTCGAAGCGCAAGCAAGTTACGGTATCGGTTTACAGGTTGGCCAGCAATTGCTGGAGTCCGGACTGCAGGGTCTGCAGCCAGAAGCATTGCTGGCCGGCCTGCGCGATGCGCTGGAAGGGAATGCTCCCGCGGTACCTGTTGATGTGGTTCATCGTGCGCTGCGCGAAGTTCACGAGCGTGCGGATGCGGTTCGTCGCGAACGCCAGCAGGAAATGGCTGTGGAAGGTCAGAAGTTCCTTGAACAGAACCTGCAGCGTGAAGGCGTCAGCAGCACCGAGTCAGGCCTGCAGTTCAGCGTGATTCAGCAGGGCGAAGGTGCGATTCCATCGCGTCAGGATCGCGTACGTGTGCATTACACCGGTAAGCTGATCGATGGCACGGTGTTTGACAGCTCGGTACAGCGTGGCGAACCGGCTGAATTTCCGGTCAGCGGCGTAATCGCCGGTTGGATCGAAGCACTGACCCTGATGCCAGTGGGCTCCAAATGGGAGCTGGTGATCCCTCACAACCTGGCATACGGCGAGCGTGGCGCTGGCGCCTCTATCCCGCCACTGAGCACCCTGGTGTTTGAAGTTGAGCTGTTAGAAATTCTGTAACGGTGTGGGCGGCGAAATGCCGCCCCTGCTAAATCCTCGTATCTCCGCTCCCCGTTTTACGCATCTCCGGCACCCATTTACCTGTGGTTTCAGTGATATCCTTTACGGTAACTTTGCCCTGCAGATTGGCGTTATCCTGTAAGCTGTAAACCGGGAGTCCGCCGTGGCGCATTCAATTATGCTATTGATATTAAATTATTATGTTATGGCAATAAGACCAGATTTAGCTGACTTTGCGGGCGGGTGGTGACAAACTGCTATGATCTAATAAAGCGGTACTTATCTGGTGCAGGCTCTTGCCAGCGGTATCGCCATGACGAATCAAACTATGAGGTGAAGAATGTTACAGCAAATTTGCCAGCTGGCACGTGACGCGGGCGCGGCTATTATGACGGTTTATAATAGCCAGGCACCGCTTGACGTTTCTCACAAGTCTGATGACTCTCCGGTCACTGCTGCGGATATCGCGGCGCATAAAGTTATTGTGCAGGGACTGGCTGCCCTGACGCCGGATCTGCCGATTCTGTCGGAAGAGGATCCGCCTGCCTGGGAGGTGCGTCAGCACTGGCAGAGCTACTGGCTGGTCGACCCGCTGGACGGCACCAAAGAGTTTATTAAACGTAATGGCGAATTTACCGTCAATATCGCGCTGATCGAGAAGGGCAAACCGGTTCTGGGCGTGGTGTATGCGCCGGCGATTGGCGTGATGTATTCAGCCGCGGAAGGCAAAGCGTGGAAAGAAGAGGGCGGCCACAAAGTGGCTATTCATGTGCGTGATGCCCGTCCGCCGCTGGTGGTGATCAGCCGCTCGCACGCCAACTCTGATGAGGAACTGAAAGAGTATCTGAAACAGATGGGTGAGCATCAGACCACCGCGATTGGTTCTTCGCTGAAATTCTGTCTGGTGGCGGAAGGTAAAGCGCAGCTCTATCCGCGTTTTGGACCGACCAATATCTGGGATACCGGTGCCGGTCATGCGGTGGCGATTGCCGCGGGCGCCCATGTTCATGACTGGAAAGGTCAGCCGCTGAACTATACGCCGCGTGAATCGTTTTTAAACCCTGGTTTTCGCGTATCGATTTTCTGATAGCCTGGGGCGGCATCAATGCTGCGGGCGGGGGTTATTCCGCCCGGATGCCGCCTAAACCGCGGCAAAATTATTTCAGTAACTGATGCAGCAGCGCAATCACCTGCTTCACCTCCTGCTGGGTTAACGCGCCATCTTTGGCGAAACGCACCTGCCCCTGTTTATCCAGCACCACAATCGCCGAGCCGCCGTCGTCTAACTGCCAGGCCTTTTTCGCGGCGCCACGGCTGTCGACAATAAACTGCGACCACGGATACTGCTGCTTATTACTCTCAATGCTGCTGCGGACAAACATCCCGGTGCCGGGAATCGCATCATCGGTATTGACCAGCGTGGTGGTCTGATAATGGTCATGCGGGAATTGCGCTGCCTTAATCGCTTCAATCAGGGCGGCATTTTTCTCTTTAGCTGACGACCGGCCAGCAATGTGCTGAATAACGCGTACTTTTCCGGTCAGCTGGGCGCTATTCCAGTTTTTATAACTAAACTCTTCATGTTGGTAAACCAGTTCTCCCCGGTCGGCAATGCCCACGGGCGTCACGCGCTGCCCTTCAACAAAATTATGGGCGACGGCAGTCAGCGGCATTAACAGCGAGAGCGTGATGGCAAGATAGCGGGCAGTTGTCATAGTGACTCCGGTTGAGCAGAGGTGATCCGACCTCCTGGTCATGTTCCTGCAATAATAAGCATGGATGATGCATCTGTCGCCCTGGACTGTCAGCTTTGCGGCTGATAGCACAAATCCCCGATAACTGAAGGTTTATACTGAATAACATGACGTAAATAACAGACTATTCTGTAATGTTATGTCAGCTCAGTAAAAAGATTCAATTTTCGGAACCATGGAAGGAAAAGGTGTTCTATAGTTTATCGGCAATTTGCGCTTCAATAGTTCGTACCGAATTTGGCAACGGCGGAGCGTAGTGAAGGATTTAACCCTCAGGAGTTATAAAGAATGAAAATATTCCAGCGTTACAACCCATTACAAGTGGCGAAGTACGTCAAAACGTTGTTCAGAGGAAGGCTGTATATCAAGGATGTGGGGGCGTTTGAGTTTGATAAGGGCAAAATCCTGCTTCCGCGGATCAGGGATAGACAGCATTTCAGTGTGATGTCGGAAGTTAACCGCCAGGTGCTGCGTTTGCAGACCGAATTTAATTAAGCGCGGCAGGTTTACCGGAACACCGTAAGGGAGCCATTAATGGCTCCCTTTACATTTTTACTCTTCCACCTCAACCGCTTTCGGCAGGGTAATCGCCGATGGCGGACGGTCAACGAGGCGCGTCACCAGCAGCTGATCGATGCGATAGCTGTCGATATCCACCACTTCGAACTTATAACCGGCAAACTTGACGAAGTCGGTACGTTTCGGGATCTTGCGCAGCATATACATCATAAAGCCGCCGATGGTTTCGTAGTTGCCGGACTGCGGGAAGTCGTCGATATGCAGCACGCGCATCACGTCGTCAATCGGCGTACCGCCCTCTACCAGCCATGAGTTCTCGTCACGTGCGACAATCTGCTCTTCCATCCCCTGGCCAACCAGGTCGCCCATCAGCGTGGTCATCACGTCATTCAGGGTGATAATCCCCACGACCAGCGCGTATTCATTCATAATCACCGCAAAATCTTCACCGGCAGTTTTAAAGCTCTCCAGCGCTTCCGACAGCGTCAGGGTGTCCGGCACGATCAGGGCGGAGCGGATCTGCACGCCACTGTTCAGCGCCATACTCTGATTGCCCAGTACCCGCAGCAGCAACTCTTTTGAATCGACATAGCCCACAATATGGTCAATATCTGAGTTACAGACGAGGAACTTCGAATGTGGATGGCGGGCGATTTTCTCTTTCAGGCTGTTTTCATCTTCATGCAGATCGAACCAGACAATGTTCTCGCGTGAAGTCATCGACGAGGGCACGGTACGTGATTCGAGTTCAAACACGTTCTCAATCAGCTCGTGTTCCTGCTTACGCAGCACCCCGGCCAGCGCACCGGCTTCCACCACCGCATAGATATCATCAGAGGTAATATCGTCTTTGCGCACCATCGGGATTTTAAACAGGCGGAAAATCATATTGGCCATGCCGTTGAAGAACCATACCAACGGGCGGCAGATAAACAGGCAGAAGCGCATCGGATTGATAATGCGCAGCGCAATGGCTTCAGGCGCAATCATGCCGATACGTTTTGGCGTTAAATCCGCAAACAGAATAAAGAAGCTGGTAACGAGGGTAAACGAGCAGATAAAGCTCAGCTGATCGGCCAGTTCCGGCGAGACCACCCGAATCAGCAGGCTGCGAAATGCCGGAGAAAAAGCCGAATCACCGACGATACCGCCGAGAATGGCGACGGCGTTCAGACCAATTTGTACCACGGTAAAGAACATACCGGGCGTTTCCTGCATTTTCAGCACATGTTGCGCGTTGATATTGCCATCATCGGCCAACAGTTTAAGTTTGATTTTGCGGGCGGCAGCCAGCGAAATCTCTGACAGGGAGAAAAAGGCACTGATTGCAATAAGCGCTAGTATGACAAGCATGCTATCTAACATAGGGTTTCCGTAGGTTTGTTTCTCTTGTCATTTTTGGCTTGGGTGTAGCGCGGGCGTTTGTGTACATCATGTACATATCATTGGGGCAAGGCTATCCATGCCAAAAATGTCTGCGTCAGTACGACGACAACATAACACAAAGCGTCGGAGCAGAATCCATATATCAAGGCTAAACGTCTGGCCTTCGCTGCGCATTATAGCAGCAGCCGATATCAGGCGGCTAGTGGTTAGAAGAATGCTGAAAAAATAGACGATAATGTTATTTTGCGCGCAAAACATCACTTAAAGCGAGACTTTCAACCTTGTCTAATAGCTCTGCCACGTTACACTCCTGTTAACTGCTGATTGAAATTCGCTGTTTTTTTTCGGTGTAAACTTTACCGACAATGGTTGGGGGGGGCGTCAATGCCTGCTGTTTTACAGAGGTTTGCCATTCAGAAAACCATTTGCCCATCAGGAATTAGGGCTGGCAAGAGAAACAGGAGTAAGCGTGCCACGAATTCATGTGTACTGCATTTACTGTCTGCTGATTGCCGCGCCTGTGACCCAGGCTGCGACTGTCCGCTTACAGGTTGAAGGTTTATCAGGGGATTTACAGAAAAACGTCAGGGCGCGCCTTTCGACCATCAGCAGCGATGAGATCTCCGCTGATGGACGTTTCCGCGCCAGGGTATCGAATGCGATAAAAGAGGGGCTAAGCGCGCTGGGCTATTATGAGCCGGAGATCGATTTTGAGTCGCGACCTGCGCCTGCGCAGGGGGGACGCCCGGTGTTAATTGCCCGCATTAAGGCGGGTGAACCGGTGAAAATCGCCGGTACGACGGTAATTTTGCGCGGTGATGCGCGCCATGATGAGGACTACCAGAAATTGGTGCACGACGGCAAACCGGCCATCGGTACCATCCTTAATCACGGTAAATACGACAGCTTCAAAAGTAACCTCACCAATCTTGCCCTGCGCAACGGCTACTTTGACGGTGATTTCCGTAAAAGCCAGCTGGGTGTCTCAGTGGAACGCCGCGAAGCGTTCTGGGATATCGACTATGACAGCGGTCAGCGTTACCGCTTTGGCGACGTTAGTTTTGAAGGCTCGCAGATCCGCGAAGAGTATTTGCAAAACCTGGTGCCGTTCAAAAAGGGCGACTATTACAGTTCGCGCGATCTGGCGGAGCTGAACCGGCGGCTGTCGGCCACCGGCTGGTTTAATTCGGTGGTGGTCGCGCCCGATTTTGATAAGGCGCGCAAAACCAAAATCTTACCGCTGAGTGGCGTGGTGACGCCGCGCACGGAAAACACCATTGAAACCGGTCTCGGCTACTCCACCGACGTTGGTCCGCGGGTTAAGGCGACATGGAAAAAACCGTGGGTGAACTCGCGTGGTCAGAGTCTGACCACCAGCGCCAATATCTCCGCGCCGGAACAGCAGCTGGATTTCAGCTATAAAATGCCGTTGCTGAAGAGCCCGCTGGAGCAGTACTACCTGCTGCAGGGCGGCGTAAAGCGCACCGATCTTAATGACACCAAATCCGACGCCTCGACCCTCGCGGTATCACGCTACTGGGAAAACAGCAGCGGCTGGCAGAAAGCGATTAACCTGCGCTGGAGCCTTGACCACTTTACCCAGGCCAGCGTCACCAACACCACCATGCTGATCTATCCGGGCGTCAGCCTTAACCGCACCCGTTCACGCGGCGGCCTGATGCCGAACTGGGGAGATTCCCAGCGCTACTCGCTGGACGTTTCCGATACCAGCTGGGGTTCGGATGTCGATTTCGCCGTAGTGCAGGCGCAAAACGTCTGGATCCGCACCCTGGCGGACAAACACCGCTTTGTCGCGCGCGGCAATCTCGGCTGGATTGAGACCAACGACTTTGAAAGCGTACCGCCGGATCTGCGTTTCTTCGCCGGTGGCGACCGCAGCATTCGGGGTTATAAATACAAAGGTATCTCGCCGCGCGATGCTGACGGCAAGCTGACCGGCGCCTCGAAACTGGCGACCGGTTCGCTGGAGTATCAATACAATGTGTCAGGCAAGTGGTGGGGTGCGGTGTTTGTCGACTCCGGTGAAGCGGTGAATGACATTAAGCAGAGTGACATTAAAACCGGCGCCGGTTTTGGCGTGCGCTGGCAGTCGCCAGTGGGACCGATCAAATTCGATATTGCCCGTCCGATAGGCGATAAAGAGGAGCATGGAGTGCAGTTTTACGTTGGCCTGGGGCCTGAATTATGAGTCGCTGGAAAAAGGTTCTGACTGGCATCCTGATTTTTATGCTGCTGTTGCTGAGCGGCGTGGCATTTTTAATTGGCACCACCAGCGGTTTACATCTGCTGCTTAATGGCGCCGCGCGCTGGGTGCCGGGCCTTGAGATCAAACAGGTCGCAGGCGGCTGGCGCAATCTGACGCTCAAAGGCATCCGGTATGAAATGCCCGGCCTCACGCTGAACGCCGGTGAATTCCACCTCGCGGTGCAACTGGGGTGTCTGAAACAGTCGGCGTTTTGCGTCAACGATCTGTCGCTGAAAGACGTTAACCTGGTGGTCGACAGCAAGAAAATGCCGCCAGCCGCAGCGCCGCAGCCAGAGGAGCAGAGTGGAAACGGCGACCTCTCGACGCCGTATCCGGTCAGGTTACGTCATCTGGCGCTGCAAAACATCAACGTGAAGATCGACGATACCACTATTTCATTGCTGGATTTCTCCACCGGCATCAACTGGCAGGGTCGCGCCATGACCTTAACGCCAACCCATATTCAGAGCCTGCTGGTGGCGCTGCCGAAGGCGGCGCAAGTCGCGGATCGGCAGCTGGCGCAGCCGAAAGCGACGCCGCCGCAGGCCGAAGAAGCGCCGCTGGGTGAAAGCCTGCGCGCCATGTTTGCCAAACCGCTGTTGCCGGATCTGCCGGATTTCCGTATGCCGCTGGATGTCGAGGTGCAGGAGATTGTTGGCGAGCAGCTGCGTATCACCGGCGACAGTGAGATTGTGGTCAATCGCCTGCGGATCAAAGCCAGAACCGAAGAACGCCTGCTGCGGCTGGAAACGCTGGCAGTGGATTCGCCGCAAGGGCAGCTGAATGCCAGCGGTCAGGCGCAGTTGGGCGATAGCTGGCCGGTCGACTTTACCGTTAACAGCATACTGAATATCGACCCGCTAAAAGGGGAGAAAATTAAACTCAACCTTGGCGGCGGCATGCGCGATCGGCTGACACTGGCGCTTAATCTCTCCGGTCCGCTCCAGGCGCAGATAGCGGCGCAAACCCGGCTGGCCGAGGCGGGTTTACCGCTGGAGATGACCCTGACCAGTCCCCAGTTCCGCTGGCCGTTGACCGGCGCGGTGCAGTATCAGGCGGATGATTTCAACTTCAAATTTAGCGGCAAAGCGACCGACTATGTGATGTCCCTGCGAACTGCCGTTAAAGGGGAGTCGATCCCTCCGGCCGCGATCAGCCTCGACGGCAAAGGCAATATTGAGCAGTTTACCCTTGATAAGCTGCGGCTGGCGGCGCTACAGGGCACTGCTGACCTCAGCGCAGTGGTCGACTGGAGCAAAGCGATTAGCTGGCGCAGCGAGTTGCAGCTGTCTGGCATCAATACCGCCAGACAGTACCCTGACTGGCCGGCGAAGCTGGAGGGTAAAATCACCACGCGCGGCAGCCTGTATGGCGGCAGCTGGCAGCTGCGGGTGCCGGAACTGGCACTGCGCGGCAATGTGAAGCAGAACGCAGTCACGGCTGATGGTTCTCTGTATGGCAACAGCTATAACCAGTGGAATATTCCCGGCATCAAACTGGTGCTGGGGCGCAACAATGTCAATGTGAAAGGCACGCTCGGCGAGACGCTGAATCTGGATGCGGATATAGATGCGCAGCATCTGGATAACGCGTTGCCGGGGCTGGGCGGGGTGGCGAAAGGCAGCATTAAGGCGCGCGGCAAGCTGCAGACGCCGCAGCTGCTGGCCGATCTGACCGCCAGCGGCCTGCGCTGGCAGCAGATGCGCATCGGTCGGGTGAAGCTTGACGGCGATATCCACTCCGGCGATCAGATTGCCGGCAAACTTCAGTTGCGCGTCGAGCAACTGAAACAGGATGCGCTGGCGATTAATCTGCTGACGCTGAATGCGGAAGGTAATGAGCTGCAGCACCAGCTGAAGCTGAATCTGCAGGGCGAGCCGGTTTCCGGCCAGCTGGCGCTGACTGGCAGCTTTGATCGCCAGCAGCAGCGCTGGAAAGGCACGCTGAACAACACCCGCTTTGATACCCCGGTCGGTGAGTGGCGTCTGTCGCGGGCGATGAGCATCGACTATCTCAACAGCCGCCAGACCGCCACTATCGGCGCGCACTGCTGGCTGAACCCGAATGCTGAACTCTGTGTGCCGCAACCGGTAGAAGCCGGTCCCGCCGGTCATGCGCGGGTGGTGTTAAACCGTTTTGACCTGGCGATGGTAACACCCTTCCTCACCGATGCAACGAAACTGAGCGGCGTTTTTAACGGCGATGCCGAGATGAGCTGGACCGCAGACGGTGGGTTGCCGCAGGGACGGGTGTCGCTGAAAGGCAATGGCGTCAGGGTAGAACAGGATGTCGACGGTAATACCCTGCCGGTAGCCTTTAATACGCTGACGCTGAATGCGGCGTTGCGTAATGGTCGTGCCCAGCTTGACTGGCTGATCCGCATCGCCAATAACGGTCAGCTGGACGGCAATGTACAAATTGCCGATCCGCAGGGGCGGCGAACGCTGTCCGGCAACGTCAATATTACCGATCTGTCGCTGGCGATGTTCAATCCGGCGCTGATGCAGGGGGAAAAGGTTAGCGGGGTGCTCAATTCCAGCCTGCGACTCGGCGGGAATCTGCAACGGCCGCAGGTGTTTGGCCAGCTGGCGCTGCGTAATGTGGATGTTGAAGGTAACTTTATGCCGGTGGATCTCACCAGCGCCAACCTGACGATGTTATTTAACGGCATGAGCTCGACGCTGGAGGGACTGATTCAGACCTCACAGGGGCAGATTAACCTGAATGGCGACGCCGACTGGAGTCAGCTCGACAACTGGCGCGCCAGAGTGGCGGCGAAGGGGGACAAAGTGCGCGTCACCGTACCGCCGATGGTGCGGATGGATGTGTCACCGGACCTGGTGTTCCAGGCGACGCCGTCGATGTTTAATCTTGATGGCCGGGTCGATATTCCCTGGGCGCGTATCACGGTGCAGGAAGTACCGGAGAGCGCGGTTGGCGTCTCGTCTGATGAGGTGCTGCTGGATGAGAATTTGCAGCCGATTGCCGACAAATCGACCGCCATCCCGATTAACAGCAATCTGGTGATTCATATTGGCGATAATGTGCGCCTCAGCGCCTTTGGTCTGAAAGCCCGACTGAATGGCGATCTGAAGCTGGTGCAGGATAAGCGCGGGCTGGGACTGAATGGCCAGATCAATGTTCTGGATGGCCGTTTCCATGCTTACGGACAGGATCTGATTGTGCGCAAAGGGGAGTTGCAGTTTGCCGGGCCGCCGGACCAGCCCTATCTGAACCTCGAAGCGATCCGTAATCCGGAGGCCACGGAAGATGATGTTACTGCCGGTTTACGCGTCACCGGCCTTGCCGACGAACCAAAAGCAGAGGTATTCTCCGATCCAGCCATGTCGCAGCAGGAGGCATTATCCTACCTGTTACGCGGTCAGGGTCTGGGAACCGAGGGCGATGGTAACGCGCTAACTTCAGCATTGGTTGGTTTAGGGGTTGCACAAAGTGGTCAGGTTGTGGGTAAAATCGGCGAGACATTCGGCGTCAGCAATCTGGCGCTTGATACCGCAGGTGTTGGCGACAGCCAGCAGGTGCAGGTCAGTGGCTATGTGCTGCCGGGTCTACAAGTAAAATATGGTGTTGGCATATTTGATTCACTGGCGACTTTAACCTTGCGTTATCGCCTTATGCCCAAACTCTATTTGGAAGCGGTGTCTGGCATTGACCAGGCATTAGATGTGCTCTATCAGTTTGAGTTTTAGCAATGCGAATAATTGTCTATGGCAGTTTACGGCGCAAGCAGGGTAACAGTCACTGGATGACCAACGGCCAGTGGCTCGGCGATCATCAGATCGAAGGCTATGAGCTTTACAGCCTTGGACATTACCCTGGCGTGGTGGCAGGAGCGGGCCATGTTTATTGTGAAGTTTACCGGATTGATGCCAGCACGCTGGGCGAGCTGGATGCCCTGCGTACCAGGGGCGGTGAGTATAAGCGTCAGCTAGTGCAGACGCCGTACGGTAGTGCCTGGCTGTATGTCTATCAGCGTTCCGTTGCCGACAAACGGCGTATCGAAAGTGGCGACTGGCTGCAGCGCGATTCTGTCAGTTAACAGTAAAAAAAAACACCGCTCACTGAGCGGTGTTTTTTTATCGGTCAGACGGGCGACGCAGATGCCGCCGCCCCGCTGGTCGGGGGTGATTTACTTATTTTTAGCGCGTTCGAAAGAGGTGATAATCTCAGCTTTAGCCGCTGCAGCATTATCCCAGCCTTCAACTTTCACCCATTTGCCTTTTTCCAGCGCTTTGTATTGCTCGAAGAAGTGAGTGATCTGTGCACGCAGCAGTTCCGGCAGGTCGTTCACATCTTTGATGTGATCGTACTCTTTGGACAGCTTGGTGTGTGGTACCGCAACCAGTTTCGCATCTTCACCGGATTCGTCGGTCATTTTCAGCACGCCAACCGGACGGCAGCGAATAACTGAGCCCGGCTGCAGTGGATATGGGGTTGGTACCAGCACGTCAACCGGATCACCATCCAGAGACAGAGTGTGGTTGATATAACCATAGTTGCACGGGTAGAACATGGCGGTAGACATAAAACGGTCAACGAACAGCGCGCCAGACTCTTTATCCACTTCATATTTGATTGGATCGGCGTTTGCCGGGATCTCGATGATCACATAGATATCTTCTGGCAGGTCTTTACCCGCTGGAACATGGTTCAAACTCATCTCGTATTCCTTCATATAGTCTTAAGTCGAGTGACGGCTATTATAGCCAACTGGTTATGAAAGTATTCCCTCTTTTTCTGCTTTCAGAATGCTCCATGCTCATACCATTGAGTGGTGCAGCGTTGCACCCTGATGGTGCGCAGCCCGGGCCGGTCCGCCTCTTCTGCAGCTGAAAAGCCCGCAAAATCAGCTGGCAAAGAACTGGCACAGAGTTTGCTGTGGTTAATTACCGCTATAGTCAGCCCCGGCTGATACAGGCAACGTCGCCTGCTGCGGTCAGACAATCAGCGCTGTGCGATGCAGGGCGCATACAATTTATCATCAGGCAAAGAAGCCCCGTCGACTCTCAGAGTCGGCGGGGCTTTTTTCATTTTTGGAGAGTCATCATGGGAAAACTGCAAGAGTGGTTCCAGGGACCACAGGATATTACCGAAGCTGAAGCGGTAGAGGATTATGCGGTTGGCCGCGTTCCCACCCATTACCGCTGGCCGATCCCGGCCATCATCCTGGTTCTGCTGGGCAACTCTACCGCCATGTTCTGGTTTAGCCTTGGCGCGGATATGAGTTATCAGGTCGGCTGGCCAACGCTGCTGCTGCCGATCGGCTATATGGTGGTGTTTGCCACCCTTATCGGCTCCTGCATTATGAAACTGGCCAGTAAGGAGGGGCTGTCGCTAAACCTGATGACGCGTGGCCTTGGTTTCGGCTATATGGGCTCGGCGTTTACCTCGCTGATCTACGCCATCAACTTTATCTTTTACTTCCTGTTTGAAGGCACCATCGTGTCGCATGCGATTGCCAACTATGCCGGGGTGGCGGTGAATTCACCGGCTGGCGTGGCGATTTTCGCCGTCACCGGTCTGGCCGCCATCTGGTTTGTCTGGAAAGGCATGTCCTCGATGCAGTTCCTGCAAACCTGGGGGGTACCAATCTTTATCCTGCTGTTTGGTTTCTGTATCTGGCAACTGACTCATCACTATCAGCCGGTAGGTTTCTCCGGCTGGCAGGCGAAAGGGGAAGTGGACAGCAATGCGCTGTGGCTGGTGATGAACATGGCTAACGGACAGATTGTCTTTCAGGGCCTGATGGCGACCGACTATGGACGCTTTGCCAAACCTGGCGTGACGCATAAAGGCACCGCCACCATTATGCTGGGCATGCTGATCCCGATTGTGGTGGTGATGCTGTTCGGCGCTTTTATGGCTTACACCCTGATGCCGCATATCGCGCAGGGGGATGCCTGGGCGCTGGCGCTGGATCCGGGCTTTGTCTTCCCGCTGATTATCGCCCTGACCGGCGTGCTATTTGCGATTATTACCCAGATCCGCATTAACGTGCTGAATCTCTACTCCGGGTCGATTGCGCTGTCGAACACCATGGATATGGCGTTTAACTACCGTCCGGGACGGCAGTGGTGGATGGTGCTGGTGTGGGCGCTGGGAGTTGTCTTCTATGTGTTTAATATCCTGCAATATACCGGCACTTTCCTGTCAATTACCGGCATTCTGACCAATACCTGGGTGTTTATCATCCTTGCTGACTACTTTATCTGCCGCAAGCTATTCAAACTGGCGCCCAGCGACTTTGTTGAGTACCGCAAAGAGTATCTGCGCATGTGGAATCCGTCAGGCACTATCGCGCTGTTAGTGGCGGTGGCGGTTGGCGCCGCAGGAGTGCTGGGCGTTTATCCGATGGTCTACGCATCGTTTATCGCCATGCTGGTGGGGCCGGTGATCCACGTGATTATCAGTGTCGCCACCCGCGGGCAGTACTACTTCAAAACCTTCCCGACCGATATGCCAACCCGCTGGCGCCCGTCTGATGCTTACAGTGGTCCAAAACCGCAACTTAATCCGCAACTGAACAAGGAAGCTGAATAATGACGGAGACTCACCTGCAGGTAGCGGCGATTCAGTTTGAACCGACGCAGTTTCGTAAAGAAGAGAATATCAGCCAGCTGCTGACGCTGGCGGCGCAGGCGGCGCAGGGAGGCGCGCGGCTGATTGTGATGCCGGAAATGGGCACCACCGGTTACTGCTGGCGCGACCGTGAAGAGGTGGCGCCGTGGGTGGAAACGGTGGCCGGAGAGACCTGCCGGCGCTTTAGCGCGCTGGCGCGGGAGCACGACTGCTACCTGGTGCTGGGAATGCCGGAGGAGGATGCCGCCACCGGTCTTTACTACAACAGTGCGGTACTGATCGGCCCGGCAGGAGTGATTGGCGTGCATCGCAAGACCCATCCCTATATTTCAGAGCCGAAATGGGCGGCGAATGGTGACCTTGGGCATCAGGTGTTTGCCACGCCGATTGGCAATATCGCATTGCTGATCTGCATGGATATCCACTTTATCGAAACCGCCCGGCTGGCGGCGGTCGGCGGCGCGCAGATTATCTGCCATATCAGTAACTGGCTGGCGGAACGCACGCCAGCGCCTTACTGGCTGACGCGCGCATGGGAAAACGGCTGCGCGCTGATTGAAAGTAACCGCTGGGGCTGGGAGCGCGGCGTGCAGTTCAGTGGCGGCAGCTGCGTGGTGGATGGCGATGGCCGGTTGCTGGCGGCGCGCGACAGCGGGGATGGCATTGTGGCAGCGGAAATTCAGCTGCCGCAGCATAACCCGACGCTGGCGAAACGTCGGCCGGAGCTCTATCAGCGGCTGATGACCAACACCTTTAGCTGGAATCCCGGCGATTTCTTTGGCTTATACGGCATGAATCCGCTGCCGCAAGGGAAGCGCTCCGACGTGGCGGTGGCGCAGTTTACTCCGCGCGGTCAGCCGGAAGCTAACCTGCAAAAGATGCGTGAAATGGCGCAGGCGGCGAAAGCCGCCGGCGCGGAACTGCTGGTGTTTCCGGAGAAGGCGTTAACCGGCGGCGGCGGGCGTGAACAGGCGATTAGCGCCAGTCATCCGGCGGTTATTGCTTTCCTGCAGCTGGCGATGGCACTGGATATGACTCTGCTCAGCGGCTGGATTGAGCAGGAAGGGGATCGCTTCTATAACAGCGCATTGCTGGTGGGGCCACAGGGCGTGATAGCCAATTACCGCCAGATCCATCTGAACCTCGCCGATCGGCAGTGGGCGACGGCGGGTGAGCGCTGGATCAGCGCAGATCTGCCGTGCGGGCGCGTCGGCCTGCTGCTGGGGGAAGATTTGCTGATCCCGGAAGCGGGTCGTATTCTGGCTCTGGAAGGTTGCGATCTGATCGCCTGTCCGGCGGCGCTCGCTGAGCCACTGCCGCTGGCCCATAGCGGCACGACCATCGGGCATAACTATCCGATCCCGACCGGCGCCGATCCGCTGCACTGCCTGTTGCCGCGCGTGCGTGCCGGGGAGAATAACCTGTGGCTGGCATTTGCCAATAGCTGCGATGCGTTAACCGGCAGCTTCGGCATCAGCGGCATTTATGGCCCCGACACCTTTGCTTTCCCGCGCAGCGAAGCAAAAGTATTGCAAGCGGAGGGGATGGCGACCCTGACCATCGATACCGGTGACAGCAGCACGCCATATCCGACCCACGTAGTACGGCGTAAAGATCTGGTGCTGATGCGCCAGCCACACTACTACACTGCACTGCTAGCGACGCGCACGGAATGAATCAGCATAATGGCGGCCTGCGGGCCGCATTTCAGGAGAGCAAGATGCAGTTAAACGGCGATACCTGCGATAAGAAAACGGTAATCCCGGTGGGTATTCTCTACTCGGTTTCCGGTGATTACGGGGTAATTGGCCGTGAAATGGTCAATGGCATTATGCTGTCGATTGAAGAGATCAATGCCGATCCGGCATTTAACTTCACCCTGGCGCCGGTGGTCTACGATCCCGGCGGTTCGCTGGATAAGTATTACGAATATTGCCACGATCTGCTGTATCGCCATGGCGTGCGGCATATTGTCGGCTGCTACACCTCGGCATCGCGTAAGGTGATGTTGCCGCTGATTGAGGGGGCGAATGCCCTGCTATGGCATTCGGCGCGCTATGAAGGTTTTGAAAGCAGTAATAACGTTATTTACCTCGGCGCTGCACCTAATCAGCACGTGATCCCGATGCTGAGCTGGCTGCTGGCGCACCATCAGCCGCAGATTTACCATGTCGGTTCCAACTATGTCTGGTCATGGGAAATTGATCGCATTACCCGCGAAGTGATCGAGCCGGTAGGCGGTGAACTGGTCGCCAGCCAGTTATTGCCGCTGGGGGAGACCGAGGTGCAGGCGATTATCGAGGATATTATCGCCAAACGGCCGAAAGTAGTGCTGGCGACGCTGGTCGGCGTCTCGGCTTACCGTTTCTACCACGCCTGGCACGCCGCTGCGCAGCAACATCCTTTCCTTGCCTCGGACAGCCTGATCAAACTCAGCCTGACACTGTGTGAACCCGAAGTGAAACTGATTGGCGCCGATGCCCTGGAGGGTTATCTGGTCTCTTCAGTCTGGTTTCAGTCGATCGATACTCCGGAGAACCGGCGTTTTCTTAACCGCTATCGTCAGCGTTTTGGCGAAAACAGTTCGCCTTCGGTCGATTCGCAGGCTGCGTGGCTGGCGGGGCAATTTCTGGCGCGCGCCATTGATCGCAGCGGCAGCGACGAAGTGGATGGCGTACGCGCCGCGGTATGGCAGGATGAGATCGTCGGCCCGGCAGGGCGCGTACGTATTGATGCCGATAACAACCATGCCTGGCTGACGCCGCATATGGCGCGCTGTGAACAGGGGGTACTGCAAACTTTCTGGCAGGCTCCGGCGGCGGTGAAACCGGATCCCTGGTTAACCTGGGTTGATCTGGCGCTGCTGGCGCAAGAGGGCAGCGCCAGATGAGTCGGGCTAAACTGCGTATGCGTGGTCTGAAGGTATGCGCCATTGGCTGTAATGGACGCGATGCGCAGCATTTACAGCAACAGTTTGCCCGTCTCGGGGTAGAGGCTGGTTTTCACGACGACTTTCCGCCTCCTGCGGCGTTTGACGGCCAGCAGATGATTCTGTTTGATGGCGATAATCCGCAGCTGTTCCATCCGACGCACCGTCTGCCCTGGCCGGAATTACCGAAAATTGTGCTGACCACCATGGAGACGCCATCGCGTCTGCAGTGGATTATTGATCAGCAAATATCCGGTTATTTGCGCAAGCCGGTGCGTTTCGACGGCGTGATGACTGCTATTACGCTGGCGCTGGCGTTTGACGCCCGCCAGCAGGAGCTGACCGCGCAGCTACAACGTCAGAATGAGCGGCTGAAAGCGCGGCGCTTTCTGTTCTCGGCCCAGTTATACCTGATGCAGAGTCTGGCGCTGGATGAAGAGAGCGCCTGGAGCCTGCTACGCAGCATGGCGATGCAGCAGCAAAAAACCGTTGAGCACTTCAGTATCGATTTGCTGGCGAATCGTCAGGGTTATCTGGCGCTGGCGAAAACCCTGCTCAGTACGCCAGACGCCTGACTATTTATTAATCAGAAACAGCGAGACGATGCCTGCGGCGATCAGCGGGCCGACCGGCACGCCGCGAAACAGCGATACGCCGATAATGGTGCCAATCAACAGACCGCCGACAATGGTCGGCTGGCTGCTCATCAGCGAGACGCCACGGCCACCCAGCCAGGAGACAAAAATCCCCACCGCGATTGCCAGCAGTGATTTCCAGTCGAGAAACGATTTCAGCAGGGTACTGGAGGGCAGTGAACCACTGGCCAGCGGCGCCATGACCGCAATGGTCAGGATAATAATGCCCAGGGTAATCCCCTGTTTTTCCACATAGGGGAAGAACTGCGACAGCGGGGTGATTTTGATCAACAGCAGTACCAGAATCGACACGGTGACAGCGGTGTTATGCACAAAGAAACTTAGCCCACCGAGCAGAATCAGGATAATTAACGACGAGTACGCGGCCATCTGTGGCTCCGGAAAAAGTAAACAAGGGCGGGTAAGTGCCGCCCCCGTTACCTTATCACTGTATCTCACTGACAATCATCAGGATTCGCACAACTCCCCTGATTAAGTGATTTCAGCATCAGCGCCTGCCCCTTCACCAGTTGCACCGCCTGCGCCGCTGTGGAGAGGCCGGCGAGGGTGCCTTGTTCCGCCAGATACCATGCTTGCGCCGCTTCCAGCCAGCTGTCGCGATATTTTAGCCAGTTGCGCTGCGCATCACGTAATTTGGCTTTTTGCTGATTGTTTAATTTTTTCATTACTGCGCTGTACTGTCGGTTCATTTCCTGGTCCCAGGATTGCATGGCGGCGTCATAACATTGCGCCATCCCGACGGTGGACGAATTGCGGTTCAGGCAGCTTGCCAGCTCGTTGTCGATAACGTTATTCGCCGCCAGCCCGCTTGCAGGCAGCAACAAGCTGATCATCACCAGTAATTTTTTCATTACTTTTCCCGCCATGACTCATAACAATATCGATTAAGCATGTTTTATCGGTTGGCGGGGGTCAATAAAAATAGCATTAGCCAGCATAAAGTTTGAGCACTGAGTTACCGATAACCTTAGCGTTTTAGGCTTCTGGAGTTTTGCCTTTTCCGCAACAGGAATACCTCATGCTAAACAAAATCTCAATTCGTACTGCTTTACTGGTTTTACTGGCTTTAATGACGCTTCTGCTGCTGGTCGTCAGCATCATGGGCATAACCGCAATTAACAAAGGAACTCAATCTCTGGATGCGATTAACCGTATTCAGGGTATCGAACAGAATAGTTTATACCTGAGTAATAGCAATCTGTTACGTGTACGTGTTGTGGCCGCGCTGGCTGTTCGTAAAATGGAAATTGGATTAAAAGATGACGCGGCGGCGCAGGTTAAGCGTGCCATGGGTTATCTGGATCAGTCCCGGGTTGATATGAAACGCTTTATTGATGCCGGTACTGTTACCGCGCATGCTAAAACTCTGGCCGACACGGTACTGCGTAATTATCAGGACTATATGGATAACGGTATTACACCGATGGTGGACGCTCTGCATAAGCAGGATGTGGATGCCTACTACGCAGTGCTGGAAGGGAATATTACCGCGCTGACCATCAAATTAAGCGATTCGGTGGCGGCCTTTGGTGAATTTACCAATCAGGTGAGCGCCGACCGGCTGGCAGAAGCGGCGAGAAATGAAATCCGCATGAAAGTGCTTATCGCTTTCTGCTGTCTGCTGACGGTGGCGCTGGTGGTGATGGCGTGGTTTGTGTTGCGTACTCTGCTGTTAAGACCACTGGATAACGCGGTGGCGCATCTGGAGCATGTGGCGGCCGGTGATCTGACGCAAACGGTGCCGGCAGGTGGTTGCGATGAACTGGGGCGGCTGAATTTCGCCTTAGACAGTATGCAGATCTCGCTGCAGGAGTCGGTCAGCCGGGTGCGCGATGCCAGCCTGCAAATTGAGGTGGGCAGCCGTGAGTTAAGCGCCGGCAATCTCAACCTGTCAGCGCGCACGGAAGAGTCAGCGGCGTCACTGGAGCAAACGGCAGCCAGTATGGAGCAACTGACCGCCACGGTGAAACTGAATGCCGACAACGCCCGCAACGCGCATCAGCTGGCGCGCAGCGTTTCGGATACCGCCGATCGCGGCGCTGAAGTGGTGTGCTACGTTATCGAGAAGATGCAGCAGATCTCCAGCAGCTCATCGCGGATCGCCGATATCCTCAGCGTTATCGATGGCATTGCTTTTCAGACCAATATTCTGGCGCTGAACGCTTCCGTGGAAGCGGCGCGCGCTGGTGAGCAGGGGCGTGGTTTTGCGGTGGTGGCAACCGAAGTCCGCGAACTGGCACAGCGGAGCGGCAACGCAGCGAAAGAGATCCGCGTGCTGATTGCAGAATCGCAGACCCGGGTCGGCGAAGGCAACCAGATGGCAACCCAAGCCGGTGAGACCATGGATGAGATCTCCAGTGAAGTGATGCGCGTAACCACCCTGATGAAAGAGATTTCCAGTGCTTCCCAGGAACAGAGTCACGGTATCGAGCAGGTTAATCTGGCGGTAACGCAGATGGATGAAGTGGCGCAGCAGAACGCGGCACTGGTCGAACAGGCGTCGGCAGCAACGCAGTCACTGGAAGAACAGTCGCAGCAGCTGGTGGAAAGCATGGCGGTATTTAAACTACAGAGTGCGTAACCGCAGGGCGGCACCGTTGTCGCCATCGGGACGGGAGCCATAAATGGCTCCCCTACATCCGGGGGGCAGATATTTTCCCGTAGGGACGGCATTAATGCCGCCCGTGCTAATCATTTGCACCGTGGTCACCATCGGGACGGGAGCCATAAATGGCTCCCCTACATCCGGGGGGGGCAGATATTTTCCCGTAGGGACGGCATTAATGCCGCCCGTGCTAATCATTTGCACCGTGGTCACCATCGGGACGGGAGCCATAAATGGCTCCCCTACATCCGGGGGGGGGGCAGATATTTTCCCGTAGGGACGGCATTAATGCCGCCCGTGCCAATAATTTGCACCGTTGTCGCCATCGGGACGGAAGCCATAAATGGCTCCCCTACATCCGGGGGGGGGGCAGATATTTTCCCGTAGGGACGGCATTAATGCCGCCCGTGCCAATAATTTGCACCGTTGTCGCCATCGGGACGGGAGCCATAAATGGCTCCCCTACATCCGGGGGTTCAGATATTTTCCCGTAGGGACGGCATTAATGCCGCCCGTGCCAATCATTTGCACCGTTGTCGCCATCGGGACGGGAGCCATAAATGGCTCCCCTACATCAGGAGGCAGATATTCTTCTGTAGGGGCGGCATTTATGCCGCCCGTATCAATGGTTTGCACCGTTGTCGCCATCGGGACGGGAGCCATAAATGGCTCCCCTACCCCAGGGCGGCATTTACGCCGCCCTACTGGTCCGGGAACTCGCGTAAGAAACGTTCCGTGTCTTCAACCATCGCGTCATTGCCGACGAAGAACGGGCTGCGCTGATGCAGCGTTTCCGGTTGCAGATCGAGAATGCGACGGGCGCCGTCACTGGCTTTACCACCTGCCTGTTCGGCGAGGAACGCCATCGGATTGCACTCATACAGCAGGCGCAGCTTACCTTGCGGATGGCTGGCGGTGCTTGGATAGAGGTAGATACCACCCTTCAGCAGGTTACGGTGGAAATCTGCCACCAGCGAACCGATATAACGTGAGGTGTACGGCCGATTGGTCGCCTTATCCTCTTCCTGACAGAATTTCAGATACTTTTTCACGCCCTGCGGGAAGCGGATATAGTTCCCTTCGTTAATCGAGTAGGTATAACCCTTCTCCGGGAACATCATCCGTTCCTGGCTCAGACAGAACACGCCGAGCGAAGGATCGTAAGTAAAGGCATGCACACCGCAACCAGTGGTATACACCAGCATGGTGGAAGAACCGTAAACTACATAGCCCGCCGCAACCTGCTGGCTGCCCGGCTGCAGGAAATCTTCTTCGGTGACCGGCGTACCTGGTGGGGTAATGCGACGGTAGATAGAGAAGATGGTCCCAACCGAAACGTTAACGTCGATATTGGATGAGCCATCCAGTGGATCCATTAATACCACGTACTTGCCGTTTTCTACCCCTTCGAAGATAACGATTTCGTCTTCTTCTTCAGAGGCGATACCGGCAACAATGCCGCGTGCTTTTAGCGCTGCTTTCAGTTTTTCATTGGCAAACAGATCGAGTTTCATCTGCTGTTCGCCCTGGATATTTTCTGCGCCGCTGGCCCCGAGAATATCGACCAGACCGGCTTTATTGATATCACGGTGGATGATCTTAGCACCCAGCTTAATCGCGGAAAGAAGTGCCGTCAGTTCCCCTGTGGCGTGAGGAAAGTCATGTTGCTTCTCGACTATGAATTCGCCTAACGTTTTCATAACACAATCCCTGAATCTGCGGTTGAGTAGCAGCATGTTTGACGCGCTGCTAACGTATTCGTACGCAGTTTAGCCGATTGAACAACAAAGACCATAGTCCAAATCCATTTCTTCCGGCGTGACTCGGCGCTAAACTGTGCGCCGAACTCTAAAGTAACGGACCTTTTATGCGTATTCATATTCTCGGTATTTGCGGTACCTTCATGGGCGGTCTGGCGATGCTCGCGCGTTCGCTTGGACATGAAGTGACCGGTTCCGATGCGAACGTCTACCCACCAATGAGCACTTTGCTGGAAAAGCAAGGCATTGATTTAATTCAGGGTTATGATGCAAGTCAGCTTGATCCCGCCCCCGATCTGGTGATTGTCGGCAATGCCATGACCCGCGGTAACGCTTGTGTGGAAGCGATGCTGGAACGCAACATCCCTTACCTGTCCGGACCCCAATGGCTGCATGATTTTGTCCTGCGTGACCGCTGGGTGATTGCGGTAGCCGGAACCCACGGCAAAACCACCACCGCAGGCATGGCAGCATGGATTTTACAGGCTTGCGGCATGGAACCGGGGTTTGTTATCGGTGGCGTACCGGGAAATTTCGACGTTTCGGCAAATTTAGGAAAAAGCCCATTCTTCGTTATTGAGGCGGATGAGTATGACTGTGCATTTTTTGACAAACGCTCAAAGTTTGTCCATTACTGCCCGCGTACCCTGATTCTGAATAATCTGGAATTTGATCATGCGGATATTTTTGACGATCTGCGGGCGATTCAGAAGCAGTTCCACCATCTGATCCGTATTGTGCCGGGGCAGGGTAAAATTATTCTGCCAGAGCATGATCCGCATCTGAAACAGGTGATGGCGATGGGCTGCTGGAGCGAACAGGAGCATGTGGGTGAAAACGGCGCCTGGCAGGCGAAGAAGCTGTCAGCCGATGCCTCCCGCTGGGAAGTGTGGCTCGACGGCGCCCCGGTGGCTGAGGTTAACTGGTCGCTGGTGGGTGAACACAATATGCATAACGGCCTGATGGCGATTGCTGCTGCGCGCCATGTCGGCGTGCGGCCGGAAGATGCCGCGGCGGCGCTGAATAACTTTATCAATGCGCGCCGCCGTCTGGAACTGCGTGGGGAAAGCAACGGCATTAAAGTCTACGACGATTTTGCCCATCATCCGACGGCGATTCTGGCGACGCTGGCGGCGATGCGTGGCAAAGTCGGCGGTACCGCACGCATCCTGGCGGTGCTGGAGCCACGCTCCAATACCATGAAAATGGGCATTAGCAAGGATGATCTGGCACCCGCTTTAGCCCGTGCCGATGAGGTGTTTCTGCTACAGCCGCACCATATCCCGTGGCAGGTTTCTGAAGTTGCCGACGCCTGTATGCAGCCGGCGCACTGGAGCTCCGATGTCGACGCGCTGGTGGAGATGGTCGCCAAAGTGGCGCAGCCCGGCGATACCGTGCTGGTGATGAGTAACGGTGGTTTTGGTGGTATTCACCAGAAGCTGCTGGACCGGTTACAGAAGTAAGCCGGTTGCCAGGGCGGCATTAATGCCGCCCTTACGGTCGCTGCCGCTTTGCCGCCCCTACAGATCCAGCATCATGGTCACTTCGCAGTCAACATGTCCGGTACAACCCATCGGGCCATCGATATGGCGGAAACCCAACTGCTGATACAGTTTAATGGCGCGCGTCAGTGAAGCGGTGGTCTCCAGATAACAGCGTTTAAATCCCCGTTCGCGCGCAAAGTCCAGCGCCTGTAGCGCCAGCGTGCGCGCCAGACCCAAACCGCGTACCGCAGGCAAAAAATACATCTTCTGCAGCTCACAGATATCGGGTTCGCTGCAGAGCAACGGCGCTATGCCGCCGCCGCCGACCACTACACCATCAAGTTCGACAATCCAGTAAGCGCTGTTGGCTTCACTGTAGAGCTCGAACAAGCGATCCAGATTCGGGTCGGATACCGTATAGCCTTTATCCGCCGTCAGGCCAAATTCGGCGGAAACCTCGCGGATCACCCGGGCGATAAGTGGATTATCTGTCGGCGTAATCGGGCGTACCCGAACGCCAGCCTGAGTTGCGGTTATCATGCTGCTCACTCAATAGAAATGTTGATGAAGGAGTGTAATAACATCGCCGCGCGGTGGATGCAATGCTGTTGCGTATCCTGGTGCATTAATTCGCCGCGCCAGCGTTGTCAGCCGTTGCCCGGACATTAATGAAATTACATATTGTTCGTGGCTGGCGTCCATGTTTAAATATACGCATAAATAATAACCACCCTCCGGCCAGCCGTTTTCTGACGGCATCATTTTTCATAAATAGAATTTATGAAAAATTAATTTCTGAATACATGGTCTATGAATTGGTTTATTTAACGGAAATTTTTGTGAAATATCTTTCACGCTGGTGAGTTAACAGAACGGTGAATATTGTAACCCAGGAAACTATCTTCTCGTCTCTGGCGTGGTTGTGATAATTATTTATTTGATTAGACTGGATTTAATGGCGAAGGGAAGCTGTTCCCTCCGTCTTATTGCCATGGCGAAAATATGGTAATCAGTGATTTTACCTTAAGGCAAATTTGAGAAAGAAAACTTATATAAAAATGATATTGAATGGATTGCCGTTTTCTTTACTATTTTTTGCCGGCGTTTTGAGCGGTGAGATAAAGATGATAAATAACCTGTTACTGGAAGAGAACATCAGGGTGATATTTGACTTTATGATAATATTTTCCTGCGGATTACTTTTTATCTCCGGGTTGGCGATAGGGCAGGGTTATTATCTGTCCGGAAACCGCCGTTGCCGGGGTAATATTCAACTTAACTCAGATTCGCAGCACGCCGCCGTAACGGAAGATGTTGCGCTGAGTTTCACCCTTAGCGGCGGGATCTGAGTCAGTGCATCTGCGCGGCTATTATCAGCCCCCCGGACGGGTCGCTCGCGAGGCTGCCTGCCTCAGCTTACATCCGTCTCATTTTGCGCTGCATCTCCCGGTGGCAGAGACCCGCTTTCGGCTGAAAGAGGTCACCCTGTCGGACGCGTCAGGCACTATTCCGCTGACCATTATCTTTGCTGATGGCAGCCGCTTTGTTCCTGAAGATGACGCCAGATTACGTAAGTGGGTGGCGGAACACCGGCGTCTTGGCTGGTTGCGTAGCTTCGAGCGCCATCAGCATAGCGTGTTTGCCGTGTTGCTGGCGACGCTGTTGCTGATGGTACTGTATATCGGCGTCTTAAAGCCTCTGACCATTCGTTATCTGGCGTTGCTGATCCCCGACTATGTGGAACAGCAGATCGGCCGGCAGACTCTGCATCTGCTGCGGCAGAATGGTTTTCAGGACAGTCAGCTTCCCGCTGCGCAGCAGCAGCGGGTCAGTCGGCTGTTTTCCGTGGTGCTGGCGGCAACCTCGCCGCGCGGGGCGGTGCCAGTCCGGCTGACGCTGATGCAGTGTCCCGGCGCGCCTGGCGCCTTTATGCTGGCGGATGGCAACCTGATCCTCTGCGACCAGCTGATAAAGCTGGCGCCGGGGGATGATGCGCTGGCGGCAATGATGCTGCATGAAATCGCGCATCATCACTGGCATCACCCAATGCGCTTGCTGGTGCGTTCTTCGCTGTTCTCACTGTGCTATATGTGGCTGATCGGCGATATCAGTGGAATCGACGATAAGTTATTAAAGCAGGCGTCTTTTCTGCACCAGATGCACTTTACGCGGGCGATGGAGCGTGATGCCGATCAGTGGACCATGATGCAAATGCAGGCGCAGGGACGCTCGCTGGAAGCGATGGCAAACATCTATGAATTAATTCGCCAGCAAGGGGGGCCGCGGAGTCGCGGGCTGGCGTTGCCGCACTGGCTGAGCAGCGATAGCGATATGCCATTAAGAATTGAAGCTATCCGCGAGGCGGAAGGGCATTAATTACATCGTGACCAGGCGAACCCGGTCACGATGCTGACAGATTACAGCGCGGCGATAACCGCCTGCTGTGCAATCAATTTCACTTTAGCCTGTTCGCACTCTTCCATGCGCTCACGCTCTTTCGCTACCACCGCTTCCGGCGCGCGTGACACAAAACCTTCGTTCGACAGTTTACCGGCGATGCGGTCAATCTCGACTTCCAGCCTGGTGACTTCTTTCGCCAGACGATCCAGTTCGGCGGCTTTATCCACCAGACCGGCCATTGGGATCAGCAGCTCGGCGCCGTCAATCAGTTTGGTCACGGAAACCGGACCCTGGTCATCGGCAGGCAGCAGAGTGATGCTCTCCAGACGCGCCAGCGTCTGCAGGAAACTACGGTTGTCGGTTACACGGCGTTGTTCTTCCGCACTGGCGCCGCGCAACAGCACATCCAGCAATTTACCCGGCGCAATATTCATCTCGGCACGAATATTACGTACCGCGATAATCGCCTGCTTCAGCCACTCGGTATCGGCCAGCGCCGCGCTATCGACCTTCGCCGCGTCAAACGCCGGCATCGGCTGCAGCATAATGGTGTCGTCGCTGATGTTTTTCAGCACTTTCACCCGCTGCCAGATAGTTTCCGTGATAAACGGAATAATCGGGTGCGCCAGGCGCAGCAGCGATTCCAGCACTTCAATCAGCGTATGGCGCGTGCCGCGCAGTTCCGCTGCGGAACCACCGTTCATTACCGGCTTGGTCAGCTCCAGATACCAGTCACAGAACTGGTTCCAGGTGAATTCGTAAAGAATATTGGCAGCGATATCAAAGCGATAGCTATCCAGCGCTTCACGATAGGCTTTCACCGTCTGGTTGAACTCCGCGAGGATCCAGCGATCGGCCAGTGACAGCACCATTTCGCCGCCGTTCTGGCCGCAATCCTGATCTTCGGTGTTCATCAGCACAAAGCGGCTGGCGTTCCACAGTTTATTACAGAAGTTGCGATAACCTTCCAGGCGCTTCATATCCCAGTTGATATCGCGACCGGTCGACGCCAGCGCCGCCAGGGTAAAGCGCAGCGCATCGGTGCCGTGCGGTTCAATGCCGTTCGGGAATTGCTTCTCGGTACGCTTACGGATCTTCTCCGCCAGCTGCGGCTGCATCATATTGCCGGTACGTTTTTCCAGCAGCGCTTCCAGCGAGATACCGTCAACCATATCCAGTGGATCGATCACGTTACCCTTCGACTTGGACATTTTCTGTCCTTCTTCGTCGCGGATCAGACCGGTCATATAGACGGTTTTAAACGGTACCTGCGGCTTGCCGTCTTCATCTTTGATAAAGTGCATGGTCAGCATGATCATGCGCGCAATCCAGAAGAAGATAATATCGAAGCCGCTGACCAGCACGCTGGTCGGGTGGAAAGTACGCAGCGCTTCGGTGTTTTCCGGCCAGCCCAGCGTGGAGAAAGTCCACAGGCCGGAGGAGAACCAGGTATCCAGCACGTCTTCGTCCTGACGCAGAGCAATATCGGCGCCAAGGCTATTTTCCGCGCGCACTTCTTCTTCGTTACGACCGACGTAAACGTTGCCCGCTTCATCATACCAGGCCGGAATACGGTGTCCCCACCACAGCTGACGCGAGATACACCAGTCCTGGATATCCCGCATCCAGGAGAAGTACATATTTTCGTACTGCTTAGGCACGAACTGGATATCACCCTGCTCAACCGCTTCTACCGCCACTTTCGCCAGCGGCGCGGTACGCACGTACCATTGATCGGTCAGCATCGGTTCGATAACCACGCCGCCACGGTCGCCGTAAGGTACGGTCAGATCGTGGGGTTTGATCTCTTCCAGCAGGCCCAGAGCATCAACGGCGGCGACAATTGCTTTACGCGCGGCAAAACGTTCCAGATTGCGGAATTCTGCCGGGATCGTGCCGTCATATACCGCAGACTCTTCGCCGTTGGTATCGTAAACCTGAGCGGTTTCACGGATATCGCCGTCAAAGGTCAGAATATTGATCATCGGCAGCTTGTGACGACGACCCACTTCATAGTCGTTAAAGTCATGCGCCGGGGTGATTTTCACGCAGCCGGTGCCTTTTTCCATATCGGCGTGTTCGTCGCCAAGAATTGGAATCCGGCGGTTAACCAGCGGCAGCACGACAAATTTACCAATCAGATCCTGATAACGCGGATCTTCCGGATTGACCGCTACGCCGGTATCACCCAGCACGGTTTCCGGACGGGTGGTGGCGACCACCAGGTAATCTTTGCCGTCGGCGGTTTTCACGCCGTCAGCCAGCGGATAACGCAGATGCCACATGGAACCTTTGGACTCGCGGTTTTCCACTTCCAGATCGGAAATCGCGGTGCGCAGTTTCGGGTCCCAGTTCACCAGGCGTTTGCCGCGATAAATCAGGTTCTCTTTATGCAGGCGAACGAACACCTCTTTCACCGCATTCGACAGACCTTCATCCATGGTGAAGCGCTCGCGCTCCCAGTCCACGGAGTTACCCAGACGACGCATCTGGCGGGTTATGGTGCCGCCGGATTCGGCTTTCCATTGCCAGATTTTTTCAATAAACGCATCGCGACCGTAATCCTGGCGCGTTTTGCCCTCTTCAGCGGCGATCTTGCGCTCAACCACCATCTGTGTCGCGATACCGGCGTGATCGGTACCGGCCTGCCACAGGGTGTTTTTACCCTGCATGCGCTGGTAGCGGATCATGGTATCCATGATGGTTTGCTGGAAGGCGTGACCCATATGCAAGCTACCGGTGACATTCGGCGGCGGGATCATGATGCAGAAGCTCTCCTGGCTGGTATCGCCATTCGGTTTAAAGTAGCCCTGCTTTTCCCAGTGCTCGTAAAGCGGCTGTTCGATATCTTGCGGGTTATATGTTTTTTCCATTTCTGCTATGTCGTTGTCGTTCTGGGCAAAGGCGGCGTTGCCGTATTCAAGTGGAATCCGACGCTGCGATAAGCTTTATAGCGGTCGCGCGCCAGCTGTTTGAGAGAATCTTCGTAAGGAACGAAGTCTATCACTTCATGGAAAGCAGTGGCAAAATCTGCAAACTGCGGCAGCAGGCTGATAAGCAGGTCACGCGGCGAGTTACCCCGTCGCTGCGGCCATGCCAGCTCTACCGGCGCGCCATATTTCGGCCCTTCGCCAGCCAGATTGTGCGGCACAAAGGCGCTGGAGGGACGCTGCCATAAGGCTTCATCCAGCTTAATGGCCTGTTGTTCCGTTTCGCAGGCGATCAGTACACGCTTCCCGGCGCGCCAGCGCTCTTCCGCCAGTTCGCACACTAACGCTTCAACAGCATTGAGTCCGTCAACCGGCGTATCGGTTTCCAGCAGATAGAAGGTCGCGTTTTTCATGGGTGATGCCTGAATCTGTTTAACCAGCAATCGGCGGCATCACTGCCGCCTCTGTAAACACGGGGTATCTGAAACACCGTAGGGGGCGCATTAATGCGCCCCTTCGCGCGCATTAATCGTCGCCGTTTAGGCCGGCACGATTTAACAGGAACTGCGACAGCAGCGCGACCGGACGCCCGGTTGCCCCTTTGGCTTTCCCGGAGCGCCACGCGGTACCGGCGATATCCAGGTGCGCCCAGTTATACTTACGCGCAAAGCGGGCAAGGAAACAGGCAGCGGTAATCGCTCCGCCCGGACGGCCGCCAATATTGGCCATATCGGCGAAATTGGACTCCAGCTGCTCCTGATACTCATCGGCCATTGGCAGACGCCATGCGCGGTCGCCCGCCTGTTCCGAGGCGCCAATCAGCTCATGGGCCAGCGGATTGTGGTTCGACATCAGGCCGCTAAGGTGATGGCCGAGGGCGATCACGCAGGCGCCGGTCAGGGTGGCGATATCGATAACCACTTCCGGATCGAAACGTTCGACGTAGGTCAGGGTATCACAAAGTACCAGACGACCTTCCGCATCGGTATTTAATACTTCTACCGTCTGACCGGACATGGTGGTCAGCACATCGCCCGGACGGAAAGCGCGCCCACCCGGCATGTTTTCACAGCCAGCCAGCACCCCCACCACGTTGAGCGGCAGATTCAGTTCCGCCACCATGCGCATCACGCCATACACCGAGGCGGCGCCGCACATATCGTATTTCATCTCGTCCATCGCTTCCGCCGGCTTAATCGAGATGCCGCCGGAGTCAAAGGTCAGGCCCTTACCCACCAGTACAATCGGCTTGCTGTCCGGATCCGGATTACCTTTGTACTCAATCACCGACATCAGCGACTCATTCTGCGAACCCTGGCCGACCGCCAGATAGGCGTTCATACCCAGCTCTTTCATCTGCTGCTCGCCGATCACCCGGGTAGTGATATTTTTGCTGTAATTGTCGGCTAACTGGCGCGCCTGCGACGCCAGATACGCGGCGTTACAAATATTTGGCGGCATATTGCTGAGATCTTTCGCCGCTTTGATGCCGGAAGCCACCGCCAGACCATGCTGGATAGCGCGCTCGCCGCTGGTCAGTTCGCGACGGGTTGGCACATTAAACACCATCTTACGCAGCGGACGACGCGGTTCGATCTTATTACTTTTCAGCTGGTCGAAGCTGTACAGCGACTCTTTCGAGGTCTCCACCGCCTGGCGCACTTTCCAGTAGGTATTACGCCCTTTAACGTGCAGTTCGGTCAGAAAACAGACCGCTTCCATCGACCCGGTATCGTTCAGGGTGTTGATGGTTTTCTGGATCACCTGCTTGTACTGGCGCTCATCAAGTTCGCGCTCTTTACCGCAGCCAATCAATAAAATACGCTCAGACAGGATATTCGGCACATGATGCAGAAGTAGTGTCTGGCCCACTTTGCCTTCCAGTTCGCCACGGCGGAGCAGGGCACTGATGTAGCCATCACTGATCTTGTCGAGCTGTTCAGCAATCGGTGACAGCCGACGCGGTTCAAAGACGCCAACGACAATACAGGCACTGCGCTGTTTTTCCGGGCTACCGCTTTTTACACTGAACTCCATGTACTCTCCTGAATCTTAAAGACAACGGCGTCGGCTACGGCTAGAATGTAGCGCTTTCGTAACTTTTAAGGCCGTTGCGTAACGACGTTTAGTAAACGGACGTCAGATTGAGTTTCGATGACCATGGTGGTTTTTTGTGTCATCTAAACGCTTGTGTCATACAATATTAGCTATGACGACGGCCATTGATGAGAAAAAATGGCGAACAAGCGTTGAAACTATCGATTTTCCTGCAAAAAGACAAGTTTTCACAGGCGTACTAAGCGTGATTATCATTAGATATCTGGTTCGGGAAACGCTCAAAAGCCAGCTGGCAATCCTCTTTATCCTGCTATTGATCTTCTTTTGTCAGAAGTTAGTCAGGATCCTGGGAGCCGCAGTGGATGGCGAAATTCCGACAAATTTAGTTCTGACATTGTTAGGCCTTGGCGTGCCGGAAATGGCACAACTTATTCTGCCATTGAGTCTGTTTCTTGCCATCTTAATGACGCTTGGCCGGTTGTACACCGAAAGCGAAATTACGGTAATGCATGCCTGCGGCTTAAGCAAAACCGTGCTGGTGAAGGCGGCGATGATTCTGATGCTGTTTACCTCGCTGGTAGCGGCGGTAAACGTTATCTGGCTGGGCCCCTGGTCGTCACGCTATCAAAGCGAAGTGACGCAGAACGCTAAAGCTAACCCCGGCGCCGCGGCGCTGGCGGCAGGGCAGTTCCAGCAGTCCAGCGACGGCAACTCCGTGTTGTTTATTGAGAACGTCAAAGGCGACCAGTTCGGCCACGTGTTCCTTGCCCAGCTACGCCCCAGCGGCAATGCCCGCCCTTCCGTGGTGCTGGCTGACAGCGGCCATATGCAACAACGTCATGACGGCTCCCAGGTGGTGACGCTGGATAAAGGCACGCGCTTTGAAGGCACCGCTTTACTGCGTGATTTCCGCATTACGGATTTTGAGAACTACCAGGCGATTGTTGGCTATAAAGAGGTGGTGATCGATCCGAATGACTCGGCGCAGGCGAGCTTTGACAATTTGCTGAAATCCACCAGCGCGGATTTTCGTAGCGAACTGCACTGGCGTCTGACGCTGATCTTCTCGGTACTGATCATGGCGCTGATGGTGGTGCCGCTCAGCGTGGTCAATCCACGTCAGGGGCGGGTGCTGTCAATGTTGCCGGCGATGCTGCTGTATCTGATTTTCTTCCTGCTGCAGAGCTCCTTAAAATCCAATGGCTCGAAAGGGCGTCTGGATCCGGCGCTGTGGATGTGGGCGGTTAACCTGCTGTATCTGGCGTTGGCAATTGTACTCAATCTGTGGGACACGGTGCCAATGCGCCGCATCCGTGCACGCTTCAATAAGGGAGGTAGCGTGTAATGTTTGGCGTACTCGACAGATATATCGGTAAAACCATCTTCAACACCATCATGATGACGCTGTTTATGCTGGTGTCGCTCTCCGGCATTATTAAATTCGTTGACCAGCTGCGTAAAACCGGTGAAGGCGCCTATACCGCGCTGGGCGCCGGTATCTTTACCCTGCTGAGCGTGCCAAAAGACATTGAGATCTTCTTCCCGATGGCGGCGCTGCTCGGCGCGCTGCTCGGCCTTGGCACTCTCGCCCAGCGTAGTGAGCTGGTGGTGATGCAGGCGTCGGGTTTTACCCGGTTGCAGATTGCGCTTTCGGTGATGAAAACCGCCATCCCACTGGTGATCCTTACCATGGTGATCGGCGAATTTGTCGCGCCGAATGGCGAGCAGATGGCGCGTAACTATCGTGCGCAGCAGCTGGTCGGCGGCTCACTGTTGTCGACGCAGAATGGCTTGTGGGCGAAAGATGGCAATAACTTTATCTTTATCCAGCGGATTAAAGACGACAACGAGCTGGGCGGCATCAGTATCTATAAATTTAACGACCAGCGTCGTTTGCAGAGCGTACGCTATGCCGCTTCCGCCACTTATGATGCGGAAAAAAAGGCGTGGAAGTTGTCGCAGGTGGATGAGTCCAATCTGACCAATCCGCTGCAGGTGACCGGCAGCCAGACAGTCAGCGGCGAGTGGAAGACCAATCTGACCCCGGACAAACTGGGGGTAGTGGCGCTGGACCCGGATGCGCTGTCGATTAGCGGGCTGTATAATTACTCGAAATATCTTAAGCAGAGCGGCCAGGAAGCCGGGCGTTATCAGCTGAATATGTGGAGCAAAATCTTCCAGCCGCTGTCGGTGGCGGTAATGATGCTGATGGCGCTGTCATTTATCTTTGGCCCGTTGCGCAGTGTCTCAATGGGCGTGCGGGTAGTGACCGGCATCAGTTTTGGCTTTGTGTTCTACGTTCTCGATCAGATCTTTGGCCCGCTAAGTCTGGTATACAGCATGCCGCCGTTCCTCGGCGCAGTGCTGCCAAGCGCGGCGTTCCTGGCGGTCAGCATCTACATGTTGCTGAAGCGGCGCTAACGGGCAACCCACGGTATGGGCGGCATAAATGCCGCCCGTACCGATGATTTACACCAGGCGTAATGCCGCCGGTATCAATGACTAAGCGACGGGTTATGCAGCTGCTGCTCAATCGCGACAATCATCCTTTCCAGATTCAGCATCGCCTGCGCGCCATCTTCAATGGTCGGCGCCTGGCTGCTTTTCCCCTTCATACCGCGAAACACATCGCGCAACAGCGCATGATAGCCTTTGTGATCTTCGTTGGCGGCCGCGGTAAAGTTCGGGCTCCAGCACAGGGTATCGCAGCTGTTATCCAGTCGTGCCGCATCATCCTCAGCTTTAAATGGCGGATCGCGATGCCAGGCGACATTGATAACATTATTCACTTCAATACGCTGATGATCGCCCATCACCGTGATGTTCTCCATCGGCGTACCGCGCGACTGCACGGTGCCCATCACCAGCGTTCCCAGCGCGCCGTTGGCAAAGGTCATATTCAGATGCGCCAGCAGCCGCCCCGGCTGGTGCTCAAAGGCGCGCGCCTGCAGGTCGCTGATCTCTGCCCCCACCAGCCACGGCATTAAATCCATATAATGCACGCAGTGATGCAGGTAAAAGCTGCTGTAATCCACCGCGCCGCTAAAGTAGCCGGGGGCGGTCAGATAGTTGCCCTGAAAGCCGAGGATCGGACCGAAATCGCCGCTGCGCAGAATATTGCCGGCGATTTTATTGCCGGTGGAATAGCGCTTCATAAAGCCAACATAGGCGGGCACGCCGGCACGATGCGCCGTGGCGGCGATCTCTCTGGCGGCTTTGGCGCTGCCGCCGGGCGGTTTCTCAATAAACACCGGTAAACCGCGCTGCAGTGCCGCAATGGCGATGGTCTGATGCAGCTCCGGCCCGACCGCCATCCCGATAGCATGCAGACCCGGATGCTCCAGCAGTTGCCGATAATCGTTATACACCGCGCTGACGCCGTAGTGGGTGGCGGCGGCCTGCGCCGCCAGCGGATTCACATCGCAGACGGCGGCTAAGGTCACGTTATTCGGCGCCAGCTGCGGCAGCAGCATCTGTGTTGCATGTCGGCCACAGCCGACCCAGCCAATTTTGAAGCTCATCCTGCGACTCCCGCCAGCGTTAAAGAGGATTTCACCAGCGCCAGACCGGCGCGTAACTTTTCTGATTCATCTTCATGGGGCGCACGCCACTGGGCGATGGGTAACCCGACGCGCCAGTCATCGCGCCGGAACGGCTCCAGCGAGACCGGGCCGCGATAATCAACCTCATGCAGCGCATGCATTATCGCGGTCCAGTCCAGATGGCCGGTGCCGGGAAAGCCACGGTGGTTTTCGTTCGCCTGGAAATGCACGATGCGTGAACCGGCGGCGCGAATCGCCGCCGGCAGGCTGCTCTCTTCGATATTCATATGAAAGGTATCCAGCAGCAGACCGAGCGCCGGGCTATCCACCGCATCCACCACTTCAATCCCCTGGGCGACAGAGCAGACAATATCGGTTTCAAAGCGATTCAGTGGCTCAAGGGCCAGCGTCACCGCGCTGTGCCGCGCCTGCTGCGTCACCTGTTGCAGGCCTTCAACCGTATGGTGAAGACGCCGGGCGATCTGCGCATCGTTCGCCGGGGCGGGCGGGCGACCGGCAAACACCAGCGGCTCACCGTACAACGGTCCGCCGACGATCTTTGCCCCCAGCTGCTCAGCGCACTCGATACAGTAGCGCAGATAGTCCACGCCGCCCTGACGCGCCTGCGTCAGCTCACTGGAGATGCTGCGCTGCAAATTAACGCGCGCCGCCAGCACCACATCAAGGCCGCTATCCGCCAGCGCCAGCCGTACGACGTCGAGGTTAAGCTGATCCTCTGGCTCTGGCACCAGCAGCTCGACAAATTCAAACCCCAGCTCGCGTATCTGGCTGAATAGCGCCAGATTTTCCATGCGAAACGGGCGGACAAACTGCATTGAGATTATGCCAACCGGATTATTCATTGTTTTCTCCCGAGCCGTTAGCCTTTGACGGCCCCTTGTGTCAGGCCACTGATTAAACGTTTCTGCACGATCAGGAACAGCACCGTAGCGGGTAACGCGCCGATAATGCCGCCAGCACTGAGCAGACCCCATTCGATTTGATACTCGCCAATCAGCTTCTGAATGGCGACGGTAATGGTTTTGACGTTACGCCCGCCCAGCGTCAGCGCGTAGAGATATTCGTTCCAGGCGGTAATAAAGATGTAAATACCGGTGGCGATCACTCCCGGCGTACAGAGCGGCAGCACCACTTTCCACATGGCCTGCAGGCGGCTGCAGCCGTCGGTCATCGCCGCTTCATCCACCGAACGCGGAATACCGTTGATATAGCTGGTCATCATCCAGATGGAGAACGGAATGGCGACCGTGGAGTTCGCGATAATCAGCCCGAGATGCGAGTCCAGCAGCCCCAGTTGTTTCATCAACACAAACAGCGGCAGGATCAGCAGTACCACCGGGAACATATTGATCACCAGGAACTGCATCAGCAGCAGACGTTTGCCGCGAAAGTTAAAGCGCGAAAAGGCGTAAGCGGCGGGAATACTCAGCAGCAGGCCGAGCACCACCGTGCCGCCGGCGATAATCGCGCTGTGCAGCATATTGTCGAGAAAGCCGACGCGGGAAAACAGATTGATAAAGTTCTCCAGCGTCGGTTGGCTAATCCCCGGCCCACGGCTGAACAGCAGGTTTTTCGGCGTAATGGCGGTGAAAAACATCCAGATATACGGGCCGAGGGTAAACGCGAGGATCAGCAGCATCGGCAGATCCACCGTCAGCAGGCGGCGCGGCAGCGATTTATTTCTCACCATTATGCGACCCTCCGCATGGTACGCCGCAGGTAGATCACCACCAGTACCAGCAGCATCAGGGTAAAGCTTACCGCCAGCGCCGAGCCGTAACCGAAGTCGAGATTGGTGCGCGCTTTGATAAATGAGTAGAGCGGCAGGGTATAGGTGGCATAGCCGGGACCGCCGCCGGTCATCACAAAGATCACATCAATCGAGTTAGCCACCCAGATAATGCGCAGCAATACCGCGGTGAGCAGCACGCCGGAGATGCCCGGCAGGGTGATATGCCAGAACTGTTTCCAGTGGCTGGCGCCATCCAGCGACGCCGCCTCGTAATAGCTGTGCGGAATCGACTGTAACGCCGCCAGAATCATTACGGTAAAGAACGGAAAGCCCTGCCAGGTCAGCGTCAGGATCACCGCATACAGCGCGGTATCCGGGTTCGACAGCCAGGAGATAGAGGAACTGATGATCTGCATGCGCAGCAGAAAATCATTCAGCACGCCGTAGTTAGCATCATAAATCCACGCCCACATCAGCGCGATCACCACGCTGGGCAGCGCCCACGGGATAATAATTAGCGCGCGTGCCAGCGGTCGCCAGAAAAACCGCTGATTAAGCAGCAGGGCGGTGACCAGCCCGAGTAATAACTGCGCCGGAATGGTGATACCAATCCAGATTGCCGTATGTTTCAGTGCGGTCCAGAACACCTCATCGTCGAACATTTTCACCCAGTTATGCAGGCCGGTGAAGGTGGCGGCCTTTGGCTTCCATAACACATAGTCGTGAAAGCTCATCCAGGTGGCCTGCACCATCGGCAGAAACACAATCGCCAGGGTGATCAGCACCGCGGGCGACAGCAGGGCGTAGGGCAGTACCCGCCGGGCGAGGGCCGATCTGCGCAACTGCGGCGGAGCGAGTGAATTTTCCATTACCATCATGCACCTCAGGGTCGTTGACGGCACCGCCCGCGGGCGGCGCGGGGAAATTTACGGTTGCGCGCTAAACAGCGTCTCGATTTTGCTGTTCATCTGCTCAACGCTGATCTGCCCTAACAACGCCTGCTGCATATTCACCGGCCAGACGGTATTGACAAAATCCGAGAGTTGCGGCGTGTTGGGATAGTCCTCGGCGTCCGGCAGCGAGTTGACGGTGGCATCCAGAAAACGTTTCGGGTGGCCATGCCACGCCTGGGTATCACTTTTGGTCACCGGCAGCTGACCGGTGGCGCGATTAAACTGCGCATTGTTTTCCGCGCTGGAGAGAAAGGCGATCCATTTCCAGGTGGCCGCTTTATCCGCGGCAGTGGTAAAGATGGCGTTGGATTCAACGGCGATCGGCGCCCAGCGTTTGCCGTTACAGACCGGCAGCGGTACGGCGGAAACGTTATCGCCCAGCACCGCATTCAGATCGTTGGCGGAGCCGATATGGTGGATGGTCATGGCGGTTTTACCGGCCTTGAAGGCGCCGATCACATCCTTAAAGCCATCGGTAGTGGCGGAAGGGGGAAACAGCCGGGCTTTCCAGGCATCAACAATCCGCTGGCTGGCCTGTAACACCGCGGGTTTGGTCAGGCCGCCGGCTTTAAATTCACCGCCATACGGCATAATTAACGGCGCCCACATATCCTGGCCACCAACGCCGCCACGAAAACCAAAACCGTAAATATCGGTTTTACCGTCGCCATTGGTATCCTGCGTCAGCTTTTTCATATCGGCATAAAAATCGTCGCAGGTTTTCGGCGGCGTCAGCCCGGCTTTTTGAAAATAATCGGTACGGTAATAGAGATAGGAGACGATATATTGCACCGGCAAAAAATAGTGTTTATCCATGCCGCCACGGGCAATTTTTACCGTGTTCTCCAGCAGGTTATTTTTGCCGTCCCATTGATTAATATAGTCATCAAGGGGTTCCAGCACCTCCATCTGCTGCAGGCGCGGCAGGGCAAAGGTTTTCACCATCGCGGCATCCGGCGCGCTGCCGCCGACCAGCGCGGTATACAGATTATCGTAATAACTGTTCCACGGAATATTCTCCGCCGCGATCCGGATATCGGGATTCTGTTTTTCAAATCGGGCAATTAAATCCGTCATGGTGTTATCGGCATTATCGAAGTGATACCAGTAATGCACGGTTGCGGCCTGCGCCAGCGGGTTTAACAGGCACAGGGATAGCGCTAATGCCAGCGATGACATTACTCTTTTCATGCTTTGCTCCTGATTATATTTTAGGTTTGCAGGATAGCTGTAGGGTCAGGGAGAGTTATCGGGTCAGGTTATGCCAGGCATCTGCTGCCTCCTTATGAGCCGTTACGGCGGCGGGGAGACGCAGCGTCATCTGCATAAAGCCATGCACCACGCCGGGAACGATCTGTAACCGGTCGCGACGGCCAAGCTGATGCAGCCTCGCCGCCAGATTTTCACTGTCGCTGCGTAGCGGATCGACCTGTGCGGCATTCATCCACAGCGGCGGCAGCGCCATTAGCGCCTGATCGCTGGCATTCAGCGGGGTCACCAGCGGGTGCAGACGCTGCTGATGATCGGGCTGATACCACTGCCAGTAGCGCTGCATTTTTTCACGCGTCAGCCCCGGGCCGTTGGCGCACTGGCGGTAAGAGGCGGTGGTAAAGTCGGCGCCATAGACGCCATAAAACAGCAGGCCGCACACCGGACGGATGTCGTCAGGTTGTTGCGCCAGCATTAGCGCCAGCGCCAGGTTGGCCCCGGCGCTGTCACCGGCCAGCGCCAGCTTATGGCGATCGAGATGCGGGAACAGCTTACCGCTGGTCAGCTGTTGCCACAGCCGCCGGGTATCTTCCAGCCCGGCAGGCCATGGATGCTCTGGCGCCAGTCGGTAATCAAACAGCAACACCGGTACGCCGCTAAGCTGCGCCAGTAGCCTGGCGCTGCGCTGGTGGGTGGCCGCACTGCAGAACGCCCAGCCGCCGCCATGGACATAGATAATCGCCCCGGCGCCGGCATTTTCCGGCGTATAGAGAGTACCGGATAACGCGGGCAACCGGCCGTCGCTCACGCTGAAGGGCGTCACTTCCGCCATTGGCGGCAGTTGCTGATTCCAGCGGACATTACTCTGCTCCGACTGCGCGCGCCCCTGAGCGGCGGGCAGGGTGGTGGGATCGGCTAATCCGGCATCCTGCTGCTGGAGCTCTGCCAGCAGCGCGGCCATCTCCGGCGACAGCATGGCGAGCGGCATCATGCGGATTGCCCCACTTCCGGTTGCGTCAGGTCCGGGCCGAAGTTCACTGCGGTACGGATATGGTGCGACAGGCACGAGACCAGCGTCTCGCGATCGCCGCTATCAATGGCATCAATCAGCAGGTAGTGCCGTTCGGCGCTGGCGTGCAGACGCGACACATCGCCGCCGCAGTTAAGGATTTTGTAGCGATGGTTATGCACCAGACAGCGCTTAAGGATCGGCTCGACATTGGGCAGCTGGGCACAGCTGTACAGCCGCAGATGGAAGGCGCGGTCATAGCAGGAGAGCAGATACTCATCCTGATCGCGCGCCGCCCTGACCATCGCCTCAATATCTTTCAGTAATAATTCACGCAGCTGGCCGCGTGCTTTTTCCGTCATCTCCAGTATCCGCGTGACGCCGCGACACTCGATATCATGGCGGATATGGATCATCTCAATCGCTTCCTGTTCGGTGCAGGGCGAAATTTGGGTTCCCCGGTGTGGCTGGCGATGAACCAGACCTTCCTGTTGCAGAGCCAGCAGCGCTTCACGCACGGTACTCTGGCTATAGCCAAAGCGCTGCGCCAGTTCCAGCTCCAGTACCACCGTCATCGGCGGCAACACCCCCAGCACGATCTCCTGCTGCAACAGCTCGAACAGCACGCTGCTTCGGCGGCCAATATCGACTATTTTTCCCGGAAGTGTGCTGAGGTTAAAAGTTTCAATCGCCATTTTTCATTAACACTTGTTTAACGTTATCGATAACGATATTTATACGTCTGAACAAAAAACATGCAATACGCAGTTTCGAAAATGTGACCGGCGCGGGAAAATTTCTGATTAACCGGCCTTCACACACCCTAACTCTGCGTGGTCGTCTGGAAGAGTGCGGTATCCCGGCCATGACCCGGACTATGAGGCAACATCCATGGCAACAATTTCACTGGAAAAAATCGTTAAACGTTACGATCACATTCAGGCGATCCACGGCATTGACCTGCAGATTAATGATGGCGAGTTTGTCGCCTTTGTCGGCCCTTCCGGCTGTGGTAAAAGCACGTTGCTGCGGATGATTGCCGGACTGGAGGAGATTTCTGGCGGCCTGCTGCGTATTGGCGATGAAGTGGTGAATCACCTTGAACCCAGCGAACGTGAGATTGCGATGGTGTTCCAGGATTACGCGCTGTATCCGCATATGACCATTGCTGAGAACATCGCTTTTGGTCTGAAGATGAAAAATAACGACCCGCAGGATACCCGTCAGCGGGTGGATGAAGTGGCCAGCATGCTGCAACTCACCCAGCTGCTGGCGCGGAAACCCGGCCAGCTGTCCGGCGGCCAGCGCCAGCGGGTGGCGATGGGGCGGGCGATTATCCGCCGGCCGCGCGCGTTTCTGTTTGATGAACCGCTCTCCAACCTTGATGCCAAACTGCGCGTCGATATGCGGGTGCAGATTAAACGCCTGCATGCGCTGCTGAAGACCACCACCATTTACGTTACCCACGACCAGGTAGAGGCGATGACGCTGGCGGATCGGGTGGTGATCCTGCGCGAAGGGCGTATTGAGCAGGTGGGAACGCCGATGGAGGTGTATAACCAGCCGGTGAATAAGTTTGTCGCCGAGTTTATCGGTTCGCCGCAGATGAATATGTTACAGGTGGAGGTGGTCGCCCATCCGCACGGGCCGTTACTGAAGTTTGGCCGCTGTGAAATCCCGCTGAAATCGGTGTCGGCGGCGCCCGGCAGCCGGTTGTTAATGGGGATACGTCCGGAGCATCTGGAGCCGCCGCGTTTTGGCTTGCGCAATAACCGTATTCCGCTACCGGCGCTGGCGGACGTGATTGAACCGTTAGGCTCGGATACCCTGGCGCTGTGCCATGTTGAAGGCCAGGAGGTCACTGCGCGCCTGACCCCGGGCCGCGTCAGCAAGCCGGGGGACTTTGTCGAGCTGTCGCTGGATCCGACGCAGATCCATCTGTTTGATCAGCAGGGGAATAATGTGCTGTTTGAACGGCCTGACGACCGCATCAGTAACCCGTTTCTTTACAGCGCCGAATACAGCCCGCTGCAAAATGCGCACGGAATACCGCAATAATTTGCACTAACTGTAATCCCGGCATCACGCAATCCCAACCGTACGGGCGGCATTAATGCCGCCCATCCCTATTTCAATAACGGGATCAATATCGGCAACTGCGACAACAGATAAAGGATCAAACCAATGGTACCGCCAACCAGCGTACCGTTAATGCGGATAAACTGCAGATCCTTGCCGATATTCACTTCAATCTGACGTGACATATCGCGCGCATCCCAGCTTTTTACCGTATCGCTGATATGGCGGGTAAGAAAGGCGGCAAAATCCGGCGCCACGGTACTGGCCGCCTGCTCCATATGCTGATTCAGCGACGCGCGCAGACTGGCATCGTTAATCAGCGTTTCGCTAAACCAGCGACCGGCGGCGGTGATCTTCGCCTGCACCGCGGAGTTATCGCTGCTTAAATCCTCTTTTAGCCAGCCGCGCAGATCGCCCCACAGCTCGCCGATATAGTTATTCAGCGCTGCATCTTCTTTCAGATAGGACTTGATGCTCTCGGCACGCTGCGCCATCTCCGGATCCTGCTTTAGTTTGTCGATCAGCCGCTCAACCGCGCGGTTAAAACCGAGCCGCAGCTCATGACCGCGATCCTGACCGACATCATCAAGGATCGAGTTCACCGCATTCGACACCAGCTCAGCACTGTGCTCGCCCAGCCACTCGGTCGGCAGCATTTTGGCGGTAAGCGGATGCTCGCGCTTTAGCCAGCGCACCAGCTGCATGGCGATAAACTCACGGGTTCCGGGTTTGTTAATCAGCTGCAGTACCTGTTCAATCGCCGCATCCAGCAGCTCCTGATGACGGTTATTTTTGGTCAGGCTCTCCAGCAGCATGGCGGCGGACTGCGTCAGATCGACCTTATCAATGGCCTTATGCACCGCGCGACGGATAAAGCGCTGAATGCGCGCGTCATCGGTTAGATCGAGAAAGCCGCGCATCACCTGCAACAGATGGCGCCCCAGCCGTTCCGCATTACCCGGCGTATTCAGCCAGTTGGCAATAATCTGCGCCGGATCGTGACGGCGGATCAGCGCCAGCAGCGACTGGGTATCGAGGAATTTCTCCTGCACAAAGCGGCCAAGATTCTCGCCGATACGGTCTTTGTTACGCGGAATAATCGCCGTATGGCGCGAGATAAACGGCACCGGCACCCGACGAAACAGCGCCACTACCGCAAACCAGTCGGCCAGCGCGCCGACCATCGCCGCTTCGGCAATCGCTTTAATCCCACTGACCCAGAAATTGGCGGGAAAGAACAGGGTGGTGATAAATACGCCCGCTGCAGTACACAACAACAGCAGGGCGATACGTTTTATTTTTTTTAACTCGCTCTCTTTATCCATAAATATCGCTTAGCGCTTCCGGCCTCCGTGATACTGCCTGGTGTAATAGATTAACCTGAATAAGAATAGCAACCTGCGACAGGAATAGCGGGTGGATAGCGGGAAAAGGGCAGAGATAAGGGGAAACGGGCCAGCAATGGCTGACCCACTATGCCAGCGCAGGGCGGTTAGCTGATAAAGTTTTTACCCTGTTTCAGTACCACATCACAGGCTTTGGTTTTCACCTTTTTGCCGAGTTCGGTATCGCCGAGGCTCTTCAGATTCAGCTGCTGACCGTTACCGGTATTCAGCAAGCCCATCAGACCCTGCTGATAATCGGTCTGTTTGGTTTTCTCCTGCTGGGTATCGATACCCAGTTTGCTCAGCACCTGGTTTTTAACCGCGGAGACATTGTTATCCACCACATTGTTTTTCACACAGTATTCCAGCACCCCGGCGGCGTTGGTCATACTGTTGGCGCTGACCGCTTTATCGCCACCGGTTAACAGACCGGAGAGGGAAGAGAGCGACATACCGCCTTGTGAAGCGTTGCTGGTGGTGTTGCTGTTGCTGTTGTTCTGCTGTCCGAGCTGCGTTGCCGCGCTATTCAGCTGATCCTGCCAGCTGGCCGCAGCGGCATTGCCTGCCAGCAGTGCTGAAGAGATGCTCAGAGCCAGTAACACCCGCTGAGTGGTATGCTTCATTGGAAAACCCCTGTTTACTTTATTATGGGTAAAAACTGCAAAACATCTGACATTAGTGACCTTCGGACTTTGCCGATGTGCAGAAGTTCCGGCTGCAGGATTTGCCTTACGGGAAATGGGCTGAATTGGGATTAATCTGCATCCGCAGCGCAGGCGGAAAGCCGGGAGAGTGTGGTGGCACGCACGGTGGCGCTGTTTTTTTCAGCACTCAGATCGCAACCCGGAGGATTAAGGTTGCGCAGACCTTGGGTAACGGTATAATCCACAACGTTTTCCGCGTACCTCTTCGTGCCGAAGTGGCGAAATCGGTAGACGCAGTTGATTCAAAATCAACCGCCGCAAGGCGTGCCGGTTCGATTCCGGCCTTCGGCACCAAATGGTATGAAAATTAAGTCGCTTAAGGGCGGCTTTTTTTGTGTCTGAAATTCAGTATCCGCAAGGTGTTGCTCCGCTTTTCATTCAACCTAAATCAACCTGATCCAATCTACTTCAACTTACTGATGTGGGTACAACTGCGGATATATCCCGGCTCGATTTGTTTGTACCCACACAGAACCCTTGAAAGGATACTCATCATGGCTCTGAGTGATGTGAAGGTTCGTGCGGCCAAGCCTGAAGTAAAACCTATAAACTGAAAGACAGTGACGGCATGGTATTGCTGGTTCATCCTGACGGTTCAAAGTACTGGCGGCTTCGTTATCGTTTCGGCGGCAAAGAGAAGATGCTGGCGTTGGGGAAATATCCTGAAGTTTCGCTGGCGGATGCCAGGGCACGTCGGGACGAATCGCGTAAGCTCTTAGCTAACAGCGTTGATCCCAGCGAAAATAAGAAAGTCGTCAAGGTAGAACAAGAGCAGGAAGCGATAACGTTTGAAGTGGTCGCCAGAGACTGGCACGCCAGCAATCAGAAATGGTCGGCATCGCATAGTGCTCGTGTATTGAAAAGTCTGGAAGATAATCTCTTTGCTGCTATAGGTAAGCGGAATATTGCTGAGCTAAAGACCAGAGATTTACTCACTCCCATTAAAGCCGTAGAGATGTCTGGATGTCTTGAGGTGGCGGCACGTCTACAACAAAGAACAACAGCAATTATGCGATTTGCCGTGCAGAGCGGTTTAATCGATTATAACCCTGCACAAGAGATAGCCGGTGCAGTAGCTACGGCTAAACGACAGCATCGTGCTGCGCCAGAGCTTAATCGCATTTCTGAATTACTTTATCGCATTGATCACTACTCCGGCAGACCGTTAGCTAGGCTGGCCGTGGCACTCACTTTGCTAGTTTTCATCCGATCGAGTGAGCTACGTTTTGCTCGCTGGACAGAAGTGGATTTTGAAACGGCTATGTAGACGATTCCGGGAGAGCGTGAGCTACTGGAAGGTGTTAAATATTCTCAGCGTGGCTCAAAGATGAAGACGCCGCATCTTGTTCCCTTATCGCGTCAGGCCTTAGCTATTCTGGAAAATATCAAAAGCATGAATGGGAACCGAGAGCTGATCTTCGTTGGCGATCACGATCCGCGTAAGCCGATGAGTGAGAACACGGTGAACAAGGCGCTGAGAGTGATGGGTTATGACACGAAAACGGAAGTCTGTGGGCATGGATTCAGGACGATGGCGTGTAGTTCATTAATTGAATCGGGATTATGGTCGAGGGACGCGGTAGAGCGGCAGATGAGTCACTAGGAACGAAACTTTGTGCGGGCGGCTTACATTCATAAGGCGGAACATCTTGGAGAGCGCAGGTTGATGCTGCAGTGGTGGGCAGATTATCTGGATGCGAATCGGGAGAAGGGGGTTAGCCCGTTTGATTTTTCGAAGATTGATAGAGTGAATCGACAGAGCGATAGTTCCGCTCTGTAAAATTTACTTCGTAAAGTTGGGAAGCTAAATAAAAGGACGCTTGGCCGTAAAGATGGCTAAGCGTCTTTTTGATTTTGTGGTTGATAAAGATCGATATTGTGCGACATCGATCTCCACCTCACATTTTATTTTCTTATTACAATAAGTTGTAGTCATAGGCGGTGTGGCTCAGGCATGAAGTCATTTTTTGGAAAAATTGATAATTCAGGCCTAAATCTAACTATGGGAAATGCAATAATTCAATTTTTCATAGTTTTTGCTTCAAAATATCGATTGCTGAAGGCTAATATTTCAATAAAGCTGGATGCAAGAGTTTGTAATCCTGTACCAACAGTGCGGTTTGACATTAGCAATTCAGCAAATTCTATTGCTCACCCCCCTACCAATCCTAAGAGGAAGGCAATCCAAGTTTGTCGAAGAATGCCCGGTTACGCTCTCTGGCCGCTTTTACTAATTGGTCAAAACTAATCACTTCGATATAAGCATGGGAAGGTTCGTTATAACCGAAATAGCCCATCCCATCAGATGTGATCCGTAGATTTGCTCGACGGCAGCGCCGGTGCATGGATTCAGTAAGGTCACAAAGTACATAACAATAGCCCGGTATATCATTATTTCCCGGAATTGGGCGACCGGATTTTGTAGTTACCTTACCCTCGCGTATCCGCTCTAAATAACTGAGCGCCTGATCAATAGGGTCTTTATCTTCACCTTCTCGCATATCATTACGCATGGGGCGTTTGATTTCGATTACTGTAATGGCTGCAAGTGGAAAGCTGATCTGATCGTTAACAAGAAGTGGATTATCAAATACTCTTAGGCTGAGCAAGTCTGGCTCTTTGGTTGATTCATTGCCGGTGATTGGCATCGAATTGAGCGTTTTATCAGAAGCCAAATAGTTATGAAATGCCAAGCGCTCATCGATTAGCCACAGGTTACAAGAGTCTAGGAAAACCTCGACGGAATCCTTGCGCATAGGCATGATTAGTTCGTGAATCATATCTTCACGGGCGTACTTTCCGTCCTCTAGCCGCTCAATAGATTTTTGTAACAGGTCGATAATAACCTTGCGGTGTGAAACGTAATTGGCAAGATCTGATTTCTTAAGGTCCCCTGCTTTACGTAGATAGTCGCCTAACCGTTCTTTATATTCTTCAACGTGCTCCTTATTTTGAGGCAGCATGATGTCATGGCCTTCGCTCACCAACTGACGCTCCACCTCATACCACTGAGCATGCAGGTGTAACTCCAGTTCTTTATCTGATTTTTCTGGGTCAACGATCAAAAATTCTTCTGCAACATAATTGGCAATGGGGCGATAGCGTGGAGCATGATTGTCGATAAAATCATCCACTCGTCTGCGGCCAGCCGACACGTTTTCTGCCAGAACATCTTGCAGGTACTCTTTGGTACGAATCAACACGGCTTCTCTAATATCTTTGAAGCTTACTTCGTTGAGCATGTCCTCAACATCTTCAGCAATATCAAACGAGGTACGCTCACTGCGCACGTGCTGGTTAAGATAGTCGGATGATACATAGCAGGTATAAGTAAATTCACCGGAAATGTCAGAAATTTTTCCGTATAGGCCTGGAATTTTTCCCTGAATGGACTCTTCTTTAACGAGTCTATTTGCTGCACATAGTGCTAACTGGTGTTTTTTGTTAATGGATGCACGAAATTTGATATGAGTTAATTCAAATTGGTGGTCACGAATTGTAATTGTTTCGAGAAATGCGCTGGCATGCATATGTTCTTCGAGCAGATGATCAAGGTCAAACACCTCGTTCGCATCTTCTAAAAGTATTTTTGGGGCGCTTCCCTGCCGCACAAAATACCAGAGCACATGTTCAAGCAGCTGATTGGCTATGGAGTGACCTTTTACAGGAACTTGTTTTCGAAAAGTTTCATCAAAACCAACCAGCTTGATAAGGGTGCCGGGTTTATTAGATGTGGTTTCTACAACTTTTTCACTATGAACTCCCGATTTATCGTTGAAGCGGAATATGCGCTTTTTAAGCTCACCATCAATATCGAAAAAATGGCTTTCCACCTCGACCAGATCAAAAACTTTCAGCCACATCAGGCGGCCAACACCCCGACACCCTTTGTTAATTTTATGGTCAGAATCGAGGGTTTCAAATGACTTAAAATTAGTTTCGTCAAAACCACATCCATTATCGGTTATAGTAAATCCTATAATTGGTGGTTGCAATTTTGCATCTAAATCCAGACTGTCTTGAGTGGCACGATTAATGCATAGAACAATTTTTCCGTCGACAGCATCATCCATTTCCTCAATAGAGTGAATGGAGTTTACTACCGCCTCAAATACTGGCATAAGGCCGTGACTCTTGGGTAAAGAGGTGTTACGTAAGCGACCTTGCAAGTTGGTTTGTAAACTCATCTTTCACTCCATTTATTTATAACTTGCCTTTAAATGCAGAATCAAGAATCGAACTTTTCAAAGAAAACAAATCCTTTAATTGGCTCTGAATCTTAATATTTAATCGCTCAGTTTTCTTTACGAGTGAATTTACTCGTTCAACTGTCGTGGCTTGTTCCAGCAAGCATGCCAATGGAATTTGCATTTGGTCAATATGTTTGTTATTTACCTGTGGAATTGTACTTGCATCGACGAAATTAGCTAAATCGATAGTGCGCATAAACGCGAAAAGGTAATCATCCCTGATTTTGGATTCATCTGCTTTTAGGCCCATGATGTTACTGTCATAAGAGGCGTCCTCTAACAACATCCTTTTTTTGTTGGTCAAAATGGCACCTCCCCTTTTAGGTATGAGTGTACTACCTTTAGGGAAGATTTTTATTTTATGTTCTTTAGAAATCTGTTGATTAAATGTGATCTCCGGCCCAATCATGTTCTCATGATGGTTGTTCATTTGAGCAACTTTAAAGAATGGAATTTCACCATTACTAAAACCATTCTTGAAAACAGTTGGTAGCGCAATTCCACTATTTATCATCACAACAGAGGATAGAGGTACGACCTGATGATTTAATTTTAGCGTTTTAAATATTTCTGAAAGACCGTTCTTCAATAGAGCATCAGCCTGTACAATACTTTCCTCTAAAAGCTTAATGGCTGTGTCGATGCGGGTGAGTAGTGCATCGAGTTTTTCGACGATGCGTTTTTGTTCATCGATGCTGTCTGGTGTACATACCAACTCTGAACTAAAAGAGTTTCGATTTAGAGTAGGTACTGCTGCCCCAGATGAAAAACGAGTTAAATCAAAGAATTCAAGGAGATATTTTATAAAGCGTGGATAATTTCCATTGAACTTCTGCACATACAGTGCTGTATTGAGTGGCCAGTAATCACTCTCAACAAAATGCACTTTACCGATCGTACCGCTTCGCCCAGTAATAACTCCAGGTCCCTCAACTTTAAACTGATCAATGTAATCAGTGACACCGTTTGCGCTATATAAAGGGATATTACCTACCGACCTTGCATGTGTTGGAAGGTCATAGCCTCTCTTAAGGACACAAACATCCTCAAATTTTTTCCAACTCCAGCCGTTTGGAACATTAACTTCAATCTGTTCCATGGTTATTTCTCCGCCAGCAGCATTTCAATTTCATCCAGCAGACCAGATACCAGTTTTTCTTTGGTGCGAATTTTCTTAAGGATATCTTTTGGCGCTAAGTGTTCGGCATCTTTCTGTTTGGTTGGGTTTTTGGCAGATAGATCATACTCTTCTGTCAACTTGCTGGCTGAAACCGTCCACGAATTCTCTGTGGTTTCCCGTCTGCTATAAAGCGCAACAAACTCTTTCAGGTGATCATCGGTGATCGGTTTGTTTTTGGTGAGTTTTTGCTCTGGTTCGCACTCGTAATACCAAACATCGCTGGTGCAGCCGCTGCGTTCAAAAAACAGCACGTTGGTTTTTACGCCGGAATACGGCAAAAAAACCCCAGCAGGCAAACTTAAAATGGTATGTAGGTTAAAGTTTTCAAGCAGCTCTTGTTTTACCTGTTTAAATGCACTGTTGGCTTGGAATAAGACACCTTCTGGCACTACAACCGCCGCCTTGCCGCCGCTTTTCAGGGTCTTCATAAAATGCTGTAAAAACAGCAGCTCGGTGGCGTTGCTTTGGATGGGAAAGTTTTGCTGAATCTGCGACTTTTCTTTGCCGCCAAACGGCGGGTTGGCCAGAATAATGTTGTAACGGTCTTTTTCCTGAATATCGCGAATATTCTGGGTCAAGGTGTTACCACGGAACAGATTGGGTGATTCGATGCCATGAAGGATCATATTCATCATACCCATGACATAGGCCAGCGAGGTTTTTTCATAGCCGAAGAAAGTATTGCGCTGAATGAAATCCCATTGCTCGGTGGAGAGTTCATTCTTTTTGCTCTTCAGGTGCTCAAAGGCTTCAACCAAAAAACCGCATGAACCTGCCGCCGCGTCGTAAATGCTCTCACCGGGCTTGGGGTCTATCACTTGCACCATAGCTCGCACTACAGGGCGAGGGGTGTAAAACTCACCCGCATAGCCACCAGCATCGCCCATGTTTTGCAATAAGCCTTCGTAGACCAATGAGAGCTCGAATAAATCGGACTCAGACTGGAAGTTCAGACTATCCACAATATCCAGCACTTCGCGCAGAGTATGACCAGAGGCCACTTTGTTATCCAGATATTGAAATATCGCGCCAATTTTGTAGGTGAAGGATTTTGGGTTTACGCCATTTACTGTTACGTTGGCGAAGCTTTTCAGGTAAGGGAAAAGCTGACTGTTCACATAATCGGTCAGGTCATCTCCTGTTTTAGCACGCGCCAAATCCAGCTTACCATCGGCAGTTTTTGGGCAAGCCCAGGTTGTCCAGCGGTGTTCCTTATCCAGTACGGGTTGATAGTCTTTGCCGGACAATATCGTTTCATCTTCTTTTTCGGACTCGTAATCATCGAGAAACTTTAGAAATAATACCCAAGAGGTTTGTTCTGTGTAATGCATGGCACCGCTGATACCATCGTCACGGCGCAGAATGTCGGTAATGCGGCCAATTTTTTGTTGTAGTGACATGGTTAGAGTTTTCCGATAATAAAATTGTACATATTAGTGATGTCTTCGCTGATTTCGGCTGGCTTCATTTGATTTACATAGAACTCAATTTTGGTTAAATCTTTGCCAATACCTTGAGTTTCTATCAATGGATTAACGACTTGTTTGACATCAAGCACTCTGATCCCGTCATTATCCCCTGGATCTCCATCCCTCAAATGTAAATCTTGACCGAGCTGATTATTGTTTATTGCACCTATGACGCCAAAATGTGTCAGGGCGCTGAAGGACAGTAGGTAATTTTCGATTTCACGTCTGCGCCACGCAAGCAAGAAAGTTTGAATACGTCTATTTCCCGGCCAGCGTATTCTACTAACTTCTTCCCTTGGAGCCCCCATTAGCAACACACCATTTTCATGCCAGCGTGGGTTTGAATTGTCACGGTCACATACAAGAAAAACGTTTAGTGTCTCAAACTCTGTTTCTGCTTTACTTAGCGATTGAGTCCAGTCGATTTTGGCTTTTCCGATTTGCTCATTATCATCGTTACGACTGGATGGCTTACCAATGGCGTGAACGTGCGCCAATAGAGATACGTCCAAGCCTTTTCGGGCGGCAAGTTTGGTGAAGATAACCCAGTCGTTGTAATCATCTAACAACGCTATATTTGGTAGCTTGCCACATACCTCAAACTCAACGGATTTTGCACGCGAAAGCACACTCAAGCGATTGATCAACTGTTTGACCTTATTGTCTTCGCTGACCCGACCTTTTTCCACGACCTTCAGGTGTTCGATACGATTCTCTTTGGCCGAAATGGAGTCGAGTAGGTGTGTGGTGGTGATGGCGTGCCCTTTTATGCCGTGCAGTAGAGCCCAAAGTTTTTCAACATTTTTATAGTGAAGATGGGAGTCCGCCTCGTCGAATAAGAACAGGGTGCTGTCAGAGTCGAAAAGGTCAATTAGCGCATACAGGAACAGGAGCTGGTATTCGCCATCGCTGAGCTGATCCAGCTCGATACTGCTGTTGAATACCAGCTTGCAACGTGACTTATCGATAAAGTAGTTGTTATCGGCGGCTTGAGTAAAAAAGGCCACTTCCGGGTCCCAACTGGTTGCCATGGCTTGAGCGTCAGACGCACCGGCTTCGTCATCCCCAGCCAGAACTTGCCTAGGGTAGTCGAAAGAAACCTGGATTAACCCATTGGCTGTGATATTGATGGTTTGCTTTCGAAGGGGCTCTTCGAACTCATAGTTACGGGAAATCAGGTTAGTAATAAAGCTTTCCAGTGAACGAAAGTATGGCGTTGCACGCAGTGTGTCCGATTCACCACGTTCTTCACGACTAAGTGCATCTTGCACACGTGCGATGTAGTTTTTATCAACCTTAAAGGTGCATTTCAAGGTTGTGCTTAGATCGTCTTTTTCTCGATCACTTCCTTCCTCAATCACAGTCTCAGCAACATAATTACGTTCAGCCAAAAAAGCCCGAACTTTTCCTTTACGCTTGATTGTGGTGGCCAAAAAAATCAATATTTTAGACCAAGATTTATCATAATAAAAACACTCAAGGCTCAATCCTCGACCGGCTTTCCGCTCTCTATTTAGATAGGCACTGAACTTTGCCGAGTAGCTTTCGTTCTGGCCGGAAGAGAAACACACGACCTTGAGATTCCCATGGTCTTTTCCTGCTAATCGTTGTTCAAAAACTGACTGTAAAATACTGGATTTGCCGGAGCCGTTTTCACCTATCAGCGTCGCAACTTTATCAATGCGTAGGGTCTGTGCTTGCTGATGTAATGGGTTAGGCTTTAAGTTCAGTTCCATTGGTTAGCTCACTTGGTAAAGCTGGTGTTGTAGTTGTTTGAATGCGGCGAGCAATTGCGCAGGTTTGCCGCCAAATGCCATAGAAGCATCTTTGGTGGTGCCGAGGCCGGATAGTTCAATTAGGGCTGGCAGGCGCTCACGCGCCAACTCTGTAGTGCCGTCTTGTTCATAGCGTTTCAGGACAAAATGCAGGAATTGCTTGGCCTTTGCCTCTTTGTATTGATCAAAAAAGGCGTTATTAGTCCGTACAGCCTCAGCTCTGGATCTGCGTGTAGCCATGGGTTGTTCAAACGCTAAAAATGCTAGTAGATCGAATATGTCGCAGTCTTCGGCCTCGAACATTCGACGCAGTGCGGATAGCTGCTCTTTGTCAAAGCCGGCTTGTATCAGTTTGGCCAGCAGTTGTTCGCGTAGGTCTGGGTCTGACCAGATGTCTCTGAGTTCATCGACGCTTTTGAATAGCCCTGGCAATTGTTGAATTAGCCGTTCGACAAACTCCTGAATCGAGAGAGGCTTACCATTCTCGTCGATATAGCGGGTTTCTATATCAATGACCTTGAACTCACGGTACTTACCTAGTTTTACTTTCAGTCGTGGGTGTGGCTCGCCTGGTTCGGGTTCTGGCCTGTCGCCGCCTACTGGTGGCTCGGGTGAATAGGGTGGCGGCGTAGGTTCTCTGGTGCCACCCGGCTCGGGGGCTTGGGGCTCGCCATCCCATTCTTCGTCATAGAAGTTATTAGTCGCACCACGAAAATCCACGATGGTGAAGTAGTCTTTACCGTCGAACACTCGAGTACCACGACCAACAATCTGTTTGAACTCCACCATTGAGTCTATGGTTCGATCCAGCACTACGTTGCGTACGTTACGGGCATCAACGCCGGTAGTGAGCATTTGTGATGAGGTAATAATGGTAGGGATGTTTTTGTCATTGTCCTGAAATTTTTCCAGCAGTTCGCGACCGATCTTGCCTTCGTCACTGGTGACCCGTACACAGTAATGCGGATCTTTAACTGATTTGTTTTTATTAATCATGTCGCGCATGGTCAGCGCATGATTTTGGTTTTCACAGAAGACAATAGTTTTATCCAGCGGGTTGATGTTTTGCAAAATTGCTTTCGCAACCAACTCAGTGCGTTCATCTACAATGATTTTGCGGTCGTAATCTTCGACCTGATATAAATCTTGACTAGATTCACCTTCGATGATTACATCATCATTGGTGAGAACTAATTCATCCAAATTAGTTCTAATGCGCTTAACCCGGTATGGTGTGAGAAAACCGTCGTTGATACCATCCTTTAGTGAATACACATAGGCAGGCTGGCCAAAATATTCATAGGTGTCCACATTGTCTGTGCGTTTTGGTGTGGCAGTCAAACCCAAATGCACAGCGCTACTGAAGTGATCAAGAATGGCTCGCCAGGAACCTGCTTCATTGGCAGCACCTCTGTGACATTCATCAATCAATACCATGTCAAAGAAATCTTTGGGATAGGCTTTATAGTAGCCATCAATGTTTTCCCGTTCCGCAATCGCCTGATAGATCGCAAAAAAGATGTGTGCGTTGGTGGGCACCACGCCATTGCGCTTGCGAACTTCCTCCCCATTAATTTTAATCAAATCTTTTTCATAGGAGTTGAAGGTGTTAATGGCTTGGTCAGCAAGGATATTACGATCGGCCAGAAACAGAATGCGCGGTCTGCGCGAACCGGGGTTGTCGCGGTTCCAGCGAGCCTGAAATACTTTATGAACGATTTGGAAGGCAATGAATGTTTTACCAGTGCCAGTAGCTAGTGTGAGCAAGATTCGGGATTTACCCTCACCGATTGCGTCTGTAGCGGAATGGACTGCCAGTTCTTGGTAATAACGTGGTTGCATTGCTCCTTCCAAGTGAAACGGGATGTTTCTTAGTTCTTGACTTAATCCCGTAGTTTCACTTGTATAGCGTTTTTCTAGCTCTACAGGTGTTGGATAGAACTCAATATAGTCGCCTTTGCCTGTTTCCAGATCGAATTCGTAGGTTTGCTTACCGTTGCTTGAATAGACGAAACGAACGCAAAGCTTCTTAGCGTAGTCGATGGCTTGTTGCAGGCCTTTCGTAGGATGCTCGGATTCTTTTTTAGCTTCCACCACTGCCAAATAGCGACTGTCTTTATGAAGCAGATAATCCACAAAACAACGCCGCCCACGCACACCACCTGCCATCTTTCTACCGTCGGTGAAGTAATGCTCCCGGCTGATGTTGCTCGATAGCCAACCAGCTGAAACCAAAGCTGGATCAATATAGTTCGCTCGAGTATCTGCTTCAGAGGCCATTAGGTCGCTCCTTGGTCATTTGGGCTTGGTATCAATTCCAATAGCTCACCAACAGTGCAATCAAACAGTACGCAGATCTGCTTAATGGCATTTAGATCTACCTTTTGTGCCGTCTCTTTATAGAGCAAGGTCACTGTGGCGCGGCTGAGCCCAGTTTCCCTGGCAACGTCTGCAATGCGCAATTTGTGTTCGCCCATCATTCTGGCGAGGTGGCAGCGGATCATGGCTGTGACTCTGGGTATAGGGGGTAACGCAAGATAATACCACGACTTGCTGATTTACATAGTATTTTGTGAGTTGAAGTTGAATTTTGCCGTTCAAATTTCGTTTTTTGACATTAGTAACAATTGATCTGGTAAAGAAATGACACATATTGGAGATTGTCGAGTTGGCTTATCCAATGTGGAATTCCTTTTAAGGGCCACCTGCTGATAACCATTTAGATTGGAAATTCCCTGGCTGGCATTACCGTCAGGTAATGTTTTGTCTGCTTTTGTGCCCGACTTTTTGCCAGCAATCTAGGAAACCCTGTATCGCCTTTGACCAGTGTTTTAGATTACCGCTTCGGTCGCAGCAGTACGTTATTATTGTCATTATGTGCATAGGGTGAATACATCGCCATTGCACAGGCCTGATAAAACCGCTCGTGCTGTGTCATCATGTGCTCCTTCAGTCAGTTGATTGTCTGCTAAACATACAAACTTACTGCACGGTCTTTAGCGGGTCAGAGCAATAACCCCCTGCTGTAACACCATGAATATTGATTGAACTCATTTACCCGATAAGCGCCATTTTGATAGTCTCGACTTATCTCGTTGACCATCTACAGGATTGTAACGTTGGAAATCTTTTTTTAACCCCCTGAAAAATATCTCTTAAATATTTTTCATACATAAACATTCATGGTCCGTTCAGTACGGATCTGGTTTTGTATGGGTTAAAAAAGGTACGTTATGAAAGTCACATGGGTTGTCACGCCTGTGGGGTATCAGCGGATTGCGAAACGCTGCCCTTCATGCAACATTAAACGGGACTTCACGCCGTCAGGTGCATTTCGGGTTAATTCGCAAAAGAAGGTGCTGGACGTGTGGAGTATCTATAAATGCACACACTGTGATTACACCTGGAATATCTCCCTGTTTTCGCGCCTGCACGTCAGCAAAATCGACCGTCAGCTTTATCATCGGCTAATGACAAACGATGCCGCCACGGTACAGCACTTTGCAAGTGATATCGCGATGCTGAAGCGGAACAATGCGGAGCTATCGGGTTGGCCTGATTTTACCGTTCAGGAGCGCTGGCCGGTAAGCATCACCACCCACCAGCGGTTCCGCGTTAGTGTCAGGATCTTCCGTTCATTTCAGGTCAGCCTGCTGTCGATTTTGAAGCATCAGCTCATGCTGAGCACTGGTGAAATTCAGAGAAGGGTGGAAGCAAGGCAGATTTACGGCGTTACGATGAAGATGCTCAAATCGAGAAAGCTGAAGGCAGTGGAATATAACTTTCAGCTGTCTTCGGAAACGTTATATGCTCGGCGAAGGATCGATCTGACGTATCGTTAAAAATATGAAGCTCACCCTGATGTAATAAACGCCCGTGCGGCAGCGGTTGAACATAATGACGGATAGGCCAGGGAAAGGGTGGGGCTTCTGTTTTTCAGAATCTGAACTGAGAGCCGTCGCGATTAAGCTTGATAAATAATATCGCGTGAATTGTTTTAGGCCAGAATGCTGCTTTAAACGATAGGTATATTGGGAAAGGCGTAACTTAATTGAATGGGTTGTATCATTGGCTGCGTGAATCGACAATGCGTTGCTGTAACCATAATTCGACTTCGCTTTTCTTCCAGCGGGAGCTGCGGCCCAGCTTAATTGGCTTCGGGAACAGTCCGTCTTTAATCATCTTATAAAACCATTTATCAGTAAGCCCCGTTAGCTTCGTAATGAACCGCATATCCACTAGTTGGTCATCAAGCAAAGAAATTTGTTCTGTCATAATGCTGTCTTCCATTGTGGGATTATCCTGAGTTGGTGGTTGATTGCTCGTTACCACCAGCCCTTCCACATCAATGGATTGATACGTAAAAAAGTGCAGATCGTGTGTTACACCGTGCGAGGACGCCCCAGTCCACTGGGTGGCGGTACCTCACTGGCTCCGTAGTGATAGTGACCGTGACCTGCTCCCCGTTGATTAATACACCGCGATGTTAGTAATGTCTTCATAAGTCACATGAGGACATCCCCATGAAGAAACGATTTTCCGACGAACAGATCATCAGTATTCTCCGCGAGGCCGAAGCCGGGGTTTCGGCCCGGGAACTCTGCCGCAAGCATGCTATTTCAGACGCTACCTTCTACACCTGGCGCAAGAAGTTTGGCGGCATGGAAGTCCCCGAAGTGAAGCGGCTCAAGTCACTTGAAGAGGAGAATGCCCGCCTCAAGAAGCTGCTCGCTGAAGCCATGCTGGATAAGGAGGCGCTTCAGGTGGCTCTGGGCCGAAAGTTCTGACGACAGACCAGAAGCGGGAAGCCGTGGAAGTCATGTGTGAGACAACGGGTCTGTCGCAACGCCGTGCCTGCAGGCTGGCTGGTCTGTCCCTTTCAACCTGCCGTTATTCGGCTCAGCGTCCGGCTGCTGACGCGCAGCTATCTCTGCGTATCACAGAGCTGGCACTTGAACGTCGCCGGTTTGGTTACCGGCGCATCTGGCAGTTATTGCGTCGGGAGGGCATTCACGTCAACCACAAGCGGGTTTACCGCATCTATCATCTTAACGGTCTGGGTGTAAAACGCAGGCGACGCCGTAAGGGTCTGGCGACTGAGCGGCTTCCGCTTCTCCGCCCGGATGCGCCGAACCTGACATGGTCGATGGATTTTGTCATGGATGCACTTGCCAGCGGCCGCCGGATTAAGTGCCTGACCTGCGTGGATGATTTCACGAAGGAGTGTCTGACGATCACCGCTGCTTTCGGTATTTCAGGCGTTCAGGTCGCGCGTATTCTGGACGGCATCGCGCTGTTTCGTGGCTATCCGGCAACGATAAGAACCGATCAGGGCCCGGAGTTTACCTGCCGTGCGCTCGATCAGTGGGCTTTTGAGCATGGCGTAGAACTGCGACTCATCCAGCCGGGTAAGCCAACACAGAACGGGTTTATTGAGAGTTTTAACGGACGCTTTCGCGATGAATGTCTGAATGAGCACTGGTTCAGCGATATTCTTCATGCCCGGAAAATCATTAGTGACTGGCGGCAGGACTATAACGAGTCCAGACCTCATTCATCGCTGAATTACCAGACGCCGTTTGAATTTGCAGCATGCTGGCGAAACGGGAAACATGAAGAAAAACCAACCGACATTACTAACTGAAGGTTGTATCTAATACTGGG